>JAOPVI010000206.1 GCA_025966225.1 Mycobacterium sp. | reverse complement strand
GTCGCACGCCGAATCCGGCAGGGCTGCGAACACCACGCGGATGCCCAGGCCCGCCATTTCGGTGTCGAACTCGCGGAGTCCGTCGAGGATGGTGCTGCTCACCTTCGGCTGCCGGGACAGGTCGAGCACCAATGTCTTCGGCAGCGGGTCGCAGGACGTCACCAGGTCGTGGACCACGTTCGCGTTGGCACGCAGATTCGCGGTGTAGAGCGCCACCTGGGTGCGCAGCACCAGCGGATTCGCCGGCTCGATCGGATCGCCTTCCGCGCGGTCGAAGGCGAACAGCAACTTCACGGCGCCCACGTCGATGAGTCCCAGCACCGGCACCAGCACCATCACCCCGAGCGTGGCTTCCGGCAGCTTCGACAGCGCGGGGGCGAGGAACAGCACAACCACGACCGCCAGTGCGGCGGTCACCAGACTCGACACCTGTGTCCTGGCGCCGGACCGGGTATTCACCTGGCTCTGTGAGAACCCGGCCGACGGCGGCAGCGTGTGGAAGAACGAACCAAGCACTGCGGCAAGGCCGCTCGCGGCAACTCGCGATCCGGGTCGAGCTGCGGGTCCTCGCTCCTGCGGATTCCGCGCGCGGCCGAGACGGTCTCGACGAAGGCCATCATCGCGATCGCCAGTGCACCGGGGATCAGCTGGGCGACGTGGTCGAAGGCCGGCCAGCCCGGAATCGGAAGCCTTGCGGCACAGCCGGGATGAGCTTCACTCCCATGCTGGAGAGCCCACCGAAGGCGGCGGCCAGAATACCGAGGGCGGCGATGACCAACGGACCAGGGACCCGCGGCGTAGGGCCGAATCGCCGGAGCCAACTCGAATCGCCAAGGCATTCGGCCAGTCTCCCGCACGAATTGACTTCCGGTGGCAATGTTGCTGCGCGTGACGGACGCACTGTCGAAGGTCCGTGGCGCGATCGGTGGGCTCGGCCGACCCCGGCTGCGTGATGCGATCGCGGGCCTCGTCACCGGACTGTTCTCGATTCCAGAGGGCATGGCCTACGCGAGTATCGGCGGGTTCAACCCCGTGGCCGGGCTCTATTCGGGAATGCTCTCGACGATCGTCGGTTCGGTCTTCGCCAGAACCGTGTTGATGGTGACCACGCTGACGAGCGCGCTTGCGCTGTCATCGCGCAGCGTGTTGACGGCCGCCGGACTCGACCCGGCCGACCCGGCGAACGTCGCGGCATTGGCGCTCATCGTCGGTGCGGTGATGCTGTTGTTCGGGCTGCTGAAGTTCGGCGCGATCATGAACTTCGTCTCCAACGCCGTGATGACCGGGTTCACCACGGGTATCGCCGTGCAGATCATCGCGGGCGTCATCTTCGACGCCACCGGGTATAAAACTCAGAGCCACAACACGATTCGCAAGTTCATCGAGGCCTTCGCCAACGTCGGATCCTGGCAGTCCGCGCCATGTCTGGTCGCACTCGCGACGGTGGCGGTGTGGGCGGTGTTCCACCTCGTCAAGCGACTGTGCGCCTTTGCCACGCTGATCGCGCTCGTCGTGGTGACCGTGGCCGTGACGGCGCTGCACGTCGATGTCGAGACCGTCGGCGACATTGCTTCGATTCCCAATGCATTGCCACCCTTCGTGTTACCGAACTTCGATGTGATTCCCGGCCTACTCGGGGGCGGGTTGGCGGTCGCGCTGGTCGGACTCGCTCAGGCCGCGGGCATCTCGGCGGCCGTGCCCAACCCGGACGGCAGCAGGCCCAACACGTCGAGGGACTTCACGGCCCAAGGCGTGGCGAACCTCGCGGGCGGCTTCTTCGGAGCCCTGCCAACGGGTGGATCCTTGTCGCGCACCGGCGTTGCGACCTCCGCGGGGGCCCAGACGCGGTGGGCGGGCATCTTCGCAGGCATCTGGCTGACCTTGCTCGTCGTGCTCGCCGGATCACTGGCCGAATTGATCCCGATGCCGTTGATCGGAGGCCTGATGCTCGTCATCGGCGCCGAACTCGTCGCGGGTCGCTGGGCCGACATCGTGTTGGTGCTGCGGACCGCTCCGCTGTCGGCGGTGGCCATGCTCATCACGTTCGTCGCCACCACCGAACTTCCGCTGCATGAGGCGATCCTGATCGGGGCCATCACGTCGCTGGTGCTGTACTGCGTGAAGGCCTCGCAATCGGCCAGGCTGGTGGCGCTGCGCCCGGACCCCGACGGCGGGTGGGACCGCGCCGAGGTCCCCGACACGTGCCCGAACAACGAGGTCACCGTGCTGCACTACGCGGGGGTCGGGCTGTTCGCCGAGGTGCCGCGCATCGACGAGCTGTGGCCCAAGGTGGCCAAGTCGTGCAACGCCGTCGTCGTACTCAGCATGGGCACGCTGCCCGACGTGCCGTCGTCGAAGGTCATCCGGGCCATCCGCAAGTGGGCCACCGAGCTCGAGGCCAACGGCGGCCGCATGTACGTCGCCGGGGTCAGCCCAGCCGTCGAGAAGGTGCTCGATCGCGGTGGGCTCGCCGAGCTACTCGGCGACGACGGCATCGTGCCGGCCACGACCCGGATCTTTGGGGCGCTCGACGATGCGCTCGCCCGCGGCAGGCAGTGGATTTCGGAGCGGTCCGAGGACACCCCGGAGCAACGGTCCGACTGACTTTCGCCGCCCGTGATTTAAACCGCGCGGCTCGCCGGAGTCAGCCGCACAGCGCGTTGGAGGCGGCATCGGCGGCGACGATCACTGCGGACTGACGCCCGGGGGTGAGCTGCGACCACGGCGTGCCGAACGTTCCGGGAGTGGCCGTATCCGACGACTGCAGGAAGGCGAGGTAGGGCTCGAACTGGCTCTTCAAATCGCCGCCGTGCTGAGTCATCCATGCCTTTGCCGCGCTGCAGGCCTGGAAGTACTCGTCCTCGGTCGATTCGGCGGGTGCCCCCACCGCAGTCGTGACGCCGGCAGGGGACTTGCCGACGGCGCCAGGTGCGGCCGTGTGCGAGCTGAATACCGGCGTGGACGTGGTGGTGCTCGGCGATGCGGACGGCGAGGCCTTCCCGGCATCGGGGCCCGACGAGCAGCCGGAGAGCGCGATGGAAGCGAGGATGGTCGCGGCGAGCACGGAGCGGATCGGGTTGCGGCGCATGCCGTCAATCTATGCAACACTCGGCATCGTGCTGGAGCGGACCACCTGTCAGGAGTGTTGTCGGGCTTGACGCCCGTCCCCTGACCGTCCGGCTCTTGGAGTTTCCCATGTCCCTTGCTCTGCCGTCCCTCGCCGCCCCATCGCTCGTCGCGCCCACCCGGCTGCGTCTACCCGACCTTCTGCAGGCCACCGACGTCGCCGCGGACCACGTCTTATCCGGCCGATACGACCACGTACTGCCCGCCGGTGGCCCACCCACCGCCGACCGTTGGTTCACCCGACTCCACGGTGATGACGAACTCGACGTGTGGCTGATCAGCTGGGTGCCCGACAAGTCGACCGAGCTACACGATCACTGCGGGTCGCTTGGCGCCCTGACCGTCGTGTCCGGCGCGCTGGCCGAGACTCGCTGGGACGGGGAAAGGCTGCGCCGTCGCCACCTGGTGGCAGGCGACCAGGCCGCATTCCCGTTGGGCTGGGTGCATGACGTGACGTGGTCGCGCGAGACCGTCACGTTGGCGGGCCCTACGCTCAGCGTGCACGCGTACTCGCCGCCGCTGACCGCAATGTCGTACTACGACGTCACCGAGCGGAACACGTTGCGCCGCAACCGCACCGAATTGACGGACAAACCGGAAGGCGACTGATGCCCAGCCGCGTCGATGCAGTTCTGGAGCGCGCTCGCGCCCGGCTTGTCAGACTCGAGGCCCGCGACGTACCCCACGCGTTGAGCCGCGGCGCCGTGCTCGTCGACATCCGACCCGCCGCCCAACGGGCCCGCGAGGGCGAGGTGCCCGCCGCGCTGGTGATCGAACGCAACGTGCTGGAGTGGCGCTGCGATCCGACCAGCGACGCGCGCCTGCCCGAGGCCGCCGGCGACGACGTCGAATGGGTGATCCTGTGTTCCGAGGGCTACACGTCGAGCCTGGCCGCCGCGGCGCTACTGGACCTCGGACTGCACCGCTCCACCGACGTCGTCGGCGGATACCAGGCGCTGAAGTCGACCGGCGTGCTGAGTCAGCTCACTTGACGTGATCGGCGCGCAGTATCGGCCGCAGTTTCTCCGTCTTTGCATCGGACCAGCCGTCGAGCACCTTCAGCGGCTGCAAGATGGCCGCCCACGCGTTCGCGACGTCGCTGAGGAATACGTGACCGTGGCCATCGGGCACGTCGACCGAGACCGCCATGTCGGCCGCTACCTGCATGAACGTCACGACCGGAATCCAGAACATCTGCGCCGAGACGTCCCGGCCGGGCGGTTCGCGAAGCCAGTCGGGCTCGTTGAGCAGCAGGTCGGGATTCCACCAGGTAAAGGGATCGGACGCGTGCTGGAGGTACACCACCCGGGGTGAGCCCCACGGACTCGCGGGACGATCGAGGTCGCCCTGCTGGGATACGAATCGGACGTGCTCGCCGTCGTCGAACACGGGCAGCCACTGCGGGGAGCCCTTGGCGCGGTTGGTCGTGAGGTCGTTCCAGATGGTGTTCATGAACGGCGCCCCGAGACAGCGCGCCGTCGGTGCGCGCGACGAGGTTGTTCACAGCGAGGAAGGGGGCCTCGCCGCCGAATGAACCCAAGCTCTCGCCGAACACCAACAGCCTCGGCCGCTTCGCCTCCGGGATCTGCTTCAGCTCCGCATCGACGGCCTCGAAGAGCGCCTGCCCGGCCTGGCGTGCGTGCTCGGAGTCGACGAGGAAGGACAGCCCGCTCGGAAGAAAGGAGTACTGCATGGAGACGATGGCGGTGTCGCCGTTGAGCATGTACTCCAGAGCCGACGCCTCGGCCTCGTTGATCCAGCCGGTGCCGGTGGTGGTGACGACGGCGACCACCTTCCGCTCGAGTCCGCGGGTGCGCACTAGCTCGTCGGCGGCCAGCGCTGCGGCCCCCTTGATGTCGTCGGCCGAGTTCATGCCCGCGTACACGCGGATGGGTTCGGTGGCCTTGGCGCCGTTGAACTTCGAGAGTTCGTCGACGGTCGGGCCGTTCGTCATGAAGATGCGGCCCTGGTTGCCCAACGACTTCCAGCTGACCAGCGAGCCCGGGCCGCCGGACCGCAGCGAGGTCGTCGGGGCCGGGCTGGCGGGGTCCGTTTCGTCGTTGACGGACTCGAACGAGTTGTTGACGACATTCATTGCGACGCGGACCACCACGCCGTTGAGCAGTGCGATCGTGAACGTCAACAGCAGGGCGACCACGACGACGGCCGAAACCCGCGGTGGCGCAATGCGATCCACCTGACGGACGAGATGGCTTGCCAGCTTGCCGGTCAATTGGCCGATTTCGACGATGAGGAACAGGAACACGATCAACAGCACTGCGGCCTGCGGGTGAGCCCAGAAGCCGAGGTTGGCCACTCCGACCTTGGCTCGGACATCGTTCTGCCAGAAGTGAAACCAGGTGATCATCAGAAGCTGGCCAACCATGCCGACGCCAAGCAGCGTCAGCCAGGCCCACCGCGGCGCCGCAGGACTGCGCTCCATCGAGCGCAGGTAACGCACCAGCCAAACGCCGAACACGCCGAGCCCGTACCCGATTGCACCGGCGGAGCCGCTGATCAACCCTTGGAAGAGCGGGCCGCGCGGTAACAGCGACGGCGTCAACGACAGCCACACGAAGATCAGCCCGACCGCGGTGCCGAAGAACGTGTAATGGTGAAGCCACCATGCGCGTTTGGCGACTGGCGCTGCTCTACTACCCATTCTCGTTCGAGCGCAGCTTCAGGCGCAGCGTGTCCGTCTTTGCGTCCGTCCAGCCGTCGAGTACGTCGAGTGGCTGCAGGATGTACTGCCAGGCGTTGGCGACGTCCCTGACGTAGACGTGCCCGTGGCCGTCGGGCACGTCGACTGCGACGGCCATGTCGGCCGACACCTGCAAGAAGGTCACGATGGGAATCCACTCCATGCGTGGCGACACGTCGTAGCCGCGGGGCTCGCGCAACCAATCTGGTTTGGAGAACAGCAGGTCCGGGTTCCACCACGCGATGGGATCCGACGCGTGCTGGAGGTAGACCACGCGCGGCTTGCCCCACGCGTTCGGCGGGCGCTGGAGGTCCTGCGGTTCGGCCACGAACCGGGCGTTCTCACCCTTGTCGAAGATCGGGAGCCATTCCGGCGAGCCCGTGTCGCGGTTGCTCGTCAGGTTGGTCCAGATGGTGTTGTTGAACGTCGGACCCGAGAACAGCGCCCCGTCGGTGCGAGCGATCAGGTTGTTCAACGCCAGGAACGGCGTCTCCCCACCGAATGAACCAAGGCTCTCGCCGAACACCACCACCTTGGGGCGCTTGTTCTCGGGCCGTGTGCGCACCAGCGCGTCGACCGCCTCGAACAGCGCCTGGCCGGCTTGCCGGGCGTTCTCCTTGTCGACCAAGAACGACAGCCAACTCGGCAGATACGAATACTGCATCGACACGATGGCGGAGTTGCCGTTCAGCATGTACTCCAGAGCCGACGCCTCGGCCTCGTTGATCCAGCCGGTGCCGGTCGTCGTCGCGACGGCGATCACCTTGCGGTCCAGCCCGCCGGTGCGCTCAAGTTCCTCTGCGGCCAACTTCGCGGTGGCCTTGATGTCGTCGCCGGAATTCAGTCCCGCGTAGGCGCGGATCGGCTCGATTGCCTTGGCGCCGTTGCCCGCCCCATTGAACGCGGTGAGTTGTTCGACCGTCGGCCCATTGCTGACGAAGGCGCGGCCCTGGTGGCCGAGCGAATCCCAGCTGACCAGCGACTGTGGGCCGCCCGAACGCAGCGTGCTGGTCGGCGCGGGATTGTTCGGATCGAGCTCGTCGTTGACCGAGGCGAACGACTTGTTGAGAAAGTCCATGCTCACCCGCACGACGACTCCGTTGAGCAGGGCGACGGTCACGACCAACAACAGCGCGACGACGACCACCCGAGACACCCGTGGTGGCGCGACGCGTTCCACCCGTCGGTCCAGGAAACGCACCAATTTGCCGATCAATTGCCCGATTTCGACGAAGGCGAACAGAAACACGATCGCCAGCACCGCCGTCAGCGGGTGGTCCCAGAAATCCATCCGCGGCACGCCCATCAGGTCGCGCACGTCGTCCTGCCACACGTGGAAGTAGACGATGGCCCCAGTCTGGCCGAGCAGGCCGACGACGATCAGCCCCAGCCAGGCCCAACGGGGAGCGGGCGGGCTGGTCTCCTTCGAGCGCATGTAGCGCACCAGCCAGACGGCGAACACGCCGATGGCGTAGCCGATCCCGCCGGCGGCACCGCTGATGATGCCTTGGAAGAGCGGTCCGCGGGGCAACAGGGACGGCGTCATCGACAACCAGATGAACACCAGGCCGACGGCGGTGCCGAAGAACGTGTAGTGGCGTAGCCACCAGACCCGTCGGACGGGAGCCTCGGATTCGCCTGCGGTGGCCGCCGCGGGTGGTGCGGCGGTCGCGGGCTGGTCCGACTCCTCGGATGCCTTGGCGTGAGTGTCTGAAGTGCCCGTCACGCCATGAAGGTTATCGGTGCGTGAAGTTCGGCGGGCGCTTCTCCGCGAAGGCCGCCATGCCCTCGGTCTGATCGTCGGTCGCGAAGGCCGAGTGGAAGAGCCTGCGCTCGTAGAGGAGACCTTCGGCCAGCGTCGATTCGAAGGCGCGGTTGACGGCCTCCTTGGCCATCCGGGAGGCCGACAGCGACATGCCCGCGATGGTGGCGGCGACCGCCTTGGCCTCGTCCAGCAGCGTGTCGGCGGGGACCACGCGCGAAACCAGCCCGGCGCGCTCGGCTTCCTCGGCGTCCATGTTGCGTCCCGTCAGGATCAGATCCATGGCCTTGGCCTTGCCGATGGCGCGGGTCAGCCGCTGTGAGCCGCCCATGCCGGGCAGCACGCCGAGCTTGATCTCGGGCTGTCCGAACTTCGCGGTGTCCGCGGCGATCAGCACGTCGCACATCATGGCCAGTTCGCAGCCGCCGCCGAGCGCGTAACCGGCCACCGCGGCGATCGTCGGGGTGCGTGTCGCGGCGAACTTCGCCCACGGCGCGAAGAGGTCGGACGCAAACACGTCGGCGAACGACAGATTGGCCATCTCCTTGATGTCGGCACCTGCCGCGAAGGCCCTCTCGTTGCCGGTCACGATGATCGCGCCGATACCGGCGTCGGCATCGAATTCACCTGCTGCCGTGGTGACTTCGTCCATCACCTGACTGTTGAGCGCGTTGAGGGCCTTGGGACGGTTCAACGTGATGAGGCCGACGCGGTCCTCAGTGGTTACCAGGATGGTCTCGTAGCTCATGTCGGGCTCCTATTCTCAGAAGATCAGATCGGGATCGGCGGGGGCGAAGTACTTCTCGACGTCGGCGGGGTCGCACAGCGTCAACGTGGCGGGTGACCACTTCGGGTCGCGGTCCTTGTCGATCAGCAGGGCGCGGATGCCCTCCACCAGATCATGGGAACGCAGTGCCGCGCACGACGTCCGGAACTCTTGACGCAGTACGTCTTCCAGGGTGTCGAGCTTGGCCGCGCGCCGGACCGCCTCGAGTGTGACGGCCAGCGCGATGGGGGAGCGCGTCGCGATCAGGTTGGCGGCGTCGATGGCTGGGCCTGCGTCGTGCCCCCTTAGTGCGGCGATGATGTCGGGTACCGTGTCGCCGGCAAAGCACTCGTCGATCCAGTGTCGTTGGGCGAGCAGGGGACTGGCCGATGGCTCGACCGCGTGGGCGGCCAGTGCTGCGTCGGCGCCGTCGGCTATTACTGCAGCCTTGAAGCCGTCGAGCGCGTCGTGCGGCACGAAGTGGTCGGCGAAGCCCATCGCGATGGCGTCGGCGCCGGAGAACGGGGCACCCGTGAGCGCGGCGTGCAGACCCAGGCGACCGGGCGCGCGGGACAGTAGGAACGTTCCGCCGACGTCGGGGATGAAGCCGATGCCGACCTCGGGCATGCCGACCTTGGTGGTGTCGGTGACGACGCGAATGCCCGCGTGGGCGCTGACGCCGACCCCGCCGCCCATCACGATGCCGTCCATCAACGCCACGTACGGCTTCGGGTAGCGCGCGACGTGGGCGTTGAGCACGTACTCGTCGTGCCAGAAGGTGCGTGACTCGCTGCCGCCGGACTTCGCGTCGTGATAGATCGCGATGACGTCGCCACCCGCGCACAGTCCGCGTTCGCCCGCTCCCGTCAGCAATACGGTGTGGACGGCGTCGTCGTGCTCCCAGTCGTCGAGCGCCTTGGCGAGGCCCGCCACCATGACGTCGTTGAGCGAGTTGATGGCCTTCGGCCGGTTCAGCGTCAACAGTCCGACGCCATTCTCGACACTTACTAGGATGTCCTCGTTTTCTTCGGCCACGGATAAGCAATCTAGATCGTCGGCCGACGACCCCGCCCGACGGGTAACCTTTGACAAGAAGTTCACAGGTTCGGCGATGGGGCGGGAACCAACTCCCTTCGTCGCACGTTGAGTTAGCGTTCGTCACCAGACGAACCCAAAGCACACGAGAGGAAGCCGACGGTGCGCGAGAGCAGCAACCCGGTATTCAGATCCCTGCCCAAGTCGCAGGGTGGATACGCGCAATTCGGTACCGCAGCCGGTGGCTACGGTGCTCAGGCGGTCCAGGCCGACCCGTACACGACGCAGCCCTACTCAGACCAGCAGTCCCGGTCGCTGACCATCGACGACGTCGTCACCAAGACCGGCATCACGCTGGCTGTAGTGACCGTGGTCGGCATCGTCTCGTACTTCCTCGTGTCGATGAATTACGCATTGATGATGCCCTTCGTGCTCGTCGGCGGCCTGGGCGGATTGGCGCTGGTCTTGATCGCGACGTTCGGTCGCAAGCAGGACAACCCGGCGATCGTGCTGAGCTACGCGGCGTTCGAAGGCGTCTTCGTGGGCGCGGCGTCGTTCTTGTTCGCCAACCTGCTGTCCAGCGGTGGCCCCGGGATGATTGCGCAGGCAGTCTTCGGCACCGTCGGCGTCTTCTTCGGCATGCTCGTCGTCTACAAGACGGGCGCCATCCGAGTCACGCCGAAGTTCACGCGGATGCTCGTCGCCGCGATGTTCGGCGTACTGGCCATAGCCCTGCTCAACTTCGTGCTCGCGATGTTCGGAGTCGGTGGCGGCGAGGGCTTCGGACTGCGTAGCGGTGGTCCGCTCGCGATCATCTTCTCGCTCGTCTGCATCGGACTGGCAGCCTTCATGTTCCTGGTGGACTTCGACTCGGCCGACCAGTTGATCCGCGCCGGTGCCCCGTCGAAGGCGGCGTGGGGCATTGCACTGGGCCTGACCGTGACGCTGGTCTGGCTCTACATCGAGATCCTGCGGCTGCTGAGCTACTTCAACAGTGACTAGCAGCTAGCCCCCGAAAGCCCGTTCGCCTCGGCGAACGGGCTTTCTTTTTGCCTCGACGGCGTCCCCGGCGTTGAGATAGCGCTCACGGTCAGCGCTACTCGGGCGGATTCAAGGTTTGGTCGCAACAGTGGTTTCTGTCGGGGATGACAGTAGCTTGTTGAGGCGGTTGGTTGGGTTATCCCAGTCGTATCGTTTTCGGGGTCGTCCGTTGAGTTCGTCGGCGACGTAGGCTAGGTGTTCGGCGGAGTGCACCGATAGGTCGGTACCTCTCGGAAAGTATTGGTGCAGTAGGCCATTGGTGTTCTCGTTGCTGCCGCGTTGCCAGGGCGAATGGGGACCGCAGAAGTACACCGACACCGGTGTCGATGCTGATGCGGGCATGTTGGGCCATTTCGTGGCCTTGGTCCCAGGTGACGGTGCGACGCAGTGTTCCGGGCAGTTCCTTGATCGCGGCGATCATGGCGTCGCCGACGACGTCGGCGCTGCGCGTCGCGGGCAGATGGAGCAGCCGCACGAATCCGGTGGACCGCAGCACCGCCGCCACTGACTCAGGCGGCTTGACAACACCATTGAGATTCCCAGTGCCCTGGCACGGCGCGGTCGTCGGCTTCGGCAGGACGTTCGCTGACATTGACCATGCCCGGAATCCGACCCCGGCCCTTGTGCACTCCCGCCCGCGCCCGCGGCTTGCGCAACGCCCGTCCGGTACGCAGGCACGCGACCAACTCTCGGCGCAGTTCTCCGCGTCCTTGCACGTAGAGCGCCTTGTAGATGGTTTCGTGGGACACCTGTCGCTCCGGGCGGTCGGGATGGGTCGTGGCCAGCAGCCCGGCAATCTGCTCAGGGGCTGTACTTCTTGACCAACAACGCTTGCACCTCGGCCTGCAACGCCGCACAGCGGCCCAACTTGCCGGTCTTGGGACGTCGTGCCTGCTGCTCACTGCGCCGCTGAGCGATACGCGCCGAGTAACCCGACTTCGCATCCCAGCCGGCCTGGCGAGCCCCGAACCGGTACTTGGCGCGATACCTGCCCGGCGCTTCGCGGCTGCAACCGTTCTTGTTGATCTCGCGCATGATCGTCGACGGCGCACGCTTCAACCGGTGAGCGATCGAGCGGATCGACTCACCCCGTGACGTTCCGACCATGATCTGCTCACGCTCGTCATGGCTCAGCCGGGGTCGCTTCTGACCATGCGGATCTTGGATTAGAGGATTCACGCCTCCCAACATGCGGAACCACCTGCTGCCAACAGTGTTCGACACACCGACCGCTACACCGGCATCCGCTGAAGACATCCCCTCAGCGATCAACTCCCAAAACCGACGCCGAACCAACAACAACTGAGGACAACCCGTCATCAACACTCCCAACTACGAAGTGTTGCAACCACCCCTTGAACTCAAGTCGCACTTCCGCGCCGTCAGCGCTATCTCGAGGACGAGAGGAAAGCTAGGACAGCCGCTCCACGACCATCGCCATGCCCTGGCCGCCACCGACGCACATCGACTCGATGCCGAACGTCTTGTCGTAGGTCGCCAGGTTGTTCAGCAGCGTGGCCGTGATGCGAGCGCCGGTCATGCCGAACGGGTGGCCAAGGGCGATCGCGCCGCCGGACACGTTCAGCTTGTCCTCGTCGATGCCGAGTTCGCGCGCCGAGCCCAGCACCTGGACGGCGAAGGCCTCGTTGATCTCGACGAGGTCGATGTCGGAGATCTGCTTGCCGGCCTTGCCGAGCGCCTTCTTGATGGCCTCGATGGGGCCGAGGCCCATGATCTCCGGCGAAAGCCCGCTCACACCGGTCGAGACGATGCGCGCCAGCGGGGTCAGGCCCAATTGCTTGGCCTTTGTGTCGCTCATGATGACGACCGCAGCGGCACCGTCGTTGAGCGGACACGCGTTGCCCGCGGTGATCGTCCCGTTCGGGCGGAACACCGGCTTGAGCTGGCTGATCTTCTCGTAGGTGGTCCCGGCCCGGGGGCCATCATCAGTCGTGACGGTGGTTCCATCCGGCAACTTCACCGGTGTGATCTCGCGCTCGAAGAAGCCGCTCTTGATGGCATCCTCGGCGCGGTTCTGGCTGCGCACGCCCCAGTGGTCCTGGTCCTCGCGGCTGATGCCGGTGAACTGCGCGACGTTCTCGGCCGTCTGGCCCATCGCGATGTAGACGTCGGGGATGTTGCCGTCATCGCGCGGGTCGTGCCACTCCTCGGTGCCGGCTGACTGCGCGATGGTGCGCTCCTGCGCCTCGTCGAAAAGTGCGTTCTTGCTGCCCGGCGCACCGTCGGCGGCGCCGACGCCGAAGCGCGACACCGTCTCCACACCCGCGGAGATGAACACGTCGCCCTCGCCTGCCTTGATCGCGTGGAACGCCATCCGGGTGGTCTGCAGTGACGACGAGCAGTACCGGTTGACCGTGGTGCCCGGCAGGAAGTCGTAACCGAGTTCGACGGCCACCGCGCGGGCGACGTTGTATCCGGCTTCCCCGGCGGGCTGAGCGCAGCCCATCATCAGGTCGTCGATGTCGTGGGGGTCGAGCGACGGGACCTTGTCCAGGACGGCACGCACCATCTGGGCGGCCAGATCGTCGGGGCGCATGGTGGCAAGCGCTCCCTTGACCGCGCGTCCGATTGGTGAGCGAGCGGTGGCGACGATGACGGCTTCAGGCATGGCTGCCTCCTGAGTGGAATTGGCGTTCGCACGCCGGCGGTCGAGTGTGACTACCCGAGAACCTAGCTCGTCGCAGGTGCGACGATCGGCGCGGGTACGCCAGTCGTCCGGCGCCACAGCCGGGTGATGCCGCCGACCCGGCCGAGCAGCGTGCTCGTGTCAGCCGAGCGCGACTCCAGCGCCGGGGCGGCCGCTTGCGTGCTCATCAACTCTCCCAACCCATTACACAATGCCGGCAGCAGCTGACTGGCCGCCAACGCGTAGCCTGCCGCCGACGGATGGAACATGTCGGAGGAGAACAAGACCTCGGGCGCCTTGAGGAACTCCGGCGCGAGTAGGTCCGAGAACGGCACCGCGACCCCGCCTGCACCGCGGACCGCGGCGGCCTGCAACCGCGCCAGACGCAGCCCGCGGGTACGTGCCACCAACCGCAGCGGTTGCGGGATCGCGGTGATGATGCCGAAGTCCGGGCAGGTTCCGACCACGACGACCGCGCCGCTGCTCTGCAGCCTGCGCACCGCGGCACCGAGCCGCCGAGCGGACTGCTGAAGGCCGTTGACGGCGGTGATGTCGTTGGCGCCGATCATGACCACCGCGGCGTCCGGCGGCGGTCCCGCGACGAACATGGCGTCGATCTGTCCCGACAGCCCCTTCGACGTGGCTCCGACGATCGCCTTGGTGCTCAACCGGATCCGCTTGCCGGACGCCCTGGCCAGGCCACGCGCGATGAGCACGCCGGGTACCTCGTCGGAGTTCAGGCAGCCATAACCGGTGGCGGTGGAGTCGCCGAAGACCATCAAGTGCAGGTCGAACGGCACGCCACGGTGCCATTTCTCGACGGGTCCGCCGTCCGGCGTGTAGACGCCGTCTGCTCGAGGGGGAACGTCCCAGGACTTGGGGATGATCTGGCGCGCCTTGTCGGCTTGACCGTTCAGCAAGTTACGGGCTCCGAGTGCGGCGGAGCCCGTTGATGCGACAGCGGCCGCGGCGGCCAGAGCGATCACCGACCGGCGCGGTGCACGAATGCCCACGGCAACATTCTATGGGCGGAATCCGCACTTGCCCGCGTGGCGAGTGGGCAAAGGCGGTCACAGTGCGGTATCAAGTGCGGGACGAAATCAGAATCATTGATTGTTGAACATTCCGTAGGGTGTCAAGCTAAGTTGCCTGGGTTGGCCAAGAAGTAGCAGGCCTGGCACTACAACGGCGTAGGAAGTGGTGGCGATGACGGCACCGAGTAAGGTACATACAGCGTCAGTTCGCGGCATAAGCCCAGCTAGGGCGCACAGGCCCCGTCGATTCCCCGTCAGTGACGGCGCTCCTGTCGAGGTCGTCGAAGACGGTGCGAGCGTGGCCGGTAAGTTGTTTGCCCTAGCCGCAATGCTGACGATCAAGCCAACGCTGACCATCGGTAGCCTCGCCCCCCGTCTGCCCTGGCCATGGGGGCTCGTCGACTTCGCCTGCCGGGTGTTGCGGCCCGCTCCAGGCACTGTTCGCGCGACCATCGCGCTGCCGAACTGCACCGCCCAGCTGATCCGCGCCGCGGGCGTATTGCCTGCCGACGGCAAGCGCAGCGTCGTGCTCTACATGCACGGCGGGGCCTTCCTGACGTGCGGGGCGAACTCGCACGGCCGACTGGTGACTGCGTTGTCGAAGTTCGCCGACAGCCCGGTGCTCGTCGTCAACTACCGCATGATCCCGAAGTTCTCCATCAGCCAGGCGCTCGATGACTGCCACGACGCGTACAAGTGGTTGCGGCTGTCGGGTTACGACCCCGAACAGATCGTGCTCGCGGGCGACTCGGCAGGCGGATACCTGTCATTGGCGTTGGCCGAGCGGGTCCACGTCGACGGCGAACTGCCTGCGGCAGTGGTGACCATGTCACCGCTCTTCGAGATCGACAACGACGGGCGCGCCCAGCATCCGAACATGCGCTCTGACGCGATGTTCCCGCCGAAGGCGTTCGACGCCTTGGCTCAACTGGTTGATGACGCCGCCGAACGCCGGGGCGAGGACGTCTACGAGCCGCTCGACCACATCGAGCCGGGGTTGCCCCGGACGCTCATCCACGTGTCCGGATCGGAAGTTCTGCTCAACGACGCGCGAAAGGCCGCGCACATGCTCGCCGCGGCGGGTGTGCCGGTCGAGGTACGCGTCTGGCCCGGGCAGATGCACGTTTTCCAGCTTGCGTCGCCCGCCGTGAAGGAAGCCACGCGATCGCTGCGGCAGATCGGCGACTACATCCGAGAGGCCACCTGGTAGGGCCACTTGGAGCGGATCCCATCGGCCTGACACGATGGACGCATGCGGATCGCAGGGCACATCAGTGAGCTCATCGGCAACACTCCTCTGGTAAGGCTGAACTCCGTTGTGCCCGAAGGGTCCGGCGTCGTCGCAGCCAAGATCGAGTACCTCAACCCTGGCGGGAGTTCGAAGGATCGCATCGCGATCAAGATGATCGACGCCGCCGAGGCCAGCGGTGAACTGCGGCCCGGCGGGACGATCGTGGAACCCACCTCCGGCAACACGGGTGTCGGACTGGCCCTCGTCGCACAGCGGCGCGGCTACAAGTGCATCTTCGTGTGCCCCGACAAGGTCAGTGAAGACAAGCGAAACGTGTTGCGCGCATACGGCGCTGACGTCGTGGTGTGCCCGACAGCGGTCGCACCCGACGATCCGGACAGCTACTACAGCGTGTCCAACCGGCTCGTCGAGGAGATCGACGGAGCGTGGAAGCCCGACCAGTATTCGAATCCGATGGGTCCGGCGAGTCACTACGAGACGACCGGCCCGGAGATCTGGACCGATACCGATGGCAAGGTGACCCATTTCGTGGCCGGAGTCGGCACTGGCGGGACCATCACCGGCACGGGCCGTTACCTCAAGGAGGTGTCCGGCGGGGCGGTGCAGGTAATCGGCGTCGACCCCGAGGGCTCGGTGTATTCGGGTGGAACCGGTCGGCCCTACCTGGTCGAGGGCGTGGGCGAGGATTTCTGGCCATCGGCCTACGACCCAACGATTCCCGACGAGATCATCGCCGTGTCCGACGCCGATTCCTTCGAAATGACGCGCCGACTCGCCCGCGAGGAGGCCCTGCTGGTCGGCGGGTCCTGCGGGATGGCCGCGGTCGCGGCCATCAAGATTGCCGAGCGGGTCGGACCCGGCGCGGTCGTGGTGGTGTTGCTTCCCGACGGCGGAAGAGGCTACCTCTCAAAGGTTTTCAACGACTCGTGGATGTCGTCGTACGGATTCCTTCGCAGCAGGCTCGACGGTTCGGTGTCGGAATCCATCGTTGGTGACGTGTTGCGCGGCAAGTCGGGGGCTCTGCCCGACCTGGTGCACACGCATCCTTCCGAGACGGTGCGCGACGCCGTCGGCATCCTCCGCGAGTACGGCGTGTCCCAGATGCCGGTCGTGGGGGCCGAACCGCCGGTGATGGCCGGCGAGGTCGCGGGCAGCGTGTCGGAACGCGAGTTGCTTTCGGCCGTTTTCGAGGGTCGAGCAAAGCTCGCAGACGCTGTGTCGCAACACATGAGCCCGCCTTTGCCGCTGATTGGCGCAGGCGAACTCGTCTCCACGGCGGCGAAGGCGCTCCGCGAATGCGACGCCGTCATGGTGGTCGAGGAGGGCAAACCCGTCGGCGTGCTGACCCGCCACGATCTGCTGGGCTTCTTGTCGGACGGGAATCCCCGCCGGTAGACCGCATGTAAGTCAGGTTATGGACGATGGGCTGCGGTCCCGAAAACCGTTAGCGTAGGCAAGAATTCCTGCCAACCGGCTGGCTCGAGTTCATGATCAGGTTGCGATTATGGGCGGCTTTCTGAGTGAGTTCTGAGATAGGGTTACACCGCTCACTCCCAGCTAATGTCTCTGGAAGGCCTTCATGACCGACGTCCCCCCCGGTAATTACCCGCCCCCGCCGCCTCCCGGCGCGTTCCCGCCGCCTCCTGGTGGCTTCCCGCCACAGGGTGGCTTCCCGCCACAGGGTGGGCCCATGCCGGGCGGGGCGCAGCCCGACAACAATCTGGTGTGGGCGATCGTCGTCACCGTGCTGTGCTGCCTTCCGCTCGGCATCGTGTCCATCATCAAGTCCACTCAGGTCTCCGGCCTGTGGAACTCGGGCCGCTACGCAGAGGCGCAGAAAGCAGCGGACGACGCCAAGAAGTTCGCGATCTGGGGCGCCATCGCGGGTGCGGTCGTCGCCGTGCTGTACATCATCTTCTACCTGGTGGTGGGCGTCAGCACCTTCTCCTCGTACTCGTAGTTAGACAACGGATGCTGGACACGCGACAGCCGTCGGTCCTTCCCCAACTCGGCGCCCCCATCGGTGTAGCCCTCGCGGCTGGACTGCTGTGTGGTGCCGTTTGGATGGGCGATCCGACGACGCCCGGTGGGCCACTACCCGTGTGCCCCACCAAGGCATTGCTCGGGATCGACTGTCCCGGCTGTGGCAGCCTGCGCATGTTGTACTCGCTGTTGCACGGCGATGTGCCAGCCTCAGTGAGATACAACGCGCTCGGGTTGGTGGCAGTGCTCTTCCTGCTGTGGGCTTTTGGGGCGTGGACCTACGGCCGCATCGTCGGTCGCAGGATCGTCAGTTGGCAGCACCAGCGTTGGGCCGCAGCTGTGGCGTTGGTGCTCGTTTCGGTGTGGTTCGTCGTGCGGAACCTCCCGTTCGCGCCGTTCACCGGCCTCTTCGTCTGACAGGAGGACGCCGCGAAATGCGTTCTCTTACAAAGGTTTCGAGGCATCAAACAGTTTGAAATCAGAACCGCGCGTCCAACAGGGGGAATTCGTTGACCAATCCGCCGCCGCCGGGTTGGGGTTACCCTCCGCCCTCCGCTGGTAACTATCCGCCGCCGTACGGCGGGTATCCTCCGCCACCGCCGGGAACCAACGGATTGGCCATCGCGTCGTTGGTTTGCTCGTTGGCCAGTCCGCTGCTCTGCTCGCTGATTTCGATCGTCGGCATCGTGCTCGGTGTGGTTGCGTTGAACCAGATCAAGCAAACGGGTCAGCAGGGTCGGGGGCTCGCATTGGCCGGGATCATCGTCGGCGTCGTGCTTATCGTGCTGACGATCGTCGTGATCGTCATATACATCGCCTTCTACGCATCCGCAGTCCGCAGCGGTTATTGATCGTCGAACAAAGCCTTGCCGGACGATGGCTTGCGCAGTCCAATAGTCGTACCGCACAAAGTAGATCAAGTCGCCTAGAGAGGGACACAAGTGACCAATCCGCCGCCCCCGCCCGGGGGGAACTATCCACCTCCACCTCCACCGCCACCACCCCCGCCTCCCGGTGGTGGTGGCGGTGGTTATGGACCGCCTCCCGGTGGTTACCCGCCGCAGCCGCCGCAGCAAGGTGGCTACCCGCAGCAGGGTGGCTACCCGCAGCAGGGTGGTTATCCGCCTCCGCCGCAGCAGGGTGGTTATCCGCCACCTCCCGGCGGTGGCTATCCGCCGCCGCAGCAGGGTGGCTACCCGCCGCCGCCGCAGGGTGGCTACCCGCCGCCGCAGCAGGGTGGCTACCCGCCCGCGCCGGGTAGCTACGGGTTACCACCTACTGGCGCACAGGGATTCGACGTCGGCTCGGGCTTCACGTGGGCGTGGAACAAGTTCAGCAAGAACGCCGGTGCGCTGATCGTCCCGGCACTCGTCTACACGGTGGTCCTCTTTGCCATCGGCTTCGCGCTGTACTTCGCAGTATTCGCTGCAACGTTCGCGAATATCGACTCCAGTTCGATGACTTACGACCCAAGCACCGGTTCCTACAGTGGCGACGTAGGAACGTCATTCTTCAGCGTGACGTCTATCCTCCTGACGGTTGCCTTCGTTTTCGCGATCGTGGTGTTGGGCGCGTTGGTCCAGTCCGCCTATCTGAACGGCGTCTTGAAGGTCACGGATGGCCAACCGGTGGCAATCGGCGACTTCTTCAAGCCCCGCAACCTGGGCCAGGTGCTCCTCGCCGGGCTGATCTTCGCCGTGCTCATGGCCGTCGGATATGTGCTGTGCGTCCTGCCGGCGCTCGTCGTGGCGCTGTTTCTGATGTTCACCTACTTTTTTGTCATAGACCGCAATCTCGGTGCGATCGACGCCATTAAGGCCAGTATTGACACCGTGAAGAACAACTTCGGCCCGTCGATCCTCGCGTTCCTTGTCGCCGGGCTCATCATGCTCGTAGGCGAATTCGTCTGCTTCATCGGAATCATCGTGGCGTTGCCCGTGGCGCAGCTCTTCTTGGCCTACGCGTACCGCACCCTCACGGGTGGACAGGTTGCGCCGCTCACGCCGTGAGCGGTCCAGGCAAACTCCCAGAAATGTCCCCGGAACTCGGCTCAGGTAAGCGATGATCGCCTCAAGCCAACGACAGAAGGATTAGCCATGACCAATCCGCCGCCCCCGCCGCCGGGAAACTACCCGCCGCCTCCTCCTCCGCCCCCGCCGGGTGGTGGCTACTACCCGCCACCCCCGCCCCCGCCGGGCGGTGGCTACAACCCCCCGCCCCCGCCACCGCCAGGTGGTGGCTACAACCCGCCTCCGCCGCCTCCCGGCGGGGGATACCCGGCACCGCCGCCGCCGGAGGGTGGATATGCCCCGCCGCCCGTCGGTGGGGGACCGGCACTCCCACCGGACGCGTACACGCCGTGGGTCACGCGTGTGCTGGCCTATCTGATCGACATGGTGCCGGTCGCGATCATCACCGGCATCGGTTGGATCATCTTTGCGACCACTCAGGAGTGCACTGACGTCAACGAGGTCTTCGGCGGCGATTACGGCGACATCAGCGGCGGATTCAGCGGTCAGGTATGCCAAGCCAGCACCCTCGGATTGTTGTCAGTGTCGCTGTTCGGTTTACTGGGCCTCGCTTTCGCCGTTTGGAACCTCGGCTACAGGCAGGGCACCACGGGGTCGAGCATCGGCAAGGGCATCATGAAGTTCAAGGTCGTCGGTGAGGACACCGGGGTGCCGATCGGCTTCGGGATGTCGATTGTGCGTGAACTCGTGTACTACGCGGCCTCGCTCGTGTGTGGCATTGGCTGGTTGGTCGCCGTGCTGTTCCCGCTGTGGGATCCGAAGCGTCAGTCGCTCGCCGACAAGGTGGTCAAGTCGGTCTGCTTGCCGCTGTAGATCACGTTTGACACCCATCGGGCCGCCAGCCCTGGCGGGTCGATGGGTGTCAGCGGAACGCGCTGACGCCGGTGAGTGCCTCGGCAATGACCAGTTGGTGCACCTCGGACGTGCCCTCGTAGGTCAGCACGGACTCGAGGTTGTTGGCGTGCCGGATCACCGGGTACTCCAGTGTGATTCCGTTGGCGCCCAACAACGTCCGGCACTCACGCGCGATCTTGATGGCTTCGCGGACGTTGTTGAGTTTGCCGAAGCTGACCTGCTCCGGCTTGATCTTCCCATCGTCCTTGAGTCGGCCCAGGTGCAGCGCCAGCAACTGTGCCTTGCCCAGTTCGACTGCCATGTCGGCGATCTTGGCCTGCGTCAGCTGGTAGGCGGCGAGCGGTTTGTCGAAGACCTCGCGGGTGCCCACGTAGTCCAGGGTGGTCTGCAGGCAATCCCGTGCCGCGCCGACGGCGCCGAAGACAATGCCGAACCGGGCTTCCGACAGACAGGCCAAGGGGCCCGACAAGCCCCGTGCGCCTGGCAGTTTCGCATCGTCGGGCAGTCGGACGTCGTCGAGACTGAACTCCGAGGTGACCGACGCCCGCAGTGACATCTTGCGGGTCAGATCCCGAGCGCTGAACCCTGGTGTCGACGTTGGCACCGCGAAGCCGATGACGCCGTCCTCCGCCCGCGCCCATACGATCGCCACGTCCGCGACCGACGCGTTGGTGATCCACATCTTGGAGCCGTTGAGCACCCAGTCCGACCCGTCCCGGCGCGCTGTCGTCCTCATCCCGCCGGGGTTCGACCCGAAGTCCGGTTCGGTCAAGCCGAAGCAGCCGATCAGTTCGCCGGCGGCCATGCCCGGCAGCCACTGCTCACGCTGCTCCTCGCTGCCCCAGTGGTGGATCGCGAACATCGCCAGCGAACCCTGCACCGAGACCAGGCTGCGCAGCCCGCTGTCGACGGCCTCCAACTCCTGACACACCAATCCGTAGGCGGTGGCCGTCGAACCGCCGCACCCGTACCCGGTCAGGTGCATGCCGAGCAGTCCGAGCTTGCCGATCTCGACGGCCAGCTCCCGGACTGGCACTTCGCCTGATTCGAACCAATCCGCGATGTGTGGGCGGAGCCGCTGTTCGCCGAACTGCCTGACCATGGCCCGCAGTTCGAGATCCTCAGCGCTGAGGAACGAGTCGAGGTCGAGCAGACTTTCGATCGTGGTGGCCATGCTGAATTTCTACACCGTTACGCTAATCGACCATGAGCGAGCAGCGCAGTAAGGCAGACGCATACCGCGCATACGGCCCGGCGACCAAGGCCATCCACGCCGGATACCGCCCCGACCTGGCCACCGGGGCGGTGAATGCGCCCATCTACGCCAGTTCGACCTTCGCCCAGGACGGCGTGGGCGGGCTGCGCGGCGGCTTCGAGTACGCGCGGACCGGCAATCCAACCCGGTCGGCCCTGGAGGCCGGGCTGGCGGCCGTCGAGCACGCCGCCTACGGACGTGCGTTCAGTTCGGGCATGGCGGCCACCGACTGTGCACTTCGGGCGATGCTGCGCCCCGGCGACCACATCGTCATTCCCGACGATGCCTACGGGGGTACGTTCCGGCTCGTCGACAAGGTCTTCACGCAGTGGGGGATCGAGCACACGCCGGCTGCGCTGTCCGACCTGGACGCCGTGCGGGCGGCGATGACGGCCAACACCAAGCTCATCTGGGTCGAGACCCCGACCAACCCGCTGTTGTCGATCGCCGACATCGCCGCGATCGTCGCGCTAGCGTCGGCGTCTGGGGCAAAGGTGCTGGTGGACAACACCTTTGCGTCTCCGGCCCTTCAGCAGCCGCTGCGGCTCGGCGCCGACGTGGTGTTGCACTCGACCACCAAGTACATTGGCGGGCATTCCGACGTCGTGGGTGGGGCGCTGTTGACCAACGCCGAGGAACTCGACGACGCCTTCGCATTCCTGCAGAACGGCGCGGGGGCCGTGCCCGGCCCGTTCGACGCCTACCTGACGATGCGTGGGCTCAAGACGCTGCCATTGCGCATGGAACGGCACAGTGCGAACGCCGCGCTGGTCGCCGAGTTCCTGGCCGAACACCCCGCCATAGCCACGGTCTTGTATCCGGGCCTGCCGAGCCATCCCAACCACGAAGTGGCGGCGCAGCAGATGAGCGCGTTCGGAGGCATGGTGTCGGTGCGGCTGCGCGGTGGGAGCGAGGCCGCGCAAAACCTGTGTGCGCGCACCGAGATCTTCATCCTCGCGGAGTCCCTAGGCGGCGTCGAGTCGCTGATCGAGCACCCCGGCGCGATGACGCACGCGTCGACCGCGGGTTCGCAATTGGAAGTGCCCGACGACCTGGTGCGACTGTCGGTCGGGATCGAGGACGCCGCGGATCTGCTCGGCGATCTCGAGCAGGCGTTACGTTAGGGCAGGTCGCAGCGCCGACGCCGTCACCGCAAGATTCATCTCGGGCAGCGCGGTCGGATACTCGTTGACCCAACTGCCACTGGAGATTTCGGTGGCGCGGGCGTGCACCCAGCGCCAGCCCCGGTCGTTGAGGCTGAGTAGTGCGCCCAGCCCGTCCACCGCGTGCAGTAGCGACACGATGGCCGCCGTCGACGGCGTGGGTGGCCTTCGGTCGAACAACGCCGACAGCAGCGCTGCGCGCGCCTGGGCCACACGTGCCCTGTCGCTCAACGGCCAGGCGGCGATATCGCTGAATCGCTTGGCCGACACCGGGATATGCGTGAGCTGTCCCATCCGCTCGAGGTGGAGCGAAATGTGCTCCCGCGTGTTCTTGCGGAGTTTCGACACTGCGCCGGATGGCCGCAACGGGCGCTGATGAAGCAGCTGGAACGCAGGCCCGACGACGGGATCGAGCGGCCCGTCGCCCGCGAGCGCCACCAGCCGGCCCGCTTCGACCGGCTCACCGGGCACGGCTGGCCGGATCCGGCATGCGAAGGCCAGGTCCAGAAGTACCGCACCGGCCAACACGCGATCGCAGCGATGACGTTCCAGAGCTGGATTCCCTGACGCGTTGTCGAGCAACAGGAGGAGTAGGTCCTCGGCGATTTGCGCCATGAACGGACGGTAGCCTCCGGCCAGTCGGGCTAGGAGTGGTAGGGCTCCGCGCTGACGAGCGTGACCTTCATGCTTCCGCCGTTGGGCACCGAGTATGCCTTGGTCTCGCCGACCTTCGCGTCGAGCAGCGCGCTGCCGAGTGGTGAATTGGGGGAGTAGACCTCGAGCTTGCCGTCTCCGACGCCTTCGAGGCGGGTCGCGATCAGGAACGTCTCGGTGTCCTTCTCGTCGCCGTCGAAGTACACCTTTACGACGGACCCGACCAGGGCGACGCCGGACCGCTTCGGTGCTTCGCCGACCTTGACGTTGCTGAGCAGCTCCTGCAGTTGGCGGATGCGCGCCTCCTGCTGGCCTTGCTCCTCGCGCACCGCGTGGTACCCGGCGTTCTCCCGAAGGTCGCCCTCCTCGCGGCGGTCGTTGATCTCCGCGGCGATGATGGGTTTGTTGGCGATCAGCTCCTCGAGCTCCGCCTTGGCCTGGTCGTAGGCGTCTTGGGTCAGCCAGGTGACCTGCGTGTCAGTCATGTCGTCGCGCTCCTGTCTCCATCGTCTTCAGCGCTTCTCTGATCTGAAAAGTTCTCGTTGATTGCCGCGATCGCAAGCGCTTGGAAGCACAAAATGCAGCAATACACGGCTCCCCGGGGAACCGTGTACCCGACCACAGTACCACCGCGGGGTCAGCTGATTTTCACGAATTCGCAGTTCGGCGTTTGTTGCGTGGTCGTTTGACGGCTTCTTCTCAGGGAGCGCGCAGGTAGGCCGGAACATCGGTCCCGCAACCGTAGACATCACCCATCGCCGGCGGCTTGCTGGTCTTTACCAAAGCCGTGACCTGCACTGTTGCTTGCGACGACGGTGGCACGAGCACCTCGCGTCGCCCGGTCTCGCTACCGTCGAGCGAGCGGGCCCGCAGGATGCACACCACCGGCTGCGAAGGGTCCTTGCGGGTGACGCTGACGGTGACCTCGACGGTCTGGCCGTCGACCAACTGGTAGCCGGCCAAGTCACCCTTGACGTCACCGGTGCCGAGCCGATGGAAGCCGACGAGCGCGATCGCCACTCCTGCCGCGACAATCAGTACCGACAGGCCGATCAGGATGCCGCGGCGGGCTCCCCGCGACATCCGCTGGCGCCCGTAGCGGGCGGCGGGACGCTCGATCATCGGTGTGTGGGTGTCCGCTCGGATGGGGGTGTGTGGGATGGGTCTACTAGGACTGGAACTATAGGACCATCCCGAGTTGTTGGAACCCACCGACGAGTCCCGACGAATCAAGCGATCAGGTAGGCACGAGTGAGCGAACTGCGGTTGATGGCGGTACACGCCCACCCGGACGACGAGTCCAGTAAGGGTGCGGCCACTACCGCCCGCTATGCCGCCGAGGGTGCTCGCGTCATGGTGGTGACGCTGACCGGCGGCGAGCGCGGCGACATCCTCAACCCGGCGATGGACCTGCCGGACGTACACGGCCGGATCCACGAGATCCGGATCGACGAAATGGCCAAGGCCGCCGAGATCCTCGGCGTCGAGCATCACTGGCTGGGCTTCGTGGACTCCGGCCTGCCCGAGGGCGACCCGGTGCCACCACTGCCGGACGGTTGCTTCGCATTGGTGCCTCTGCCCGAGTCGACCGAACGACTGGTCCGGGTCATCCGCGAGTTCAGGCCGCACGTGCTCACCACATACGACGAGAACGGCGGCTACCCGCACCCCGATCACATCCGGACCCATCAGGTATCGGTGGCCGCCTACGAGGCCGCCGCCGACTACCGGCTCTACCCCGACGCCGGTGAGCCGTGGAGCGTCTCGAAGCTGTACTACAACCACGGGTTCATTCGGCAGCGCATGCAGCTGATCCAGGACGAGTTCGAAAAGCGTGGCGAAGAGGGGCCTTTCGCAAAGTGGCTGAAGGACTGGGATCCGGAACTGGACGTCGTCGCGGACCGGATCACCACTCGGATCGAATGCTCGAAGTACTTCGCGCAGCGTGACGACGCGCTGCTCGCGCACGCCACGCAGATCGACCCCAAGGGTGCCTTCTTCAGGACGCCGATCGAATGGCAGCAGCGGCTGTGGCCCACAGAGGAGTACGAGCTCGCTCGCTCACGTGTGCCCGTCACGCTGCCCGAGGACGACCTCTTCGCCGGGATCGACCCGTGACCGACACGCTGGTGATGATCGCCGGGTTGGTCGCCGACGAAACCCCACGTGACACGGGACCGGACTTCGGCAAGGCCAGTCCCATCGGCCTCGTCGTCGTGGTGCTGTTGCTGATCGCGACGTTTCTGCTGGTGTGGTCGATGAACAAGCAGCTCAAGAAGCTGCCGGAGTCTTTCGATCCGGAGCGCCCCGAGCCTGACCAGGCGGCCGACGATGGCACCGTCGGGCTGGCCGGTGGGGCGAGCGAGGCGACGGGGAAGACCGGCGATCCGTCCGACGGTGGCACCCGACGTGAGCCCGGGGACTAACCAGCTCGGGGAGGCCACCAGTCCCTACCTGCGCCAGCACGCCGACAATCCGGTGCACTGGCAGCAGTGGACGCCAGCGGCGCTCGCCGAGGCCGAGCGGCGCGACGTCCCCATCCTGTTGTCGATCGGCTACGCGGCCTGTCACTGGTGTCACGTGATGGCCCACGAGTCCTTCGAGGACGACGAGGTGGCCGCCGCGATGAACGCCGACTACGTCTGCATCAAGGTGGACCGCGAGGAACGGCCCGATCTGGATGCGGTCTACATGAGCGCCACTGTCGCGTTGACGGGTCAGGGTGGCTGGCCGATGACGTGCTTCCTGACGGCGGACGGGCGGCCCTTCTTCTGCGGCACGTATTACCCGAAGTCCGGGTTCCTCCAGTTGTTGAAAGCGGTCTCGGACACTTGGCGCAATCGGCGCGACGAGGTCGAGCAGGCGTCCGATCAGATCGCGGGCGAACTACGGGCGATGGCATCGGGACTGCCTGGCGGTGGACCCCCGCTCGCGCCCGAGGTGTGTGACCTGGCCGTCGCGGCGGTGCTGCGCGACGAGGACACGGTGCGAGGCGGATTCGGTCGCGCCCCGAAGTTTCCACCGTCGGCGTTGCTCGAGGCGCTGCTGCGCAGCCATGAACGCACCGTCGCCCCCGAATCGCTCGCCGCGTTCGAGCGGGCCTGCACGGCAATGGCTCGGGGCGGTATCTACGACCAGCTGGCAGGCGGTTTCGCCCGCTACAGCGTGGATGCGTCGTGGGTGGTACCCCACTTCGAGAAGATGCTCTACGACAACGCGCTGCTGCTACGGGTATATGCGCATTGGTGGCGGTGGACGGGAAACCCGCTGGCGCGCAAGGTCTGTAGCGAGACCGCTGAGTTCATCATCGACGGCCTTGGCGCCGGCGGCATGTTCACCTCGTCGCTGGACGCCGATACCGACGGCCACGAGGGCCTGACCTACGTCTGGACGCCGGGTCAGCTGCGCGACGTACTCGGTGAGGACGACGGGCGTTGGGCCGCTGAGCTTTTCACGGTCACCGACGACGGCACGTTCGAACATGGAAGCTCGGTACTCCAACTGCTGACCGATCCCGACGACGCCGACCGGTTCGAGCGGGTGCGGGCGGCGCTGTCGGCGTACCGACGGAGTCGGCCGCAGCCAGGTCGCGACGACAAGGTGATCGCGGCCTGGAACGGCCTCGCGATCACCGCCATTGCCGAGGCTTCGGTGGCGCTCGACGATCCCGAATTATGCTCTGCCGCAACGGCATGTGCCCGGGCGCTGGTCGAACTGCACGTCGTAGGCGGACGGCTGCGGCGGGCCAGCCTCGGCGGCCGCGTCGGCGACAGTGCAGCCATCCTGGAAGATCACGCCGCCTTGGCGACCGGGTTGTTCACGCTTTATCAGCTCACCGGCGACGACGGGTGGCTGAGCGAAGGGACGGCATTGGTGGACGACGCCATCGCGCACTTCGCCGATCCCGAACGGCCCGGCCACTGGTATGACACCGCCGACGACGCCGCACGTCTCGTGGTGCGACCCGCCGACCCCGTCGACGGTGCCACCCCATCAGGTGCAGCGCTGATGGCCGAGGCGCTCCAGTTGGCAGCACACCTGGCCCCCGCGGAGCGATACGCAAGCCTCGCAGCCGCGACGCTGCAGTCGAGCACGCCGCTTCTGGCCCAACAGGCCAGGTCGGCCGGACACTGGCTGGCCGTCGCCGAGGCCGCCGTCCGCGGGCCCATCCAGATTGCCGTGGCTTGCGATCCCGAACGGTCGCAATTGCTCTCCGCGGCAAGGACTCTGGCGCCCGGCGGGGCGATCGTGGTCGGCGGAGAAATGGATTCTTCCGAGTTGCTGCTTGGCCGCGACCGAATCGGTGGCCGCGACGCCGCGTATGTGTGTCGCGGGCAGGTATGCGACCTACCCGTCACGACCGCACAGGCCCTTGCCACCGCCCTTGGTGCGTCCGTGTAGCGTGCCGCTCATGGCCCAGAGCGAGCAGCTGCCCGAGCGGATCACCGAGACCGTCAACCGCTATCTGGAGTGCGCAGGCAAGGGCGCCGTCGACGACATCGTCGAACTCTATACGCCCGACGCCACCGTCGAAGATCCCGTCGGCGGCGAAGTCCACATCGGGCGAGAAGCCATTCGCGGCTTCTACACAGGGTTGGCTGGAGGTGGCCAGTTCGAAACCGAGGTCGTCACGTTGCGTGCGCTCGGCCGCGAGGCGGCGTTCTTCTGGCGACTCACCATGAAGATGGGTGACGGCGGAATTCGCATCGAGATCATCAGCGTGATGACGTTCGACAGCGACGCAAAGATCACGTCGATGAAGGCCTACTGGACACCCGAGAACATCACCCCGCTCTAGCGATTTCGGCGCGATTTCGTTAGTAGAAGACTGCGAACCACATCGCGATGTAGTGGCAGATCGCCGCCACCGCCGTGCACGCGTGGAAGAACTCGTGGTGACCGAACGTCGTCGGCCACGGGTTGGGCCACTTCAGCGCGTAGAGCACGCCGCCGATGCTGTACAGCGCGCCGCCGACGATCAGTAGCACCAGGGCCGCCACGCCTGCGCCGTGCATGATGGGCACGACGAACCACGCGGCCACCCAGCCAAGCAGCAGATACAGCGGGACGCCGACCCACGCGGGAGCGGAGGGCCAGCACATCTTGAGCAACACACCCGCGATCGCCCCGGCCCAGACGATCCAGAACAGCACCATGCCCGACTTCGACGGCAGCGCCAGCAGCGCGAACGGCGTGTAGCTGCCCGCGATGAAGATGAAGATCATCGAGTGGTCGGCACGCTTCATCCACTTGCGCGCCGTCGCCGACTTCCAGGTCACCCGGTGGTACGTGCCGCTGACGGCGAACATCGCGACGATGGTGAACGTGTAGAGCAGCGTGGCCAGCCCTGCGCGGGTGGACCCCACCGACCACGACACCGACACCAGGGCGGCGCCCGCGATGAAGGCCACGACGGCGGAGTAGACGTGGATCCAGCCGCGGGCGCGTGGCCTGCCGAGGAATTGCGCAACCCCGTCGACAACGGCTTCGGGAAAGTCCTCGGCGTAAACGCGCGGCGACTGCTGCTGCGCTTCGTCTGCAGTATCTGTGGAGAAGTCGGTATTGGCCACTGTCACCTCCAACAACTGGCATGGGGCTACTCAACGATCACAGTAGTCTGGTTTGTTGTGGAGATCATTCCCCCGCGCCTCAAGGAGCCGGCCTACCGGTTGTACGAGATGCGGTTGCGTCAGGAGCTGGCGCAGTCCAAATCGCAACTGCCGCGCCACATCGCAGTGTTGTGCGACGGCAACCGGCGATGGGCCCGTGACGAGGGTCACGACGACGTCAACTACGGCTACCGCGTCGGCGCCGCCAAGATCGCCGAGATGCTGCGCTGGTGCCAGGAGACCGGCGTCGAGATGGCGACCGTGTATCTGCTGTCGACCGAGAACCTGCAACGCGACCCCGCCGAGCTCGCATCGCTCATCGAGATCATCACCGACGTCGTCGAGCAGATCTGTGCGCCAGCCAACCACTGGAGTGTGCGCACCGTCGGCGACCTGGAATTGCTAGGTGAGGAGCCCGCTCGCCGGCTGCGCGACGCCGTCGATTCGACCAACGGCGCGGCCGCAGGCTCGTTCCACGTCAACGTGGCCGTCGGCTACGGCGGGCGCCAGGAGATCGCCGATGCGGTCCGCGCGCTGTTGAGTAAGGAACTCGCCAACGGTGCGACGGCCGAGCAACTCGTCGAGGCCGTCACCGTGGACGCGATCTCGGAGAACCTGTACACGTCGGGGCAGCCAGATCCGGACCTCGTGATCAGGACATCGGGGGAGCAGCGGCTGTCCGGTTTCCTGCTGTGGCAGAGCGCCTACTCGGAGATGTGGTTCACCGAGGCGCATTGGCCGGCCTTCCGGCGCGTCGACTTCCTACGTGCTCTGCGCGACTACACGCAGCGGCATCGTCGCTACGGCCAGTAACGCGGCGCAGTCTGCTCTTCGCGCAAGCGCTCATCGACGCAGTCTGCTCTTCGCGCAAGCGCTCATCGACGCAGTCTGCTCTTCGCGCAAGCGCTCATCGACGTGAAAGACTGGGAGGCGTGGCTGCGATGTCCGCAGTGGTGTTCGGCCTGAGCTGGTGGCTCGGGCTCTATCTGTTGGCGCGGGATCCCCGCAAACCCGTGCTGGTGTTGGCCGCGCTCGGGCTGACCAGCTTCGCCCTCGTCGTCGCATTGGACGCGGTGCGAGTGACCCGCGGACCCCATTCCGCGCTGCTGAGCCAACTCGAGGTGTACCTGGTCGTCGTGCCAGGCGTGGCGTGGTGCGCGGTGCTGCTCGAGCTCGCCCGCCCCAGCGACACCTGGCGCAGCCGCCTCGGAGACATGGTGGCGGTTGCCGTCGTCGCGGTGCTTGCCATCATTGGGGCGACGCTCGCCGGCGGAGTGAACGGCCCACTGCGCCTTGGTCATTGGGTGATGTTCGGGGTGATCTCGGTTTCCACGCTTGGTGCGATGGTCATCGCGGTTCGACGTCAGAGCAGACCGCGCCGGGCGGTCCGCGTGGCCGTGGTCGCCACGTTGTTCTTTGCGCTGGGCAACGCGATCCTGGTGATTCCGCTGGGCCTGGCGCCGAGTTGGTTGGCCTTGGCGTTGACGGGCTTCGACGTGCTGACGCTCGGTGTCGCGGTGGCGTTGTGGGACGCCTTCGATGAAGGCCAGGCCTTGCGCGCCGACATGCTGCGGTCGTTCATCGGAACCGTCGTCGTCGCGGTGCTCTTCGGCGGCCAGGCGCTGATCGGAATGGCCGTCACCACCGAGCGCACCGCGTTGACCGTGTTGCTGTTCACCAGCATCGGCATTGCGATCGCGATCAACGTGCTGGCCGATCCGCTGGCGGTGGTGCTCGACCGGCTCGCGTTCTCGAAGTCGCCGGAACTTCGGGCCGGCCGCGCGGCACTGCGTGACGCGGAGGCGGCCTTGCCGCTGCGCTCGGCCCACCCGCTCGACGGACTCGACGCCGACACCTTCGTCAGGCTGACGCGCCGCGCGCTAGGCCACTACGGCGATCTGTCCAAGCTCGTCGCCAGCCCACTCACCACGCTGCCGGTCATCGACACGCGGCTGGCCACGCGCGGGGCACCCGACCAGCCGCTGGAGCGCGCCAACGAACTGAAGGCCTTACTGGCCGATCGGATCGCCGCGCTCAAGCCCCGCGACAGCGGCGACTTCGGCACCACCGAACAGTGGCGCCACTACAACTCGCTGTACTTCCCCTACGTCGTCGGGGTGCGGGCATACGCGCAGAACGCCACCGCCGCCGGGCTTGATCCCGTCGCTCGCCAGGCGTGGCAGTGGTTCGTCACCGAGGTGCCGCAGCGCTCGCTGCACAACTGGCAGAACGCGGCAGCGCGCGTCATCGCCGCGGATCTGCGCGGCACGCCGGTATCTGCATCTTCTCGACCCGCCTGACCTGCGGCTGGCAGTGACTGGCAGCGTTCGGTGTCGAGCTGGCAGCGGCTTCCGAGCAGCGTTCGAGGTGTCCCGAAAGACACCTCAACGCCGAGGAGCTCAGATGACCGCCATCGCCACCCGACCGCTGTCCGACAGTTCGGATTCCCTACTCCGCTTCGCCGTCCGTGCCGACGCCACGCTGTGCGCAGGCACCGGGCTCCTGATCGCCTTCGCGGCCGATCCACTGTCACGACTCTCCGGCCTTTCATCGGTATCCGAATGGATCGCGGGCGCCGCGTTGGTGTGCTACGGCGCCGGGCTGTACGTGCTCGCGGCCGTCCCGGGCATCCGCAAGATCGGCGTCGGCGTCGTCGCCGCAAACGTGGTTTTCGCGGTCGTCGCTGTCGCGGTACTCGTAATGGGCGTGCTGCCGCTCACCGGCGCGGGCGTCGCGATGATGCTCGCGACCGTTGCGGCCACGCTCGGCTGCGCCGTCGCGCAGTACTTCGGAGTGCGCCGTCTGGCGTGACTCCCTGCGAACCGGTGCGCGGCCGCCCGCCCGCAAGAGGTTACGGGCGTGCGGCGCGCACCGGCCTCACTGTCGATCGAAAACCCAACCAGGAAGGAAAGATTCATGACCGCCATCACCGCTCCCACCACCGCAGCCAAGGACTCGCTGCTGCGCCTCGCGATGCGAATCGACGCCGTAGGGTCAGGACTGACGGGCCTCGTGGGGGTTCCACTGGCCCCCCGGATCGCCGAACTATCCGGCACGACTCCAGCGCTCGAGTATTCCTTGGGCGCCTTCTTCATCGCCTACGGCATCGCCGTGTACGGCTTGTCGCTGAGGAAGCACGTCCGAACCGTTGGCATCGCCCTGGTCATCGGCAACCTCGTCTACACGGCGTTGGCGATCGGTGTCGTGCTTGCTGGATTGTGGCCGCTGACCACCACGGGCATCGTGCTCACGCTGACTAGCGGCGTCTTCACGCTGGTGATGGCCGAACTGCAGTACAACGGACTGCGCCGGATGCGGACGACCTAGGACTGCTCGCCGAGCAAGGCTAGAGCTTGCGCAGCCGAAGGCGGTTGATCGCGTGATCGGCGTCCTTGCGCAGCACCAACGTCGCCCTCGGCCTGGTCGGGAGAATGTTCTCGATCAGGTTGGGGCGGTTGATGGAATGCCAGATGTCGCGGGCCGCGAACTCGGCCTGCTCGTCGGTCAGCGTGGAGTAGTGGTGAAAGTGCGACTGCGGATCCGCGAAGGCGCCCGCCCGCATGGCCAAGAAGCGTGACACGTACCAGCCCTCGATGTCCTCGATCCGGGCGTCGACGTAGACGGAGAAGTCGAACAGGTCCGAGACCATCAGTGCGGGCCCGGTTTGCAGCACGTTGAGGCCCTCGAGGATCAGGATGTCGGGGTGTCGGAGCACGGTCTTCTCGCCCAGCACGATGTCGTAGAGCAGGTGCGAGTAGACCGGGGCACACACGTAGTCGGCGCCCGACTTCACCGCGGTGACGAATCGCATCAGTGCCCGCCGGTCGTAGCTCTCCGGAAAACCCTTGCGGTGCATGAGGTTCCGCCGGGACAGTTCGTCGTTCGCGTACAGGAATCCGTCGGTGGTGACCAGGTCGACCCGCGGATGGTGCTCCCAGCGTGCGAGCAGCGCTTGTAGCACGCGGGCCGTAGTGGACTTGCCGACGGCGACACTGCCTGCGACGCCGATCACGAACGGCACCGGGCGGTCGGGGTTCTGCACGGGCTCGCCGAGGAACTCTGTGGTCGTAGCGAAAAGGCGTTGCCGCGCGGCGACCTGGAGATGGATCAGCCGGGCGAGCGGTAGGTAGACCTCTTCGACCTCGAGCGGATCGACCTGTTCGCCAAGGCCACGTAGTCCGATCAATTCACGCTCGGTGAGCTTCAACGGAGTCGACATGCGCAACGAGCGCCACTGGCTGCGGTCGAACTCGACGTATGGACTCGGCTCGCTCGTCCGCGCCATGCGCCCAGTCTTGCACTTACGGTTGTGGACATGGACTCCGGTATGTCTAAAGGCATGGACGCGACGACTCTGATCCGCGAGTACCTGTTGCTCGGCCTGCGGTTCGATCGGGTCGAGGAGGGTTACGTCGACTCGTTCACCGGTGACCCCGAGTTGCGCCGTGCCGTCGCGTCCGAACCGACGCCGGACCCCGCCGACCTCGCTCGCCAGGCGCAGCGGCTGCTTGCTTCGGTACCGCAGGCCGACGGTCTCGAACCCCAACGCGCCGACTACCTCGCCGCGCATCTGAAGGCGCTGGCGTGCGCGGGCCGCAAGTTCGCAGGCGAGGAAGTCGGCTTCGTGGAGGAGGTACGGGAGTACTTCGACGTCGACATCGTCAAGGGCGACCCCGACCTGTATCGCGATGCGCACCGCAAGCTCGACGCCGCGCTCGGCGGAAGCGGTGCCCTGGACGAACGGCTACAGGCCCACCGGACGAGCGAGGAGATCCTGCCAGCGCGTCTCGAGGAGTGCATCCACGCGTTCTCCAGCGCCTTGCGCGACCGCGTCCGCGCCGAGTACCCGCTGCCGGAGGCCGAGACGATCGTCTACGAGATCGTCACGGACAAGCCCTGGTCGGGCTTCAACTACTACGAGGGCAACTATCGGTCGACCGTCGCCGTCAACGCGGATCTCAAGCAGCAGATGTCCAACCTGCCGCGGCTGGTGGCCCACGAGTCCTACCCGGGCCATCACACCGAGCACTGCCGAAAGGAGTCGGGCCTCGTCGAACGCGGCGGCCAGTCCGAGCAGACGATCTTCCTCGTCAACACTCCGCAGTGCCTGATGGCCGAGGGGCTCGCCGACCTGGCCCTGCACGCCGCGATCGGACCGGAGTGGGGAGCGTGGGCGTCGGAGATCTTTGCCGACCTCGGCCTGCGCTTCGACGGCGAACGTGCGCAGGCGATCTCGGAAGCGTCCGCGACGTTGGCCGACGTGCGTCAGGATGCCGCCCTGATGCTGCACGACGAACACCGCGACGTCGACGAGGTCGTCGCGTTCCTGCAGCGGTGGCTGCTCGTCAACGAGGCCCGCGCCCGTCAGGCGTTGCGGTTCCTTTCGTCGCCGCTGTGGCGCGCGTACACGAGCACCTACGTCGAGGGCTATCGGTTGTTGCGCGGTTGGCTGGACGCGCGACCGGCGGAGGTGACGTTGACGGAGCGCTTCGGCCGGCTGCTCGACGAGCCGCTGATCCCGTCGAGTTTGCGGGGCTCCTGAGCCGTTTCGGAATCTGACGACGCGACACGCCGAGACTGCGTCGTCAGGTTCGGAAACGGCGTTACGGGGGTCGTCTGACCGGGGCATTAGGCTGGAGGCATGACCACAGACTTCACCGCGACCTCCTCCGCGGCGCCCGGCGCCGAATACGCCGACACCGCGAGTGCCGCGTACCGAGCGGCGCTGCAGGTCATCGAGTCCGTCGAACCGCGGATCGCCGCGGCGACGCGCAAAGAGCTTGCCGATCAGCGTGATTCGCTGAAGCTGATCGCCAGCGAGAACTACGCGTCACCGGCCGTGCTGCTGACGATGGGGACGTGGTTCTCCGACAAGTACGCCGAGGGCACCATCGGGCACCGCTTCTACGCAGGCTGCCAGAACGTCGACACCGTCGAGGCGCTAGCCGCCGAACACGCCCGCGAGCTGTTCGGGGCGCCCTACGCCTACGCTCAGCCGCACTCGGGCATCGACGCCAACCTGGTCGCCTACTGGGCCATCCTGAACACCCGGATCGAGGCCCCCGGGCTGGCGGAGCTCGGCGCCAAGAACGTCAACGACCTGTCCGAGGCCGACTGGGAGCAGTTGCGCGCCAAGCTCGGCAACCAGCGCCTGATGGGCATGTCGCTCGATGCGGGCGGCCACCTCACCCACGGTTTCCGCCCGAACATCTCGGGCAAGATGTTCTACCAGCGCAGCTACGGCACCGACCCCGAGACCGGGCTGCTCGACTACGCTGCCGTCGCGGCCGCCGCGCGCGAGTTCAAGCCGCTGGTCCTGGTGGCCGGCTACTCCGCGTACCCCCGTCGGGTGAACTTCGCCAAGATGCGGGAGATCGCCGACGAGGTCGGCGCCACGCTGATGGTCGACATGGCCCACTTCGCCGGTCTGGTCGCGGGCAAGGTGTTCACCGGCGACGAAGACCCGGTGCCCCATGCCCACGTCACGACCACCACGACGCACAAGTCGCTACGCGGCCCGCGCGGCGGGCTGGTGCTCGCCACCGAGGAGTACTCCGCGGCCGTGGACAAGGGCTGCCCGATGGTGCTCGGCGGCCCACTGTCCCACGTGATGGCCGCCAAGGCCGTCGCGCTGGCCGAGGCGCGGCAGCCGTCGTTCCAGGAGTACGCACAGCGCATCGCCGACAATGCCAAGGCGCTGGCCGACGGCTTCCTCAAGCGTGGCGCCCGGCTCGTCACGGGTGGTACCGACAACCACATCGTGCTGCTCGACGTCCAGTCGTTCGGCGTGACGGGCCGCCAGGCCGAGTCCGCGCTGCTGGACGCGGGCGTCGTCACCAACCGCAATTCGATCCCGAACGACCCCAACGGCGCCTGGTACTCCAGTGGCATCCGGTTCGGCACGCCCGCGCTGACGACACGTGGCTTCGGTCCCGACGACTTCGACCGGGTCGCCGAACTCGCCGTCGAGGTGCTCGAGAACACCGAGCCCGAGGGTTCGTCGAAGGCCAAGTACACCCTTGCCGACGGAACCGCCGAGCGCGTGCATGCGGCGTCGGCCGAGTTGTTGAACGCCAACCCGCTGTACCCAGGCCTGACGCTGTAGCTCACGCCTGGTAGGCACCCGCGTCGATGTCGTCGACGAGCGGGAGTGGATGACCTGACGGCCGACATCGCGGCCCGAGCGGCCGTCATGGCATTCGGCGTGCATTCATCCACTGGATCCGGGAAGGCGAGCAGCGCGCCTTCCACGACATCACCGTCGAGGTGCTCGGCGAACTGGCGGCCATCACCGCGCAGCTCGACCGGCGCTGACACGACCGACACGCGATACCTGATTTCTAGAAACATGTGTCTTCGGGTTACATTTACTTTTATGACCGATAAGCCGGTAGCCAACGCGCTGACGCTCGACCTCGAGCCGGTCGTCGCGGAGAACCTGGACCGCCACCTGCAGTCCGAGCAGCTTTGGTACGCCCACGACTACGTGCCGTTCGAACAGGGCGAGAACTTCGCCTTCCTCGGCGGCACGGACTGGGATCCGTCGCAGATGACGCTGCCGAGACCCGTCACGGACGCGCTCGAGATCATGTTGATCACCAAGGACAACCTCGCCGGCTATCACCGCGAACTCGTCGAGCACTTCATCCTCGAGGACAAGTGGGGCCGCTGGCAGGGGCGCTGGACCGCCGAGGAGCACCTGCACGCCGTGGCGCTACGCAACTACCTGGTGGTCACCCGCGAGATCGATCCCGCTGCCAACGAGGACGTCCGCGTCGAGCACGTGATGAAGGGCTACCGCGCCGACAAGTACAGCCAGCTCGAGACGCTGGCGTTCATGGCCATGTTCGAGCGCGCGCACGCGGTGTTCTGCCGCAACCTCGAAGCGCAGATCGACGAGCCCACGCTCAAGGCGTTGGTCGGCCGGATCGCCAAGGACGAGGAGCGGCACGAGGAGTTCTTCGCCAACCTCGTAGCACACTGCGTGTCCACCCAGCGCGACGAGGCGGTCGCGGCGATCGCCACGCGCGCCGCGAAGCTCGAGCCCGTCGGCGCCGACATCGACGCCTACAAGGACAAGCTCGCTGCGGTCGCCGCAGCGGGCATCTTCGACCATGCCGCGCTCAAGAAGGTGGTCTCCGACCGCATCACGGCGTGGGGGCTGGCCGACGATCCCGAGCTCGCCCAGTTCGTCATTCAGTAGTCACGTTTAGGACACGGCGCGCCTGCCAGGCGCGTACGCCGCCACGGGGGTAGCGTCGATTCCGATGGCTAGCGACATGCTCTGCTGTCCGGGCGGTACCCGTCGTTTCGACAAGAACGGGACCGGCCCCGGTCCTGGTACCGAAGTGTCCTTCGAGACGTTCGTGCGGGGTTCGCGCGGGCTTCGGCCGGCTGTGCCGGCAAATGGCCTAAGGAGCGCCGCGTGACTGATTCGTCCGTTCGGACCTATGTGCTCGACACCTCCGTGCTGCTGTCCGATCCCTGGGCATGCACCCGGTTCGCCGAACACGAAGTCATCGTTCCGTTGGTGGTCATCAGCGAGCTAGAGGCGAAACGACACCATCACGAACTCGGTTGGTTCGCCCGACAAGCTTTGCGGATGCTCGACGATCTAAGGATTGAGCACGGACGCCTGGATGAGCCCATTCCCGTTGGTAAACAGGGCGGTACGTTGCAGGTCGAGCTCAATCACAGCGACCCCACAGTGTTGCCCGCCGGTTTCCGCACCGACACCAACGACGCGCGCATCCTCACCTGCGCGGCCAACCTGGCCGCCGAGGGTAAGCGGGTGACCTTGGTCAGCAAGGACATTCCGCTTCGGGTCAAGGCCGGTGCGGTCGGCCTGGTCGCCGACGAGTACCACGCGCAGGACGTCATCACCTCCGGCTGGACCGGTATGGACGAACTCGAGTTGTCGGCCGAAGAGATCGACAGGCTGTACGAGGACGGCGAGATCGATCTGGTCGATGCGCGGGACATGCCTTGCCACACGGGTATTCGCCTGCTGGGCGGCAACTCCCACGCGCTGGGTCGAGTCAACGCAGAGAAGAAGGTGCAGCTGGTCCGCGGGGACCGCGAGGTATTCGGGTTGCGCGGCCGCTCAGCCGAACAGCGGGTGGCGCTCGATCTGCTGCTCGACGAATCGGTCGGCATCGTCTCGCTTGGTGGCAAGGCGGGCACCGGCAAGTCGGCGCTCGCACTGTGTGCAGGCCTCGAGGCCGTGCTCGAACGTCGCACCCAGCGCAAGGTCGTCGTCTTCCGTCCGCTCTACGCCGTCGGAGGTCAAGATCTCGGCTACCTGCCCGGCAGCGAGAGCGAGAAGATGGGGCCGTGGGCCCAGGCCGTCTTCGACACCCTGGAAGGCCTCGCCAGCCCCGCCGTACTCGAAGAGGTGCTCTCCCGCGGCATGCTCGAAGTGCTGCCGCTGACGCACATCCGCGGCCGCTCGTTGCACGACTCGTTCGTGATCGTCGACGAGGCGCAGTCGCTGGAACGCAACGTGCTGTTGACGGTGCTGTCGCGGCTGGGGGCCGGATCGCGGGTGGTGCTCACGCACGACGTCGCCCAGCGGGACAACCTCCGCGTCGGCCGCCACGACGGTGTCGCAGCAGTCATCGAGAAGCTCAAGGGCCATCCGCTGTTCGCACACATCACGCTGCTGCGTAGTGAGCGTTCGCCGATCGCGGCGCTGGTGACCGAGATGCTCGAGGAGTTCAGCCCCGACGCCCTGCCCTGATCCACGTGAATTGTGCACGCGCAGGCGCGCTCACCGCGCTTGCGCGTGCACAAATCGAGAGTCGGTAGGCTGCCAACGTGCGCAAGCGGCCTGACACCCGGTCCTGGTCGTACTGGCGCATGGTGATCGGCGTCTGTGCGGGCGTCGCGATCGTGGTGCTCGGCGGGCTCACCGGACACGTACGGGTGGCTTCTACGGCCGAAGCTGCAGGCGAAGTGGACTGCGCCCAGGTCAAGTGCATCGCGCTGACGTTCGACGACGGGCCGAGCCCCTACACCGACCGACTGCTGAAGATCCTCGAGGACAACGACGCGAAGGCGACGTTCTTCGAGATCGGCAACAAGGTGGCGGCCAACCCCGAGGGCGCCAAGCGGGTCGTCGAGGCGGGCATGGAACTGGGCAACCACACGTGGGAACACCCCAACATGACGACGATCCCGCCAGAGGACGTCCCCGCCCAGTTCAGCAAGGCCAGTGACGCCATCGAGGCGGCGACGGGCCAGCGCCCCAAGCTGGTACGCACGGCGGGCGGTCTGATCAACGACCAGGTGCTGGCCGAGGCCAAGAAGCAGGGGCTGGCCGACATCAACTGGGACGTCATCCCGTTCGACTGGGCCAACGACGCCAACACCGGCGCCACCCGCTACATGCTGATGTCGCAGATCAAGCCCAACTCGGTGGTGTTGTTCCACGACGTGTACTCGTCGACCGTCGATCTGATCGAACAGTTCATCCCCGTGCTCAAGGCCAACGGCTACCACATGGTGACCGTCACGCAGATGATCGGCGAGCGGGCGCCAGGAAGTACCTATGGCAGTAGGGACAACGGACCGCCCGTCAACGAGTTGATCGACATCCCGCCCGGCGAGATTCCTTCGCTGCCGAACACGCCGTCGCCCGCCCCGATGCCGAACATTCCGATCACCGACATCCCTGGTGCGAACTCCGGCGGCTCGAACAACGGCGCCTGACGTCGAATGCACAGCCAAACGGCGTTGGTGCTGACCCTTCTGGTGCTCTGCTACGCCGTGGTGTCCGGTGTGGTCAAGCGTTGGTACGTTGCGCCCGCCCTGATCTTCGTGCTTTTCGGAATGGCGTTGGGGCCGTTCGGTCTTGGCGTCATCGATGCCACGCCCGACACGGCGATGTACACCGTCATCGCGCAACTGGCGCTGGCGGTGATCCTGTTCAATCAGGCGGTCGAACTCGAGTTGTCCGCGGTGCTGCGCCGTCGTGAGGTGACGTTCCGGTTGCTCGTGATCGGCATCCCCTTGGCGATCGCACTAGGCGTCGTGACCGTCGTGCTGGTGCTGCCGGTGATGCCACTGTGGGAAGCCGTATGCCTGGCCGCGATCGTCGCCCCCACCGAAGTGGCGCTCATCGACGCGCTTCTGGAAAACAAGCGGATCCCGGAACGGGTCCGCCATGCGATGTCCACCGAGAGCGGCTTCTACGACGGGTTCGCGCTGGCCGCCGTCCTCGCTGCGTTGGCGCTCGCATCCGATCACGCTGACCCGAACGCGGGGCGATGGGAACTGTTCCTGGTTCGCACCGAGCTCGTCTCGAGTGTCGTCGGGCTGGTCATCGGCGCCATCGGCGGGCTGGTGATCGCGCGCTCGCGCAAGCGTGAGGACATGAGCGACACATGGGCGCAGCTGGCCACCCTCGCCGTTGCATTGGTGTGCTTCCAGATCGCCGAGCGGTTTCATGGCAGCGGATTCGTGGCAGCATTCGCGGGCGGCCTCGCGTTTGCGTTCGCATCTCGCCGCGCCGGCGTGGCCCCTGACAAGAAGGTCTCCGACGCGGCCGGCCAATTGCTGGAACTCATGGTCTTCGCGATGTTCGGCGGCTCCGCCGTGATCGTCGGATGGCGCGACGCAGGCTGGCGGGTCGTGGTGTTCTCGGTGGTGGCGCTGTTTGGCGTGCGGTTGGTGGCCGTACTCGTGGCGCTGATCCGTAGCGACCTGCCCATGCACAACCGACTGTTCATCGGATGGTTCGGTCCGCGCGGCATCGGGACGTTGGTGCTCGCCCTGCTGGTCGTCAGTCACGGCGAGCTCCAGCAGGAGCCATTGATCCTTCAGGTGGTGGCGGTGACGGTCACGCTGAGCCTGGTCGTGCATAGTCTCGCGGCGTGGCCCGGCATCCGATGGCTCGCCGATTCCGAGGGCGGCGCTACTGAGCAGCCAGCCGCGACCCAGGGGCAAAGCCCTCCGTGACCACCCGCCGGTGCTTGAATCGCCAACCGTCACCCGGCACCGGGACGACGACGTCGCGATAGGTGCCCCAGTGGTCGAGCCCGCGGGTACCGATGAACTGGAAGCACGCGTAGGTCTTGGCACTGCCGTCGGGTTGGGGTTCGACGTAGATCGAGCTTAGGTGGTGGCGCGCCGGCAGGAAGTCCGCGTCGACGAATTGCCCACTGGTACGGGTGAATAACCCGAGGACCTCATCCGGGCCAGCGAACTTCTCGGCGCCGATCTCCAGGACCCCGTCGGGCGCGAACAGCTCCGCGAGCCGTTCGACGTTGCCGGTGTCGGCCAGATACTGGTAGGTGGTCAGCAGGTGCGTGACACCGACCCTAATTTGGTCGCCGAGTGTGAACGTCACGACGAAATTCGGCCGAAAACGTCGTCAGATTCCCACTCGGCGTCCATCGGGCGCTAGTCACCGTCCTTGACCTTGGCCATCTTCAGCACGTCGAGGCGC
>JAOPVI010000171.1 GCA_025966225.1 Mycobacterium sp. | reverse complement strand
AGCACACGCAATCCTGGCCGGCCGGCTGGTCCGCCGATGACCCGGGCATGAGCGAGCCTCAAGATGGTGAGCAGAGCGGCGATCTCGGCGGCTGACAGATCCACCGGCTGCACCCGCCCAGGAACATACCGACACCCTGGCCAACGCTCGATAACAGCGGTCTGCCGCTGGCCGACCCCGGCAATCATCCGCTTTTGCAGAGGTCCGCTATCTGCGCGCTGCTCTTCTGGGCATCACCCAGTCGGACCGCCTGCGCCGGATCATCGTTGGGCAGACCGGCCATCGTGTTCATCGCGATCTCCTGCAGATTGACGGCGAAGGATCGGATCGCCCCCGCCAGGGGCTGTGAAGTAGCCGAGTCGAGGCGCGCCAGCAGGTACGTACCGCCGGCGGCCATCGAAAGCCGGGCATTGGCCGCGACTGCTTGCACGGCGACGGGGTCGGCCCCAAGGTCGGCGTGGGTTTGCAGCGACACTGCTGACCCCACGGTGCTCATGGCCCTGCAGGCCTGCGCCTTGGCGTCAGCGATCTGCTGTTGGGACGCGGGCGCGGCGGTGCCCGTACCCACTGGGCGCATTAACGACCAACCGGCAAGGCCAGTAGCAACGAGCGCAAGTCCCAGAGCCGCGGCGGCGACACCCCGTGGCCACGTTTGCTGTGCCGGGGTCAGCGCAAGAGCCGACTTGGGCGTCGCGTGAGACGCACCGACATCGCTGGGCACGTCTGTCTTCAGGTCTGCCTTCATTTGGTTCACTTCATTTCACGGGTAGCGGCGAAGCAATCTCACCCGGCGATTACCTAGCAAGTGACGATCCCGATCGAACGGGAGGCAGGTGTGTCGCGAATGCCTACTTGCTACCGGTTGCTACCGGCCGACGTCTATGCATGATAGCATGCTTTCGTGCATGCTCACATGCTCACTCAAAGCTGGGCCGCCCGCCCAAGAGTGCCTCCGTGCGTCGATTGCACCCGAAATTGGGAAGCCAACGATGGGGGCTAGCCCAAGATGCTGAACTCACCGCAAAGCCCCACGCAGCGCATTGCGGCTCCACCGCACCCTGGGCCGATGGCCCAAGCGACGTGGTGGCAGTACGTCGCAACCGTGACCGGCAACGCCGCGCAAAAAGACATCGCCGCCGCTACCGGCATCGACCAATCCAGCATCTCCCGCTGGCAACGCGGCACCAACACGCCGCGCGCCGAAGCCGTGGTCACTCTCGCCCGCACATACGGTCGATCACCGGTGGAGGCGCTCGTCGCCGCGGGCTACTTATCCAGCAGCGAGGTCGGCGTCGTCGAACTCACCACGCTCACCGACGACCTCACCACGGTGTCGATCGATTCCCTGCTAAGCGAGCTTCGGCGCCGGGTGCTCATCGCCAACCCCGAGCACACGCAATCCTGGCCGGCCGGCTGGTCCGCCGATGACCCGGGCATGAGCGAGCCTCAAGATGGTGAGCAGAGCGGCGATCTCGGCGGCTGACAGATCCACCGGCTGCACCCGCGACATCACCTGGTCCAGCTCCCACCGCAGATGCGGTAAGAGCCGATTCCGGCCCGAGTTCACGTAATTGCGCGTATTGGTGTTGATGGGTTTCGCCCTACCTCCGACGGTTCCGTGTCGAGCACGATCCCCACCCCTGGCTTCAAGAAGGTCGCGCGGCGGTGGAGACGTCTAACATCGCGGCAACAGCCCAATGGTGTCACTGTTACGCCCTCTACCGCAAGCACCCGTGGATTTGCTGTGCGGCTGGCCGTCTGGCGGCCGATCCTCGTCTGATCCTGGTCCAGCACACATTCGCCCGGCGCCGCGACTGACGGCGCGCACCTGCGTGCGAATAACTTCCGTAGGTTCGTCGGGTTACAGCAAAGACGTCGCGGCGGATCCTCACCTGGCTGCCTCCACGTTTGCTGGAGAGGTCGCAGAGCGGTGAATTTCGCTTCAGGTTCCCGCGCAATCTTCGGAGGCGCCCGAAGTCGCCACATCACACCGCGTTGTTAGCTCCGATGTTTCGAGTCGGAACGGCCGTCTTGAGAAATATCTGTTCACGTCACGTTAAGGATCGTGGGTGGCAAACGGCGGACAAGCCGGCGGAACCGAGGTCATACCACTTCCGGAAGCCGCAACTCCACGTCCTGCGAGCGACGACGAGGACACGGCGGTAGTGCCGGCACATGCGTAGCGCCCAGCGAGTGACTGCGTCTGCCGGCATGGCCAGAGGCAAAGGTGGCGGCAAGGGCGGCAGGCCCTGGGCGATTAGTCTCGAAGCGGTGAGCAACGGTCGCATTAAGGTGCTGGTCATCGGGGGCGGGTTCGGCGGACTCTTCTGCGCACGCAGGCTCGGGGGTGCAGACGTCGACGTCACCCTGCTCGATCGCGCCGCCTGCCACGTCTTCCAGCCGCTGCTGTACCAGTGCGCCACCGGGACGCTCAGCATCGGGCAGATCAGTCGCTCGCTGCGGGAGGAGTTGGCTCGGCACCGCAACGTCACCACCCTTCTCGGCGAGGCGGTCGAGCTCGACGCCGACGCACGCCGCATCACCGCGCGCCGCCCCGACGAGACCACGTTCACCCTCGATTACGACGTACTCGTCATCGCCGCGGGGATGCGACAGTCGTACTTCGGTCGCGAGGAATTCGCGAAGTGGGCGCCGGGGATGAAGACCCTCGACGATGCGCTGACCGTCCGCCGTCGCCTCTTCGCCGCCTTCGAGATCGCCGAGACCCTGGCCCCCGGACCGGAGCGCGACGGCTGGCTCACCTTCGCCATCGCCGGCGGCGGCCCCACCGGAGTGGAGCTTGCCGGCCAGATCCGCGAGATGGCCACCAGGACGCTGGCCAACGAGTTTCACAGCATCGAACCCGAAGAGGCCCGAGTGCTGCTCTTCGACGGCGGCGACTGCGTGCTCTCCAGCTTCGCGCCGGGCTTGTCGGGGAAGGCCGCCAAGATTCTGGAACGGCTGGGCGTCGAACTGCACATGGGGGTGCACGTCACCGAAGTGCGTCGCGAGGGCATCACCGTCACTCCCAAGGCGGGTGGCGGCAGCGAGGAGTTCGCGGCGCGGACGGTGCTGTGGACGGCTGGGGTGGAGGCCGTTTCGTTCGCCCGGCACGTCGCCGAGGTGCTTGGGGCCAGCTCGGATCATGCGGGACGCATCGCCGTCGAGGCGGACCTGTCGGTCCCTGGACATCCCGACGTCTTCGTCATCGGCGATCTGGTGGGCCGCGACAAGCTGCCCGGTGTCGCGGAGAACGCCATGCAGGGCGGCATGCACGCCGCCGCGTGCATCCGTCGCGACCTCGCAGGCGAAGCCCGCAAGGACTATCGGTACCGAGACCTTGGGTCGGCGGCCTACATCAGCCGTGGGCACGCCCTGCTGCAGGGCGGACCCGTCAAGCTCGCCGGGTTCGTCGGCTGGCTGGGCTGGGGATTCATCCACATCGCGTTCCTCACCGGTGTGCAGAACCGCATCAGCACCGTCGCCACCTGGCTGTCCACGATCGCCAGGGCACGGCGCACCGACCGCACCTTCATGCTCGGGAGTCCCACCACTCACGAACAGCCCTACACCTGGTCGGCGTGCGGTCCCGCCGTGCCTGCCCGCTCGCTGAAGGCTGCG
>JAOPVI010000159.1 GCA_025966225.1 Mycobacterium sp. | reverse complement strand
GTCGGCGCCAGCCCCGCGGGCGAGCGATGCGTAGGTATGGCGTAGGTCGTGAACCCGCATCTTCGGCCGGTCGATCGCCACGATATCGCTGTGGCACCGGTCTCGAACGTCGGCCGGCGGCACTCTTCGGGTTGCCCTCGATGAGCTTGCCGCCGGCCTGGGTGATCGAGCGGCGCACCCGGACCCTGCGGGCGTTGAGGTCGACGTCCTCCACGCCGAGGCCGACGAGTTCACCGAACCGCATTCCGGTGTAGGGAGTAACAGGACTACGTCCCCTTGGTTTCCACACGCCTCGGCCAAGGCCGCCACCTCGGACGTCGTGAGGTAGGTGTGCGTCGTTTCGCGTAGCGGCGGAAACTTCGTCCGAGCGGACGGATTCCGCGAAAGCAGCTGACCATCCTCGATCGCGTAATCGAGTGTCATCTTGAGCGCCGAGTGCACCCATCGCGTCGTCCGGGGGCTCAAGCCAGACGCGGCCATCTCATTCACCCAGGCTTGAATGGATTGGTGGTCGATCCGGGACGTGCCAGCTTCCGAAGCGGGGTTCGATTCGCGCCCGCCAGTTGTCCTCGTATCCACGCCGGACCTTCGGGCTCAGATCGAGGCGCGACGCCAGCCATGCCTTGTATACGGTCGCCAGCGTGACGCGGCCAGCGCGCGGATCGACGACGTCGCCGGACGCCGTCCTCGTCACGACCCACGCATCGAACAGCCGCGCCTCTCGCTCAGTCTTGAATGTCTTCCGACGCTTCGTGCGGTCCGGAAGCCGCCACTCGACATCGAATCGAGGACCACCACGGGATATGAGTCGCGACTTGAACTCTCGGGCTCTTGTTTGCCGACTTCGATCCAACGGTGCGAAAGATAGTCAGGTTCGCTGGTTGAGATCACCGACACGCCATTGACCAGGTACGCCGAGGACATTCTGATTGTCCGTGGCAGCCTGCCATACCGCAGCGTTGGCGGCCGAACCTCCCGCGTCGCTGAGATATGTGCATGAGGCGAGCGCGGTTGGGCTGGGTCGTCGGGCGGGCCCACTTGCCGACCACTGGGTCAGCCGCATTTGCGCGCCGTGGTCGGGTGGAGATGCGATCGGGTGGGGATGTGTCAGTACCTGCCGAAGGTGAGCGAGACGTTGTGTCCACCAAATCCGAACGAGTTGCTGATCGCGTATGTGTAGTCGACAGAACGCGATTGACCGGACACCACGTCCAAATCGATCTCGGGGTCGAGATTCTCGAGATTGAGTGTCGGTGGGATCACCCCGTCGCGCAGTGTGAGAACAGTCAGGATCGCCTCGACCGCGCCGGTCGCGCCGACCGAATGGCCAAGTGCGGATTTTGGCGCGTAGACCGTGGTCGAGTTTCCAACCGCGCGGGTGATTGCCTTGGCCTCGGCCGCGTCGCCGACTCTGGTGCCGGTGGCGTGGGCGTTGACATGGTCGATGTCCCCGGGCGACAGCCCGGCCGTTTGGATGGCTCGGGTCATCGCACGCCCGGCCAGTTCACCAGTGGGATCCGCCGCGAGGATGTCGAACCCGTCCGAGGTGATGCCGGCACCCATCAACCGGGCGAGGATGTTCGCGCCGCGGGCCGTGGCGTGCTCCTCGGTCTCGATCACCAATAGCGCGCCGCCTTCAGCGAAGACCAATCCGTTGCGGTCCCTGTCGAACGGCCGGCAGGCGCCGACGGGATCATCGTTGGTGGTGGACAAGACGGTGCGCATCTGGGCGAACGCCGCGATCGGTATCGCCTCCATCTTGTTCTCGACACCACCGCAGATCGCGACGTCGGCCTCACCGAGAACGATCTGACGCCACGCCTGGGCGATGCCCTCGGAGCCGGAAGCGCACGCCGACACCGGTGTGATGACTCCGGCCTTGGCGTGATGTTCCAGACCGACGGCGGCGGCAGGACCGTTCGGCATGTACATCTGAACGGCCAGCGGCGACACGGCCGCGAGGCCGCGCTCGCGCATGCCGTCCCACGCCAAGACCAGCGCCTCGGCGGCGCCAAACCCCGTGCCGATGGAGACTGCCAACCGGGTTGTGTCCACGACGGGATTGCCAGCGTTCGCCCATACCCGTCTGCCCAGCACCGTGGACAACTTCTGGACGTAGCCGAGGCGACGGAGTTCGACGCGCGTCAGTTCGTCGTCGACGTTCTCGAGTAGATGGCCGCCGATACGTACCGGCAGGTCATATTGCTCGACGAAGGGGTCTTCGAGTTTGCGGATGCCGCTCTGTCCGTCGAGGAGCGCCTTCCAGGTGTCGTCTGCGTTCGATGCCACTGACGTCGTCATGGCGATACCGGTGACGACGACGTTCGGAAACCCATGGCCGGTCGCTAGGCTGTTCATCTACGGTCCGCCCCGTGTCCGCGCATGAGACCTTTCCCCTCGAACGATGAACGCTCGGCCACCTCTGTAGGTTTCGCAGTCCCCTGGGCGCCTTAGTCAGAAAGAGACACCGATACCTGCCCTACACATCTGGGTCGCTCAACGGTAACGGTGCGTGGTCCCACGTGTCGAGTGATGCGGTTGTCAACCCTCCATTCCTAAGATGGAACGGCCCATTCCTAAGATGGAACGGCCGCCTTGGGTCGGGCGCCATTCTCTGGGGATGCCGGGTCGGCCCGAACGGCGGGCAGTGCTGCGGGCACGATCGACGGGCACGATCGAAGGGCACGATCGAAGGGCACGATCGAAGGGAGGATCACTGATGACTGATTTGGCGACGGGTAGGGGTTTCCCGAACGTGGTCGTGTCCGGCATCGCCATGACGACGGCGGTGGCTACAGACGTGGAAGGCACCTGGAGGGCACTGCTCGACGGCCGCAGCGGTATCCGCACTCTGCAGGATCCCTTCGTAGAGGAGTTCGACCTGCCGGTCCGAATCGGAGGGCATCTGCTCGAAGACTTCGATAGTGGTGTGGCCCCGGCCGATATGCGTCGCCGCAGCTACGTGCAGCGGATGGCGACGGTGCTTGGCAGGCGGGCATGGGACAACGCCGGAAATCCCGACGTCGACACCAGTCGCCTTGCGGTGTCCATCGGAACGGGCAGCGGTGCCCCCGAAGTTCTGGTCACCGCCAGCGAAGACCTGCGCGAAGGTGGCGTACAGGCGGTGTCGCCGCTGACGATGCAGATGTACATGCCCAATGGTCCGGCGGCTGCGGTCGGATTGGATCGTAGCGCCAAGGGCGGCGTGATGGCCTTCGTCTCGGCGTGCGCGTCCGGTTCTGAGGCCATCGCCCAGGCCTGGCGGCAAATCGTACTCGGTGAGGCCGACATCGCCATCTGCGGTGGCGTCGAGACGCGGATCGAGGCGGTGCCCGTCGCGGCCTTCGCCATGATGCGCATCGTGCTGTCGAAGAACAATGCCGACCCGCCCGGCGCCTGCCGTCCATTCGACAGGGACCGCGATGGCTTCGTCTTCGGCGAAGCCGGTGCCTTGATGGTCATCGAGACCGAGGACCACGCCAGGGTGCGCGGCGCGCACGTCATCGCGCGATTGATGGGCGCCGCCATCACCTCCGACGGTCTGCACGTCGTCGCGCCGGACCAGAGCGGTGAGAGGGCCGCGCACGCGATGACCCGGGCGATCCAGTTGGCCGGGCTCACTGCCACTGACATAGGCCACGTCAACGCTCACGCCACCGGCACCAAGGTCGGCGACGTGGCTGAGGCGACGGCTATCAACCGTGCCCTGGGTAACGGTACTGCCGTGTATGCGCCGAAGTCGGCTCTGGGCCATTCAGTGGGCGCCTCAGGTGCCGTGGAGTCGATTCTGACCGTGTTGGCGCTTCGCGACGGTGTGATTCCGGCGACGCTCAACCTTCGGAATCTCGATCCCGAAATCGACTTGGACGTGGTGGCCGGTGGACCGCGTCCTGGCAACTATCAGTATGCGATTAGCAATTCGTTTGGTTTCGGCGGTCACAACGTTTCACTCGCCTTCGGTCGTTGCTGACCGGGAAACGCTATGGACCCATAGCGGGTCGGGCGTGCTTGCTCTGATCGTTCGCGTGCCGAGAGGACCCATCTCAGCGGCCGTCGTGTCGCACTCGTGATGTCGATGATCGAGCCGCGCGGTGTCGAAGCGGTAAAGACCGGAGCTGAAGGCGATTTGGTCCGTCGGAATTGGCTGTTGTCGAATTCTTGCGACTCAAGGCGTGGTCACGGGGTTCGCTTTTCGACACCGTATTGGCGCGCCACGCCCAGCGACGACACAGGCTCGTTCAAGCCACCGTCCAAGGGGGGTACCGTCACTTGCAATCTGCGCCCGATTTCCGACCTTCAACTACAACCAGGGACAGGACGACCGTGAGCCAAGATTCATCAAGTGAAGCGCGCATAGTGGCATCGGATCGGACCACCGCTCGTTCCAAGTGGCTGTCGAAGTCTGCGACGCAGACCCGCGGGTCGGACAAGAAGGAAGTTCAGTTCCACTACGACATCTCGAACGACTTCTTCAAGCTCTGGCAGGACCCGAACCAGGTCTACAGCTGCGCGTATTTCGAGAAGGACGATTACACCCTCGAGCAGGCGCAGATGGCGAAGATCGATCTGTCTCTCGGCAAGCTCGGTTTGACGCCCGGCATGACGCTGCTCGACATCGGCTGCGGCTGGGGTGCGACCATCATGCGAGCCGTCGAGAAGTACGACGTGAACGTCATCGGGCTGACGCTGTCGGAGAACCAGAAGCAACACATCGAGCAGCACTGGTTCGCCAACTCGACCAGCGACCGCAAGATGGAGGTCCGGTTGCAGCCGTGGGAGGACTTCAGCGGCCACGTGGACCGGATCGTGTCGATCGGAGCGTTCGAGCACTTCGGCTTCAACAAGTACGACGACTACTTCAAGAACACCTTCGACTGGCTGCCCGACGACGGCGTGCAGATGTTGCACACGATCACCATCCCGGAGGATGAGGAGATCAAGGCCAAGAAGCTGCCGCTGACCATGTCGCGGGTGCGTTTCATCAAGTTCATCATGGACGAGATCTACCCCGGCGGCCGTCTGCCGTTGGCGTCGATGGTCAAGGACCATGCGATCAAGGCCGGCTACAAGGTGACGCGCGAGCAGCACCTGCAGCCGCACTACGTGAAGACACTGGACACGTGGGCGCGCAACCTCGAGGCCAAGAAGGACGAAGCCATCGAAATCACGTCCGAGGAG
>JAOPVI010000204.1 GCA_025966225.1 Mycobacterium sp. | reverse complement strand
CCGCGAGCAATCGCCGGTCCTGCTGCGGAGCGACGGTTGACCTGGTCGCCACCAACCCGGCCGACCCGACCCTGCCGGACCCGGTGCGCACAGCCCTACGCACGCTGACCCCTGGTCGTGCGGTTGGTTCGACCGACTTTCCCGAACTGGCCTCAGGCTGGATCGCCATGCCCGGCGTCGACATTCGCATCGAAACGCACGCAGACTTGGGTGGACCAGTCATCGCGATCACCTTCGATGACGCCGTCGCCCTGCTATCGGCCCCCGGAGCCGAACATCTCATCGTCCGTACCAGTGCTGTGGTCGCCGGTACGCCGGACTCGTCGCCGGGATGGGATGTCGTCCGGACTGACGTCACGACGGTGCCGCTGGCGTGGGAGAGTCATCGCCATCATGGGGGATGTGAGGCGTGAGCAACGACCAACTCGTTCTCACTCACGGCTGCTCGCTGTCGAATCTGCCGTTATTCGTGGCCGTCGGCGAAGGCCTGTTCGCCGATGAAGGTTTGCGAGTGGAGGCCCCATATTTCGACGACATCAGCTCTACCGCAGACCTTTTGGCCAGCGGCGTCGCGGATCTCGGGACGGCCGCGTTCACCCAGCCGCTGATCGACGCCTTCCGGCCGGATCCGCCCGTCATGGTGGCCGGAAGCGGCCTGATGGGAATCTCGGTCCTGACCCGGGAGCCGATCGTCGACGCCGCATCGCTGGCCGGCAAACCCGTCGGCACCTTCCGGTCCGATCCGATGGAGGTGCTCCTGCACGACGTGCTGGCCGCGGCGGGGCTTCGAATGACAGATGTGGACCTGCGCTATTTCGATGTACTCAATGACGCCATCGCCGCCTGGTACGCGGGCGAACTTGCTGCATTGTCGTTGGCTGAGCCCTTCGCCGGCCGTATCCGCGCCGCTGGGGCTTACGTGCTTTCCGATGGTACCGAGCTGTGGGGAAACCCGTTCCCCGATACCACTTTGGTGGTGTCGGCGAAGTTTCTCCGGGAGCGACCTGAACAGGTGCGGGCCGCTATCCGGGCCATGTTGCGGGCGAACGAGTTGATCCTGGCTGACCTTACCGCGGCGATTCGTCACGCCGCCGCGTTCTATCCCGGGTTCGAACTCGACGAATTGGTGGCGGCTGCACGGCGTCAGCCCGCCCAGGTTGACATCCGCGAAATGACCCCTGCTGTGTTCGGGCGCTGGGACAGTCTGCGTTCCCTGAACCTCGTGCCCGAGGATGCGATGCCACCGGTGAACGCCGTCATGTTCGACCTGCTCAACGACGAGCTCAACGCAGAGACCGCCAAGGAGAACGCCACATGACCGACCAGCTGAACATCCCATCGTTGAACCGTCGCAACTTCTTTCGGAGCGCTGCCGTTGCCGGCGTAGCCGTTGCCGTGCCGTCCTGGCTGGTATCGGCCTGTTCCAACGCCGGTTCGGGAACCACCGCCACCACCGCCGGTGGCGTCACCACCATGAAGGCCACCCATGGCACTGGCTTCTGCAATCTGGGAATCTTTCTTGTCAAGGAACGCAATCTTGCCCAAGCCGATGGTGCCGCCATCGATTTCGTCGTCACCCCGACGAACGCAGATATCGTCACGCTGTTCGGGGCCGGGCAGGTCGACATGTCGCTGCTGCCCTACACCCAGTTCATGACCCTGTACGACGCCGGCGCACCTGTAACCATCGTCGCGGGCGGCGGAGTTGAAGGCTGTTCGATCGTCGCGCAGTCGGGTATCAATTCCGCTACCGATCTGGCCGGTAAGACGCTGGGAACGTTTCAGGCCGACACTCTGGAAATGCTGCCGTACGACTACCTGAAGAAGGCCGGCCTGTCGTTCAAAGACGTGCAGGTGCGGTACTTCGGCACCTCACCCGAACTCGCGCAGGCGTTCATCAGCGGGTCGATCGACAGCATGTGTCACATCGAGCCCTACACGACGCAGGCTCTCAACGCACGCTCCGGCGCTGTCAAGCTCTCCGACGGCAAAGACGTCTACGGCCCCAATTACACCGATTGTGTGCTGGCGGTCCGCAATCCGCTGCTCAAAGATAACCCCGCAGCGGTCAAGGCCGTCATCAAGGGTCTCCTGGTCGCCCAGCAGCAGGCCGAGCAGAATCGCGAAGCCGCGGTGAAGGACACCATCGGAACCTATTTCAAGACCAGCTTCGAAGACGCTCTCAACGCTTCGAGCAAGCAGCCCAACATCGCCGACCAGCGCACCAAGGCCCAGTTTATGCTCGACCGCGCGGTGGGTATGAAAGACCTGGGTTATCTGAAGAAGCTGCCTGACGAGAAAATCTTCGACTGGTCGTTGCTCCAGCAGGTGGTGGCTGAGAATCAGAGCCTGTACGACTCGCTGAAATTGAAGAGCGCGTGAGTGTTTCTACTGTTGTCGACGTGAGCGCACCCGCTCCTACAGGCAGGGCGAGCAACTCCCGGCCGCGCCGCTACCGCCGGATCGCCACGTCCGCCGGCTGGTGGGTGGCTTCGGTTCTGCTGTTCGCCGGAATCTGGGAACTGGCCTGGTCTTTGGGCTGGGCTCCGGAGCTTCTGCTGCCGCCGCCACACATGTTCTTGCGCGACTTCAGCAGTCAGGCCAAATTCTTCGACAACGCGAGGATCGGGGCGCAGCAGACGTCCCCGCTGGTCGCGGTGCTGACCACGGTGGTGGCGACCGTGCTGCGCGTGCTGGCCGGTTTGGTCCTGGGGTTCGTCGCCAGCCTGATCACCGGAGTACTGATCAGCCAGTTCCGTGTGGTGCGAGGACTGGTCCTGCCGACCGTCACGCTGTTGGCTCCGATCTCGCCCATCGCGTGGCTGCCGGTATCGATCTTCCTATTCGGCATCGGCAACGCGCCAGCGGTGTTCATGGTGTTCATCGGGGTGTACTTCATCATGACGCTGGCCACCATCAGCCTCATCAACGACGTCCCGGCCACTTATGTGAATGTGGCTCGGACCATGGGCGCCACCAAGGGGCAGACCCTGCGACAAGTGATCCTGCCGTCGATCCTGCCTGGAATTCTCCAAAGCCTGCGGATGAATCTTTTTGCCGCATGGATGGTCGTCCTGCTCGCCGAGGCGGTGGGTGTCGGGACTGGACTCGGCCAAGTGGTCATGCTGGCGCGCAACACCTTCAATGCCAGCCTGGTGTTCTTCGCCATGACCGTGATCGGATTGAGCGGATACCTGCTCGACGTTTTGTTCCGGCAGGTCCAGAAGCGGCTGCTGTGGTGGCAACCGATGACGAACGGAGGCGGAAAGTGACGACCGAACAGGCAACCGGCGCGGTGAGCTGCCGCGCCGTCACCAAGCGGTTCGAACACACCAGCCCGGAAGTCCTTGCGGTGGACGGCATCGACCTCGACATCGCCCCGGGAGAATTCGTGGTGATACTCGGGCCCAGCGGGTGCGGGAAGAGCACCTTGCTGTCGATGATCGCCGGGCTGGAGCCGTTGACCTCGGGATCGATCGAAGCCGACGACGAACCGGTGACCGGCCCAGGACCGGACCGGTGCATGATTTTCCAGCAGTCGTCGTTGTATCCGTGGCTATCGGTGGCTGACAACGTCAGCTTCGGGCTGAAGTTGCGTGGCGTCCCGAAGAGCGAACGCCATCAGATCGCGCGAGACCTGCTTCATACCATGGGCCTTGGCGGTTTCGCCGACCACCATCCCGACGGACTCTCCGGGGGCATGCGCCAGCGCGCGGCCATCGCCAGGGCACTGGCCATGCGCCCCCGGGTGCTGCTGATGGACGAGCCGTTCGCGGCGCTCGACGTCCAGACCCGCGCCAAGCTGCAAAACTACATCGCACAATTGCGTGATGAGAGCGGCGCGTCGGTGATCTTCGTGACGCACAGCATCGACGAAGCGGTGGCACTGGCGGACCGGATAGTCGTGTTCACCGCAGGGCCAGGAAGGATCAAGGCAATTGTGAATGTCGGCCTGGATCGTCCGCGCGATCCCCGCTCGACGGGATACCACGCGTTGCACGACCAGCTCGTCGACTTGCTGGCCGACGAGGTGGACCGTGCCTTCGCCGAGCAGGAACGGGCCCGCGCGTGAGCGTGGTCGTCGCCGCCGCCCAATTACCGGCATGTCAAGACGATTACGCGAAAAATCTCGAGGCGGTCGAGGCCGCGATCGCCCAAGCCGCCGCGGCGGGAGCGGACCTCGTGGTACTTCCAGAGCTGGCCACGACACCGTACTTCGCGGGTGAGCCAGCCGGCGCCTACCAGGACTCGGCGCAATCCGTGCCCGGACCGCAGACCGACCGGATTGCCGCACTCGCGGCCGACGTCGGCATAGCCGTGGTGCTTCCGATGTTCGAAAAAGACACGGCTGCAAGGACATTCCACAACTCGGCGGTGGTCATCGACCACGGTGACCTGGTACCGGCGGTAGGCCGGACGGGAGAGGCACATCCCGTCGCTCGCAAGCTGCACCTGCCGGTTAGCGACGCCCCAGCACCAGGTTTCGATGAACCAGCGCACTTCACCGCGGGTGAGTGGCTGGGCGTGCATTCGCTGCGCGGGTGCCGGCTCGGTGTACTGGTGTGCTACGACCGGCGATTTCCCGAACCCTGGCGCGAACTGCGAGCGCTGGGCGCCGACCTGGTGGCAATCCCCGTGGCCGGCAGTGGCGGCGACAGCGTCGAGTTCTTCCATGCCGAACTTCGCACCCACGCCAGGGAGAACGGGGTGTTCGCCATCGCCGCGAACAAGGTCGGCACCGAATGGGTCGGAGGGCACCCGATCGACAACTTCGGCGAGTCGTGTGTGGTAGGACCAGACGGGGAGCTCATCGCCTGCCGACCTCGAGACGCCGGGCCTGGGCTGGTGCTCGCCGAACTCGACCTCGGTTCCCTCGTCGCCACCCGAAAGGCGTTGCCCTACTTCGAGCATCGCCGCGCCGATCTGTTCCCCACCGCCAAGGAGATCTTGTGACAACGCTTTTCCGCAACGCGCTGGTCGTTGCGATGGACGACGAGCGCCGCAGCGATCCGTTCCGAGCCGACGTGCTCGTAGTCGACGACCTGATCGATGCGGTCGGCCCCGACCTGCCGGTGCCCGAAGACGCCTCAGTGGTGGACTGCACCCACCGACTGCTGATGCCGGGCCTGGTCAACGCCCATGTGCATTCATGGGAGGCCCTGTTCAAGGGTCGCTACGACAACCTGCCGCTGGAACTGTGGATGCTGTTGTCCTATCCGATCCTCGGCGTCGAGCCCATGTCGGACCGACTCATCTATCTGCGCACCCTGCTGGTGGGTCTGGAGTCGCTCCGCAACGGTGTCACCTGCCTGCTCGACGACGTCATCGAGATGCCCACGCAGAGCCTGGCGGCGCTGGACGCGGTGTTCCGCGGCTACGAGGACATCGGCATTCGGGCGAACTGTTCGGGCAACATCGTCAACCGGCCCTACATCGACTCGATTCCGTTCGTCGACGACGTACTGCCCGCCGACCTGCTCGCCGAGGCCAGGGCGGCGAGCCCGCGCACCGTGGAGGAGTACCTCACGACCAGCAAGGAGGCGTTGATCCGCTACGACGGCCGCGCCGGCCGGTTGCGGTACGTCATCGCGCCCAGTGGCCCGCAGCGGTGCACCGACGACCTGATCATCGGCGCCAACGAGCTGTCGCGTGAGTACGACACCACCTTCCACGTGCACGTGCTGGAAACCAAGATGCAGGCCGTCACCGGGCGCGAGTTCTACGGAGCCACGCTGGTCGAACACCTCGACTCACTCGGCGTGCTCAGTGACCGAGCGACCCTGGCGCACGGCATCTGGCTGACCGACGGCGACATCGCCCGCCTCGGCGAAGTCGGGGCCTCGGTGGCGCACAATCCGATGTCGAACCTCAAGCTCGGCTCTGGCATCGCACCGTGGCGCGCGCTACTCGATGCGGGCGTCAACCTGGGCCTCGGTTCTGACGGGCTGTCGACCAACGATTCGGCGCGAATGTTCGACGTCGTGAAATCGGCTGCACTGCTGCACAAGGTGGCCCAACCGGATTACACCACGTGGCCGACTGCGGACGAAGTGTTGTGGGCCGCCACCCGCGGAGGGGCCACCTCAGCGCGGCTGGGCTCGCAGGTCGGCGCGATCGCACCGGGACGCAAGGCGGATTTCCTGCTGATGGATCTACTCTCCGTGAACTTCACCCCCGTCAATGACATTGCCCAGCATCTGGTTTACGTCGAGAACGGCGACTCGATCACCGAGGTGTGGGTGAACGGTGAGGCTGTGGTCCGAGATGGTCGGTGCCTGCTGATCGACGAGGGGGCCGTCCTGGCCGAGATCCGCGAACTCGGCGGCGAATACCTGGCGCGGTTCGCCAAAGTAGAGGACCGCAACAAGGTGTTCGAACCGTACATCCGCGAAATCTATCAGCGGTGCTGCCGAGAACCGATGGGCATCAACCGCTTCAGCGGCGACGAACGCGCCTGGGTCGGCGCACTGTGAGCCTGTTGACCAATTTCGTGGTGTTCGATCCGGCCGACTCGACCACAATAAGCGCTGCGACCCACCACATGAACGTCGACTACAGCCTGTATGAAGGGTGGCGCCTCACTGGTGCGGTGCGAACGGTGATTGCGGCCGGTCGGGTAGTAGACAACGGTGTCTTCACCGGCATGCCTGGTGCCGTTCGCTACCTAGCGCTAGATGCCAGTGGACAGTTATAACAAGGCGGGGTGCAACATGACTGACAACGACGGACTACAAGGCATCCGATCGCTGCCGACTCAAACACGCCGTAAGACATACGAACACGTCTACCGCGCGTTGCGGCACGCGTTGATCAGTGGCCGGATAGCAGAGGGCACCCACCTGGTGGAGACCGAGCTCGCCACCCAGCTCGGGGTGAGCAGAACGCCTGTGCGTGACGCATTGCGCCGCCTCGAAACCGACGGGTTCGTCGCGCGGAGGAACGCGGGTGGCCTGTGGTCGCGCCGTATCGGCCCCGACGAGATCCAGGATCTGTTCCTGGTACGCACCGAATTGGAAAAGTTGGCGGCTCGCCTGGCCTGCGAGCGAGCCAAGCCTGAGCAGTGGGCCGAGCCCAGGTCGCTGATCGCGGCGATGGATGCGGCCAGCGAAGAATTCGGCGTCGGGTCAGAAGAATTCGGTGAGATCCACCTGGCCTTCCACACGTCGATATACCGAATCGCGTTCGGCAGCCGGTTCGCGGGGCTCTTGGACAATTACCTGCTGCAATGCCTGGATGTGGCGGCCGAATTGAGTTATCGCGGTCCCGCCCGTGCCCTGCCTGCAGCCCAGCAGCACGAAGATCTGCTCACCGAGCTGTCATCTGGGGATGTCGGCCGGGCGGTGGCCGCCGCCGAGGCACACGTGCGGCGCAGCGCCGACGACGCGCAGCGGGCCAGCACCGACACCGCACTGTCCTGACCCGGTCACTACCTCATTCGCTATGGAAGGTTTCATCCGTGCAATACATGTTTCTCAATGGCACCGCCATGTCCGGGCAAAAGGACCACGGCGTCATCGACGGCCTGGCACGTTTCGTCCGCCCGGCCACCACGGCGCCCAACTACAGGTTTTTCGCGATCCGCG
>JAOPVI010000129.1 GCA_025966225.1 Mycobacterium sp. | reverse complement strand
CCAACACCATGGCCAGCGCCGCCGAGGCGATCGGCATGTCGCTGCCTGGCAGCGCCGCGCCGCCTGCGAGCGACCGCCGCCGGGACGGCTTCGCCAAGGCCAGCGGGGAGGCCGTCGTCGAACTGCTGAAGCGCGGCATCACCGCCCGCGACATCATGACCAAGGAGGCATTCGAGAACGCCATCGCCGTGGTGATGGCGTTCGGTGGCTCAACCAATGCAGTGCTGCACCTGCTGGCCATCGCCCACGAGGCCGAGGTGAAGCTCACGCTCGACGACTTCATCCGGGTCGGGGCGACGGTGCCACACCTGGCCGACGTCAAGCCGTTCGGCAAGCACGTGATGTTCGACGTAGACAAGATCGGCGGCGTGCCAGTGATCATGAAGGCCTTGTTGGACGCGGGCCTGATGCACGGCGACTGCCTGACCGTGACCGGCAAGACCATGGCCGAGAACCTGGCCCACATCGCGCCGCCGGACCCCGACGGCAAGGTGCTGCGCGCACTGAGCAACCCGATCCATCCCACCGGCGGCATCACGATTCTCGGCGGCTCACTCGCACCCGAAGGTGCCGTGGTCAAGTCGGCAGGTTTCGACTCTGACGTCTTCGAAGGCACCGCAAGGGTTTTCGACGGCGAGCGGGCAGCGATGGACGCCCTCGAGGACGGCACGATCGTCGCTGGTGACGTCGTCGTCATCCGCTACGAAGGACCCAAGGGCGGCCCGGGCATGCGCGAGATGCTGGCCATCACCGGCGCAATCAAGGGCGCCGGACTCGGCAAGGACGTGTTGCTCATGACGGATGGCCGGTTCTCCGGCGGCACCACCGGTCTGTGCGTCGGTCACGTCGCGCCCGAGGCCGTCGACGCGGGTCCCATCGCCTTCCTGCTCGACGGCGACCGGATCAAGCTGGACGTTGGCAACGGCACCCTCGACGTGCTCGTCGACGCGGACGAATTCGAGTCCCGCAAAGCAGGATTCGAGCCACCGGCGCCGAAGTACACCACCGGCGTGCTGGCGAAGTACCGCAAGCTGGTCGGCTCGGCGGCCCAAGGTGCGGTCTGCGGCTAGGCAGCGGCCGAGGAGCCGGCCATCGCCTCGATGCGCTGCAGCGCGATCGCGAGCACGGGCAGATAGGCGGGCGCCCACAGCGGGGCGCTCATCCAGGCGCGACAGCCGTCGTCTTCGGGATCGACCCCGTGCCGGGTCGCAGGTACGCCCGCGACCTGCCAGGCCCAGGAGCGGCCGGGCACGAACTCGGTGATCTCGAAGGGCAGCGGTAAACCGACGGGCGTCCACACCCGCCCCTTGGTGCCGAGGGTGAGGACGCCGCCGTCGAGTTCCGCGCGTTGCACCGTAGGACCCCAGCGCGGCCAGTCGTCGAGGTCGACCAGGAGCTGCCACACCGCGTCGGCCGTGGTCTGTATGCGTCTACTTACCGTCCACATGCGTGGTGAGTACCCATTCCCGTGGCGGTGGCCTGGCGCACCTATGGCCCTACGAGCGCCACCGCGAAGCCGTCCCAGCCCTTGGTCCCTACCGTCTGGATCGCCGCGGTGTCCAACCGTGGATGCTCACCCATCATCACGAACATGTCGTGCACGGCGCGCGCCTGGTGATCGTCGGGTGCCGGGTCGAGCACGCGGCCGTTCCTGGCGATGTTGTCGACGACGATCAGCGCGCCCGGTATGGCGAGCCGGATTGCCCATTCGACGTAGGCGGGGTTGTTCTCCTTGTCGGCATCGATGAAGAAGAAGTCGAAACGGTCACCACGGCTGGCCAGTCCGGGCAGGCTGTCGAGCGCGGCGCCGACGATGATCTCCACCCTGTCGGCCACGTCGGCCCGAAGCAGGCTTGCCCGAGCGACGTCGGCGTGTGCTGGCTTGTATTCCAACGTGACGACCCGTCCATCGGGACCGATGCCGCGCGCCAAGGCGATCGTGCTGTAAGCGGCCAGCGTGCCGATCTCCAGTACGCGGGTGGCACCCGTGCTCCTCGCGAGCAGGGTCAACAACTTCGCGTGCTGCGCGGACACTTCGATCCGCGGCATGGCCGCCGCGTCGGCGGCCGCCCGCGCCGCGGTCAACGCGGGATCCTCGGTGTGCAGCAGGCGGGCGAACATCGCGTCGAGTCGATCGGGATTGGGCTCAGTCACGTAGGTCACGTTAGTGCTCCTGACCTTCCGTCGAACAGACGAAGAACGGACATCCCGCAGGGTGTCCGTTCTTCGAATGTGGTGATCGCTCAGCGGCTCTGATGAACCGTGGTGTCGACGTGCGGGACCTGGGCCGTCTGGTTGGTGTTGTTCACCCAGTCGTGGTGACCGATGTCGGCCTGTGCGGGCGCGGCCAGTCCCAGGACTGCGGCGGTCAACGCCGTCGCGATGGCTGAGGCAAACGTGATCTTCTTCATAGCGCTACTTCCTCTGGTGTCTCTTCCGTTGTTCGAGCGGCGGCGCGGTGACGCGCCCTGCACGATGTCGCATCGTTCGCGAGAACTTTCTCGTTCCGATCCACCTGGTTCAACAGGCAAGTGGGAACGTTGATTTCCGGTTGGCAGGATTTGATCGCGGGTTGGCAGGAGTCCGACCGACTCCTGGGCAAGGATCGGCTTCAACCGGCACCGAGGGGCTCTTGATGAGTGCGCCGCTCGGCCGTCAGCGGACCAAGAGCAAATCCTCGGCATACGTGCGTCCGCTGGAAGCGGAACTCGCCTTCGGACCTTCGCGAAAGTTCCGAAAACGAGTAGCGGTCTACTCGCATCCGCACGGTCGCGCTCGGCGATATTGGTGTCATGACGGCGCTCATCACGGGATTTCCCGGCTCAACCACGGCGTGCATGCTGGCCGCCGGCCACGCGCGCCCCGGGCGGATCACAGTCGCGGCCATCGGCAATGTCACCCCAAGGGAGGCCGTGTCATGAAGTTTGCTCTGCCCATGCCACACGCGATGCGGCTAAAGGCGCTGACTCAGCCCTGGGAGTCCGCCGTGACCGGCCCTGACCAGCAATTGGTCGCTCAGCGCGCCGAAGAGCTCGGCTACGACATGATCGCCATTCCAGAGCATTTCGTCGTTCCAGCCGCGCATGTCGAGCTTTCGGGCCCGCACTACTTCCACTCAACCGTCGCGCAAGCCTTCCTCGCCGGCGCCACACACCGCATCGCGTTGAACTCATGTGCCTCGTTGCTGCCCCTGCAGCACCCGATCATCATGGCCAAGGCACTGTCGACTGCGGACTGGCTGAGCGGCGGACGCATCATGGTCACCTTCGGCATCGGCTGGGACGCAGAGGAGTTCCGCATCCTTGGCGTGCCATTCCACGAACGTGGCCGCATGGCCGACGAGTACCTCGAGGCCATCATCGAGCTCTGGACCAGCGACTCACCGAAATTCGAGGGCAAGTACGTGGCCTTTGACGACGTGGCGTTCGAGCCCAAGCCGGTCCAGAAGCCGCACCTGCCGATCTGGATCGGAGGCGACGCCGACGCGGCACTGCGGCGTGCGGCGCGGTTCGCGTCCGGCTGGATTCCATTCCTCACTCAACCCGAACAGTTCCCGGCGAAAATCGACTTCATCAAGTCGCAACCGACATTCCAGGGTGAACCGTTCGAAGTCTGCTACGGGCTCGGCACGTCGCTGATCGGCGAGGGCCACGTCGTCGTCGATGACCCCACTCAGCAGCCTGGAATGACCGCTTCGGAAATCATCGACAAGCTCGGCAGGTTCTCCGAGCTGGGCGTCACGACCAGCTCGGTGCCCATCCCGCCAGTGGCCAACGTCGACGCCTATCTCGACTACGCACAGTGGGTGACCGAAGAAGTCAAGCCCCACGTTCCTTGAGGCGTGAGCTCAGCGCACGCCCTCCTTCGCGTAGACGACCCTCAGCACATAGCCGACCTCGGCGCCCATCACTACGGAGGCAAGCTCGCAGAACGTCGCGACGAACTCCGGCCCGTGCGGTGGGTCGGCCTGACTCACGTGGTGGGCGAGCTCATGCAGCACGACGAGTTCCCTTAGTGCCCAAGTGGTTTCACGGTCAGGCACGGCGATGGTTGCCGTGTCCGGCGTCCACTCGTAGTGCGCCGCGGTCTCCCCGCGCCGCGCACGCACCGTGACGGGCGGCAGTTCGGGCCAGCCGGCTCGCACGGCCGGATGCGCGAGCACGTCGTTCACGTAGCGTTGGACCGCGTCCACCGACCCGAACCGGCCCTCCGGCGGAAGGGTGACGTTGGTGCCGAAGAAGTCCAGCGCACGGCTGGCGTGGCTGTGCACGCGGTCGAAGAGCTTCCGCACGAATTCCTCTGCGGCATAGACCTTCGAGCGTTGCGCGTCGCGGAGCACCTGCGGCTAGGCCTCCAACGCCTTGCCCGGGCCGGCCAGTTCGGCGCTCGAGCCGAGTCGCGCCCGGCGCCCGGCCCGGTCGCCTGCCTGCCGAGCTGCCGACGAATACCCCGCCGTAGCGGTGGTGGCCCGCCAGGTACCTCGCGCCTTGGAGGCCTCCCGGTAGTAGCTCTTCAACTCGAGATCCTTGTTGCGCAACGCAATTGCGGTACCTGGATGTCGCTCTGGCTGCTTGTCGACGTCCTGCCTGGCCTGCTCGCGGGCCTCGCCGAGGCGCTGGCCGACGCGCCCGCCGAAGGCCAGCTGAAAGTTCAGCCGCGCGGTGATGGTCGGCGTTGGCCGGTGGCGGCCGGTGGAGAGGTAGGCATCGGACGCCTTCACCATCTGCACGACCAGGCCTGCGTAGAGCGCGTGGGTGGCGTCGATGTCCTCGGCGAACCCGTAGGCGTAGACGAACGTGGAGTTGGACGCGACGTCACACTTCACATCGTTGGCCGCTGCGATCACCACGAACAGCTGCACGTAGGTCCGGAGTCCCCGTGCGCCCGCATTGCCGATGGTGATGGTCCGCTGCGTCGGTTCCTGGGCCTTGCTGCGCGTCGCGGAGTGCGCCCGCGCCACGGCCAGGTCGATCGAGGTGGTGGTCGCGAGGCGTTGAGCCGCCGCCATGAACGTCTCGGCCTCGTGGACGTTGTCGGTGTTCTCCGCCTGGCGCAGCAAGGCCGCGATGCGCGCCAGCATCTTGTCTTCTGTCATGCGCGGATCCGCTCCGCTACTCGCTGCTGGGTCAATGCGCGGATCCGCTCCGCTACTCGCTGTCTCGTCATATGACCAAACTAAGGAACCAGTACGACTTTCCCGCGGGCATGACCGGTCTGCAGATACCGGTGTGCCTCGGGCGCCTCGTTCAACGGAAAGACCTTGTCGACCGTCACTTCCAGCTTGCCGTCCGCCGCCAGTGCGATGAGGTCGGGGCGCGCGGCGTCACGAATCGCTTGCCCGCCATCGGCGCCGGTCAGCGCCGCGATACCGAGCTCGGCGGCCCGGCCGAACCCGGCGATCGTGGCGATGCGATCGCGGTCGGCCACCAGTTCCACCGAGGTATCGAGGGCCTCGTCACTGCCGACCAAGTCGAGCGCCGCATCCACCTTGCCGAGCGCCCGCACCCGGTCGGCCAGGCCCGCGCCATAGGCGACTGGTTCGGCCCCGTAGCTGCGCAGTTGACCGTGGCGGGCGGGGCTCGCGGTGGCGATCACCTTGGCGCCACGGGCGACCGCAAGCTGCACCGCCATCAGGCCGACGCCACCGCTGGCTCCGTGGATCAGCACGGTGTCGTTCATCCCCACCTTGGTATTGGTCAACAGGTGCCACGCGGTGCCGCCGACCAACAACAGTCCCGCCGCCTGTTCGAACGACAGCCCCGCCGGCTTGTGCCCCACTTCGGAGGCCTGGGCAAGCACCCGCTGCGAGTAGGCGCCGTCGACGTTGGTGACGATCACCTCGGCGCCGACTGTCAGACCTCCGGTGTATCCGCTCGCGCCTGGCGCGGCCGCGACGACGATTCCGGCGGCCTCCATCCCGAGGGGCATGGGGAGCTTGGCCGGGTCGCGGCCCATCTGACCGCTGTACAGCTTGTAGTCGATGGGGTTGGTACCTGACGCACGAACGTCGACGAGCACCTGTCCTTCGCCGACATGCGGCTGCTCGACGTCGTGGACCGCAAGCACTTCCGGCCCGCCATACCCTTCGGCGACAACAGTTCTCGCGATCGTCATGGCCCGAAGTCTAGCCACTCGGGTGGCGTCACTTGCCGACGAATCCGTCCAGCGCGGTCAGCAGTTGCGGCGACAACGGATCCTGCTTGGCGTAGTTGGCGACGTTATCGGTCGGATCGTCCCGCAACACGTGGTTGACGCCCTTCAATTGGACGACGGTCAGCGCCACGTGACCGAGCGCGTCGATCAGCGGCTGCTCGGCGGGACAGTTGGCCTGGCTGTCGGAGTCCGAGCACGTCAGCAGCACCGGCGTGCCCGCGGGCAGCTTCGCGGCCAGCGCAAGCGGGTCGATGGCGTCGGACTCGACGACGGCCTTGACGTTGCCCGCGTTGACGATCGCGCCGAGTCCCTCGGGCAGGTTGTCGGGCACCGTGCCCTTGGTCCGGATCTGTTCGACGGCCGCGAGCCAGCCGTTCAGCACGTCGTCGGCCTGCTGTTGCGTCTTCGCACTTGCCTTCACGTCGGCGGCGACACTCAAGCGCACCCGCGTGGTGATGATGTCGAGGTAACGGCCGGGCAGCGGCTGAAAGAGCCCGAGTGAGTGGATCGCCGGTCCGCCGGCGGGCGTGGCGGCCAGTGTCAGCGCGTGGACGGTGCCGTCCCCGAGTCCGTAGACGGAAATCCTGGCCTTGTCCGTGCCCGGCTGCCGAGCGAGGAAGGCGGCCGCTGCGCGCGCGCCCAACGTATAGACGGCACTGCCGACGTCCTTGGGGTGAAGCGCGTACGGGCCCAGCCCGGTCTTGCCAGTGCCGACCTTGTCGTATCGCAACGTGGCGATGCCCTTGCCGAACAAGTACTCGGCCAGCTGGCGCATGTTGCCCACCGGGCCAGCGACCGCGTTGTCACCGTTGCGGTCCGTGTTGCCGCTCTCGGAGATCAACACCGCCGCGGGGCCGGGGGCCGCGGCGGACGGGTGCCGGTACGAGCCGTGAATGACGAGTCCGCCCTCGGCCTGGAACGTGACCTCGTCTTCGACCCAGCCGCCAGGCAGGGCGACCGAGGTCGGCGACGCGGACGGTTGCGCGGACCCGCCCGGCTTGGGTGTGGACCCACAGCCCGCGAGCACCAGCACCGCCGCCAGCCCGCAGACGAGTTGTCGGCCAAGGGTTTTCACAACCGAACCTCGATCCACGACACGACGTCGTCGAGCACCTGGGCGCGCTCCGGCTCGTTGAAGACTTCGTGGTACAGCTCGGGGTAGACCTTGAGGTGGACGTCTTCGGACGCCACGCACTCGACCAGTCGTGTGCTGCCCTCGACGGGAATCAGCTTGTCGTGGCCGCCGTGGACGACGAGCAGTGGTGCGGTCAGTGCCGAGGCCCGCTGGGGCATCGTCTCGCCGACGGCGATCAGCGCCTTGGCAATCCCGGCGGGCAGCTTGCCGTGGTGTACCAGTGGATCGGCCTCATAGGCGGCCACCACTTGCGGGTCCCGGGAGACGGCGTCGGCGGGGAGGTTCTCGACCGGTAGCCCGGGCAGCACGCTGCCAACCACCTTCGCGACGGTGATCATGACCGACGACACGGCGTCCTGCGCGTAGACCGCGGGCCCGGACAGCACCATCAGAGCGTAGTCGTCGGGGTGCTCGACTCCGTAGGCGAACACCACGCCGCCGCCCATGCTGTGGCCGAGCACGACGCGCTTGAGTTCCGGGTACGCGGCGGTGGCGAGCCCGACCAGATGATGGAAGTCGTCGGTGTACTCGGTGATGTTCTTCAGGTACACCCGCTTGCCGCCAGAGCGGCCGTGTCCGCGCAGGTCCAGAGCGAAGGTGATGAGCCCGGCCTCACCGAACCGCTCGGCGACGTGGTCGTAGCGCCGCGCGTGTTCCGCGTAGCCGTGGCAGAGCACCACCACGCCAGTCGGGTCGACGTTGGGAGTCCAGACGTCATAGACGATCTTGGTGCCGCCGACGCCGTCGAAGCTTCGCTCGCTGCGGGTTGTGGCCATCAGGGGAGACTAGCGGGCGGCGCTTAACGGCACCCATGGCTGCTTGCGGCTGAACTTGTCGGGGGGCGTCGGTAGGCTCGGCTGTGTGAGCGTCCTCACCGAAACGCCAGCGAGTACGGATCCATTCGAGTCGAACGACGCGTTCCTCGCCGATGCCCAGCGCTACCGGCGCGAACTTCTGGCGCACTGTTACCGAATGACGGGGTCGCTCCACGATGCGGAGGACTTGGTCCAGGACACCTATCTGCGGGCGTGGAAGGCCTACGACAAATTCGAGGGCAAGTCGTCCGTCCGGACCTGGCTGTACCGCATCGCCACCAACACCTGCCTGACCTCGCTCGACGGGCGCAAGCGCAGGCCGCTGCCGAGCGGGTTGGGCGCGCCCGCGTCCGATCCCGGCGCCGACATCTTCGAACACCAGGAGATCACCTGGCTGGAGCCGCTGCCCGACTCGCCACGTGAGCACCCGTCGGACCCGTCGGTGATCGCCGAGTCCCGCGAGTCGGTGCGGCTGGCATTCATCGCGGCGCTGCAGCACCTTTCTCCCCGTCAGCGGGCCGTGCTGGTGCTCCGCGAAGTCTTGCAATGGAAGGCGGCCGAGGTTGGCGACGCCATCGGTGCGTCGACCGCCGCGGTCAACAGCCTGCTGCAACGCGCCCGCGCGCAACTCGACTCGGTCCAGCCCAGTCAGGATCATCAGGTGGCCCTGCCCGAGTCTCCAGAGGCGCAGGATCTGCTGACTCGCTACATCGAGGCGTTCGAGTCCTACGACATGGACAAGCTCGTCGAGTTGTTCACCGCCGAAGCGGTGTTCGAGATGCCGCCGTTCGACGGTTGGTACCAGGGCCCCGAGAACATCGTGCAGCTCTCCAAGACGCATTGCCCGGCCGAAGGGCCTGGCGACATGCGCTTCGTGCGCACCACCGCCAACGGCCAGCCGACCGCCGCGCTCTACATGCTCAACCGCGAAACCGGCAGGCACGAGGAGTTCCAGCTGCACGTGTTGGAGCTCAGGCCGGATGGTGTCGCGCACGTCGTGGCGTTCCACGCCGATGGACTGTTCGAGAAGTTCGGGCTACCCGCGACGCTCTAGCTCCAGCCGCTCGAGCACACCCGACGTCCAGCGCTGCAACGTGCGCAGGTCGCCGGCCCGCACGTCGGCGAAGACCGCGTCGTGAACCAACTTCGCGTGCCCGGGCGCGGCAGTTTCCAGGGCGCCCCGTCCGGCGTCGGTGAGCTCGATGGTGGCGGCCCTGCGGTCGTCGTCGGCGCCCCGGCGCTCGACCAGCCCGCGGGTCCGCATCCGACTCAGCTGGTGTGACAACCGACTCTGCTCCCAGCCCAGCCGCTCCCCGAGCTCGGAGATCCGACAACCGGGCCGCTCGTCGAGCGCGACGAGGACGTCGTAGTCGGCCAGGGACAGTCCGCAGTCGCGCTGCAGCTGACGGTTCATGGCGATCTGCAGCCGACCCGTCATCGTCAGGTAGTCGCGCCACACCCGTTGCTCGTCACTGGACAACCACACGGAATACATGACACATCATTTATGTTGTCGTGTCCAGTACCAGCCACCTAGGCTGGCGGAGACCTCCCGAGGAGTCATCGCATGACCAGCATCGAAACCGTCGACATCCGACGCGCGGCCGACCGTGCCACCACCAAGATCTCGTGGCTGGACTCCAAGCATTCGTTCTCGTTCGGGTCGCACTACGACCCCGACAACACCCACCACGGGCTGTTGCTCGTCAACAACGACGACCAGGTGAATCCGGGCACCGGGTTTGATACCCACCCCCATCGCGACATGGAGATCGTCACCTGGGTGCTGCGCGGTTCGCTGGTCCACCAGGATTCCACGGGCCACTCCGGAGTCATCTATCCCGGTCTGGCTCAACGGATGTCGGCCGGACGGGGCATCCTGCACTCCGAGAAGAACGACTCGTGGACGCTCACCGGTGACGAGACCCACGAGCAGCCCGTCCACTTCGTGCAGATGTGGGTCGCCCCCGACGAGTCGGGCATCACCCCCGGCTATCAGCAACTCGAGATCGACGACGAACTGCTCCGCGGAGGGCTGGTGACCGTCGCGTCCGGCATGCCCGAGCACGCCGATGAGGCAGCGATCAGCATTCGGAACCGATATGCCGCCCTGCGCGTCGCCCGTATGCAACCCGGCGACAGCGTCGAACTGCCCGTGGCCCCGTACCTGCACCTGTTCGTGCCGCGCGGCGAAGTCACGCTGGAAGGCGCTGGCCCGCTCCAAGCGGGGGACGCAGTGCGCTTCACGGCGTCCGGCGGGCAACGGGTCGTCGCGACCGAACCGTCCGAGCTCCTGGTCTGGGAGATGCATGCCGGTCTCGCTGCCGCGTAAGTCGTTGCGGCTCGGCCTCGTTGGGCTATTGCTGCTCGCAGGATGCTCGTCGACTCACACGGCCCCCACCGCGACGCCGACGAGGCCGGCCTCGGAATCCGGCCTCGTCGAGGTCACCGTCGCGGTGCCCGATGACATGGCCGAGCCTCCGTTCGATGAGCCCCGAAAGGCACTGGTGCCCAAGGATTGGAGTCTGTCGGTCTGGGCGAGGTTGTCGAAGCCGCGGCTGGCCGTGTGGGCTCCGGACGGCAATCTACTGGTGTCGATACCCGGTGCCGGCCAGGTCGCACGCCTGGAACCGACGGGCGCTGGGCCCCGCATGGGGCTACTCATCAGCGGCATGGACCAGCCTCAGGGCCTGGCGTTCGCGGGGTCGACGTTGTACGTCGCCGAGAGCAATCGGATAGATGCCTTCGAGTACGCAGACGAGACGACGTCACCCCCGCGTTTCGTCGCCACCGGACTGCCCGACTCACGCAGTCCTGATCTTGGCGGCGCCTACGCACACGCGCTGAAGAGCGTTGTGGTGGGACCCGATGGCGCCGTGTACTTTTCGATCGGCTCGACCGGCAACGTTTCGGCAGGCGACCGCACTGCGAATCCCCCGCGCGCCACCGTCATGCGAATCCCACCCGGCGGTGGACCCGCCCAGCCCTTTGCGACCGGTGTGCGCAACGGCACGGGCCTCGCGATCGCGCCGGACGGCTCGGTCTGGACCGCCGTCAACAATCGTGACAACGTCGCCGTGCCCGACGCTGGTCCGTCCTACGGTCGGGTCGTCGGAGACTACGTCGTCGACCATCCGCCCGAATCGATCGCGAAGCTCACCCCGGGCCGCGAACTGGGTTGGCCCTACTGCAATCCCGACGGCGGACCGGCGAATCTTCCGTTGATCCGCGACGTCCAGACCAACGCCGACGGCAGCAAGCTCGACTGCGCCGCGTTACCGCCGATCGAACAGAGCATGGGCGCGCATTCGGCCCCGCTCGGGTTGAGCTTCGTCGACGGGGCACTGCCGGAGCCGTACGCGCACGGCGCGCTCGTCGGCGTGCACGGATCGTGGAACCGTCAGCCGCCGCGCGCGCCCGAGGTGTCCTTCTACCCTTGGAAGAACGGAAGTCTCGGCAATCAGCAGACCCTAGTGGGCGGCTTTCAGGCAGCCGACGGAACACGGTGGGGACGGCCCGTCGCGGCGGTCGTCGGACCTGACGGCGCGGTGTACATCACCGACGACGAGGCCGATGCCATCTATCGGCTCGCACCTCCTAGGTCCTGACAGCGACTTACCCATTCTTCGCCGACTCCGCGCCCGCGGCCGGGCACGTTTGCCGCGTCGGTGGCAAATTCATTCGGCGCCAACGTAATTCGCTCGTCGCCGAAGCGTGATGCAGCTGTGATGAAAGTTGACAGTGAGTTCGCTGTGATTACTGTTAACTAACTGGGTATCCGCCGAAGGGGCTATTGTGCTGCACCGACCCGCCGACTTCCGCCGCTTCGTCGCGTCTGCGACGGCGGCCGTGGTTTGCGCTGCCGTGGCCGCGACGGCAGGGCTACCCACTGCGCACGCAGCCGACGGTCGAGAGTTGCTGGCCGGCGCGATCGCGAACACACGCGGCTCGTATCTGGTGTACAACTTCGGCGCAGGGAACCCGGCTCCACTGCTCAACGCCGGTGGCAGCTGGTACGAGCTGTCCAACGGCGGGCATCTGATGATCATCAAGAGCGCGTCGCAACGGCTGACTCCGCGCCTGCTCGTCGACTCCCACTCCGGATACCAGGCGCGCTGCGAGCGAAGCCCCGGCGCGCGGACCAGCGAAGGCCTTTGGCAGGCGTCCGAGACATACTCCCCGCTGCAGGCGTGGCAGGCCCTCGGCCAGCCGACCATCGCCATCAACGCCAACTTCTTCGACGTGCGCGGCCAGAAGGGCGGGTCGTGGAAGACGACGGGCTGCAGCTCGCCGCTGGGCGCCTACGTCGACAACACCCGCGGACAGGGCAAGGCCAACGCCGCTGTCACGGGGACCGTCGCCTACGCAGGCAAACAGGCGCTGTCCGGTGGCAACGAGGTCTGGACCGCCTTGACGACGATGATCCTTCCGGTCGGCGGCACGCCTGTCGTCATCACCCCGAAGGCCGACAACGACTACGACGCCGCGGGTCCGGTGATCAACGACCTGATGCAGAAGGGCACGCGCTTCGTCGCGGTCAGCGGGCTCGGACTGCTGACACCCGGCGACACCGGGCAGATGAACGACGGCGGCCCGAGCGCCGCCCGCACGGCGATCGCCTACGCACGCGACCGCGACGAGATGTACGTCTTCCAGGGCGGCAGCTACACCCCTGACCAGATCCAGGACCTGTTCCGCGGGTTGGGCAGCGACACCGCGATCCTGCTCGACGGCGGCGGTTCGTCCGCGATCGTGCTGCGCCGCGACACGGGCGGCATGTGGGCAGGCTCAGGAGTGCCCAAGGGCTCCTGCGACACCTACCAGGTCCTGTGCGATTCGCGCGAGCGCGCGTTGCCAAGCTGGCTCGCGTTCAGCTGAACGCGAGTTAGGGCTGGCCCGCCACCATGCGCAGCACCCGGTCGCGCACGGCGATCGGCAGTTTGGTGATGAGCGCGGCCTGCACCTTGGGTGCCGCACCCACGACGTACCGCGGCCGAGGCCGTTTGGTGGTCAGCGCCCGCTCGACGACGGCCGACACCTTCTCGGGCGCGACGGCCATCTTCTGCGACAACGGAATGCGCTTCTTGAAGCCCGCGATGTGCCTCGCATACAGCTCGCGGTGGGCCGGAGAGAACGCTGCCTCGGTTTCCGCGACCATGGCGGGCGCCGTATGCCACATGTCGGTATCCGTCTGGGCCGGTTCGACCACGACGACCGAGATTCCCCATGGTCGCAGCTCCATGCGCAGAGCTTCGGCGGCGGCTTCGAGGGCGAACTTCGATGCGCAATAGGCCCCCATCATGGGAAACGCCAACTGGCCGTTGATACTCGAGATGAACACGACTCGGCCGCGCGAGCGTCGCAGCCGGGGCAGTACCGCGCGAGTCACGGCCAACTGGCCGATCACGTTGACGTCCAACTGCTTGCGCCAGTCCGCTGTGCTGACCGCTTCCATCGGACCAGCGACGACGACGCCCGCGTTGTTCACGACGGCGTCGAGTCGGGCCGGCAGCGTCGCCTCCAGTTGGTCGAGCTGGGCGTCATCGGTGACGTCGAGCAGAACGGCGGAGATGCGCTGCGGATTGGTCGCGGTGACGGCGTCGGCGTCCAGTTGCGTCCGGACGCCCGCGATGACGTCCCAACCTTGGTTCGCGAGATGTTCGGCGATCGATCGTCCGATTCCTCGGCCTGCGCCCGTCACGAGTACTGATGGCATGACGCTCAGGCTAGTCGCCGGGCGTCGCGACCCTGGCGGGACCGAACGCGAAGATCCCCGCACTGGTCGCGACCACCAGTGCCGCGAGCCCGATGATCGGTGCGACGGTTACCAGGGTCAGGCTGGCGCCCAGAGTCGCGCCACAGCACATCGTCAGCACGACGGCGTACCGCAGTTTCGCTCGCCGCCCGGTGCCGCCTGCCAGCCTGCTGTCGAACCCGATGCCCACGATCGTGGCCGTCAGCACCGTGGTGCTGAGCTCCTGTATGCCGAACTGGCGGGCCGTCGCGTTCTGGCTGCCGAAGGTCACCGCGAGCCCCGCGATGAGCGCCAGGTTCCCGTTGTCGTGATAGTGGACGATCCCGCTGCCCGCCAACACCGCAAGCACGGCGAGCACCACGACTTCCATCCCGAGTGCAACCACAAGCCAGCGCCGAACGTGGTGATCGAGGTGGCGTGCGAGTCGGCCACCCAGCACCGTCCCGGCGACGAAGCACACGAAGGCAACGACGGCCGCCATCATGTCGACCCCGGAGTGCGGCACGAACCAGAATCCGAGAAAGATCACGTTGCCCGTCATGTTCGCCACGAAGACGTGACCGAGCACCAGCACGCTGACCGCGTCCACCAGTCCGGTGGCGAACGTTAGCAAGAGCAGGCCTATCACCGTCATCCGTTGGGAGACAGGCGATTCCATGCGAAAGCGCAAGCGTCGCGCTACAGCCGCGGCGTCAGGTCCAGCGAAGTGACGGCCGTCATCGTGGTGATCAGCCAGCGTCCGTCCTTGCGTTCCAACTGAAGTCGGTAGGACAGATAGCGCAGGGACGGAATGCCCTTCGTGACCGGACTGGTCGCCACGGAGTTGGTGTAGATGATCGCGGTGGCCTCCGTCGGCGTCAGCGATTCCACTGCGGCCCCGAGCACCTGCGTGCTGTTCGTGATCTGAGCCTGCTTGTTGGCCTCGACGATGCGTCCGATGTAGTCCTTGTAGTCCTTGGCGAAGTCACCGCCAAGGTACTTCGAGGCCCGGTCGTCGAGCTTGTCCATGTCTTCTGGCGTGTACGTCCACAACGTCGTGATGGCGGCCTGCGCCGTTCGCGCGACGTCGAGCTTGGTCTGCACTTCGGCCCGGTCGACGAGATACGGCTGCAGGGTGGCACCCGCGAATGCCGAGGCCGCGACGAACAGTCCGCCTGCGACGATCGCGGCAGCCTTCAGCCTCCGGCCCGCGGTGCGGTGCGGAACCATGATCCAGGAGGGAGCCTCCGACTCATCCGATTCCGACTCGTCTAACCCTTCGGAAGTGTCGGCCTCGGATTCTGTTGTGGTGCTGTCGGATTCAGTCGACTCGACGACCTCGGACGCATCCGGTTCAGGCGTCGGCGCGGCGGCCTTGGCTCGGCGCCACGGGAAGCGGCTAGGGCGGGTTACCGGCTCCGCCTCGGGCTCGACAACCGCTTCGGCTTCAGCTTCGCCCTCCGGTTCAGCATCGACTTCGGGCTCGGCCTCGGCCTCGGCTTCGGGCTCGACAGTCGCCTCTGCCTCTGCCGCTGCCTCAGGCTCGGCTTGCCGCAGCTTCTGTCGCGGCATCCGGTGGCGCCGACGTGAAGCCTTTCCCTCGGGCACGAGGGCGGCGTCTTCGTCGGTGTTCAGATCACTTGAATCAGGTTGCTGATCTTGCACTGCTGCCCTTCCTCGATAGTCGTTACCACCCAACGGTTTCCACTCTCGATGGAGGTCTTTCCGTCCGCTGCCTTCGTCGAAATCTTGGTCGCGACCAGGACGTCGGCACTGCCGTTGTCGTTCCAGCGTTGCACGCCGGCTTCGACGACGGTGCCCGTGGTGGGCTCCGCCCGCGCGACCTGGATGACGATCTGGTTCAGCTTCTCCTTGAACTGCTTGATGAAGTCACCCGTGCCCTGTGCCATGACGCGGTCGGCATAGGCATTGGCATTGAACGGGTCCAATGTCGTGTAGTTCGTCATGAAGCCGCGCACGCAGCCGAGCGCCGTGGCGTCGCGGACCTGGGTTCGGCGGTCGCTCTCGTGCCCGACCAACATGAAGATGCTGCCCGCTATCGCGGCGGCCACGACCAACGCGGAGATAATCGCGGTGACTGGCAGCCCCCACCTCAGCGGTTGCCGTGGCGAAACGGCAAAGTAGTCTCGCTCGAGCGCGTCGACTTTGCTGCGCGGGCTCACTGGCTCGGTGCGTTCGTCTGCGGCTTCTTCAGCACCGTGAGACTGCCAACGCGCCAACGGCCGTCGACCTTCTCGAAGTCGGCGCGCACCGTCGCGGTGATGAACTTCAGATCCTTGGGATCGGATCCACGCTGACCCTGCAACGCCATCAACATCGCCGCCCGATCGGGTTCGACTGACAGCACCGCACTGCTGACGGCCCAGTAGTCGTTGGCCGTCACGCCTGCCTTCTGCACGGCCTCCTGCTGGGCGATCAGCTGGGGCCGGTAGCCGTCGGTGACCAGCCCCTGCGCCTTCGCGAAGTCGCCGACGATGGAGTCCTTGCCGTAGCTCAGCATCTGCTCGACGATGCGTGGCCCCTGCTCCGTGAGCTCGGTGCGGGCCTGATCGACGGCCCGATCGTGGCGGTACTCCTCGAGGTAGCCGAGTCCCGCCCCGGCCGCGCTTAGCAAGGCCGCGCCCACGAGTACGGCCGCCGCGAGCCGGCGGACGTCGCGCTTCGGCCCGTCCACGACACGCACTTCGGTGCGGAGCAACACGTCAGCGAACGTGCGGCGGCGCCTGTCCCACAGCGGCCAGAACCAGCCGACGAGTGCCGTCGCCGTATCCAGCAGATGGGCGCATTCGCGCAGCAGCATGCGGAGCACGCCTGACGGTTGACCGTTTGCTTGGACAACGCGAATGCCCATCACTGCGCGACCCAACGTCCAGCCAGTCAGCGACGGCAACAGCACGCGATTCCCCACCAACGCGACGACGGTCAGCGCGATGACGGCCACGAACGTCCACCGCAGCCACGTGTCCGGATTGGTCGTGTACGCCAGCACCCCCAACGTCGCGACTACGGCGATGCCCGGCAGCAGATCCAGGGCGATGGCACCGAGGCGGGTGCCCCACGAGGCGTACCGAATCGGGGTGCCCTGCTCGGCTTCGACGGTGTCTTCGAGCACTACCGTCACGACGTGACCTGGTCGAGTCTGGCCACCTTGTAGGTGCCGTCGGCCGGAGCCATCTTCACCCGTAGTCGGTAGCCCTGCTCCTGATTGGCGGCCTGTGAGTTGGTCACCTTCACCCGTACCGCGACGAGCACGTCGACCGACCCGTCGTCGTTGTGCTTCTCGACGGCTCCGTGCATGTCGGACACCTGGACCGCGACGTTGGCGGCCTGGTACGCCTCGACCAGGATGCCGGTGAATAGGTTGGCCTGCACGGCGAAGTCGCCCGTCGCACATTCGATGATCTTCGACTGGCTCGCCGTTAGGGCCGCCACATCAGGAGCCTGGGTCGCGATCACGCATTCCTTGGCCCGCGCCAAGGCGAGCGCGTCCTCGCGCGCCATCACTGCGCTCTGGTCGTGTGCGCGCAGGGCAACGTAGCCACCGAACGCGACGCCCACAGTCAAGACGAGCAGGCCCGCGCATATCGCAACGAGCCAGCCACGACTGACGCGCTCCTCGCGGCGCACGAGCCCGGATTCAGGGGCTGCATCGGACTCGGACCCAGCGTCGCCCTCGGACCCGAGGTCAGCGGGTTGTTCCTGCGTTGTAGCGGATTGTGCGTCGGACCGCTCCGACGTATCGGTATTCGGGCGGATCGTATCTCCCGGGTCGCTTTGCTCCTGCCCGCCGGTTCGTTCTCGCGGGTCGCTTTGCTCCTGCCCGCCGGTGGGGTTCAGCTGGCTGGTGCCAGCATCTCCTTCCATCCGTTTTCTCCTGGATCACTTGAGTTGTTGACGGAGTAGTTCACTCCGTCGGGCCCGACGACCGTCCCGCTGGACGGGTTGTATATCGCCGTCGACCCTCCTGCCGGAGTGTAGATGCACGGGTTGGGCTGCTGGCCACTGCAGCTGACGGCGCCCTGGCCAGGGGCCGTAAGCGGGTCACTGACCGGTGCCGTCGACTGGGGTGGCGGCAACTGATCTGCTGGCAACGGGTTCATGCCGTTGTTGATCGTTGGGGCCGGTATGACGTACCCGGGCTTGACCGGTTGGTCGCATCGCGCGCCGGGGGCCGGGCACGTCAGGATCTGATTCGGGTCGCCGTACCACGGGTTGGTGCCCATCGGCTCGTACGGCGCGTTGCTGTGGCACTCCGCCGGCGTGGCCGCGCGCTTGCCAGGCACGTCCGGGCACGGATAGTTGCGTGCGCCGCGCACGACGTTGCCCTGGTAGTCCTTCGGGATCTTGCAATACAACCCGCTGGGCAGGGGCTTGGTCGTGGTGTCGGCGGGCGAGCGCCATTCCGACGCCGGGAGGAAGCCCGTCAGACACGCTGGCGGTTGGTTGATCGACAAACCGAAGTGCAACAGCCCCTCGCCCTCGAAGATCGTGCCAGCCTGTGCGACCGTGGCGCCTTGGGGGAGGATGACCAGCGACTGCTCCAGACCGGCGTGATAGCGCTTGAGCATGTCGGTGACGACCGCCAGGTTCGCCAGCGTCTGGGGCAGCGCGTCCCGCACGCCGCCGAAGACGTTGTTGAGCTGATCGGCAGTCGGGCCGGCCTGCTGCAGGCCGCTCCGCAACGCGGCGTCCTGTTGGGCCGTCTGCGCCGCGATGACGTTGAGGTTCTTCGCCCACTGAGCGATCGCGTCACCCGAGTCGACCTGACTGTTCAGGATCGGCGTTGAGTGGCTGATGATGTCGTCGACCTGTGGAAGGTTGTCCTTGAAGTCGCTCGCGATGGCCGTCGTCGAGTCCACCAGGCGTTGCAACGCGGGACCAAGCCCGCCAACGGCCTGAGACGTCTCCGTCAGCAGCGAGTCGATCTTCTCCTTCGGCAACACCGCCAGCCCCTTGTTGGCGTTGTCGAGGGCTGGCCCGACCTCAGTGGGCACCGTGCCGGTGGCGACGGTCGAGCCTGAGCTCAGGAACTTGCCCTGCTTGTCCGACGTCGACACCAGGTCGAGGTACTGCTCACCGATCGCCGAAACGGAGTGCACGTTCGCCGAGGCATCCGCGGGGATCTTGAAGCTGCTGTCGATGCTCATGGTCGCCCTGGCGCCCCGCTCGGTGGGGACCACGTCGGTGACCTTGCCTATCTGGGTGCCGCGGTACGTCACGTTGGCCGTCGAGTACAAGCCGCCCGAACGCGGCAACTCGGCGTACAGCGTGTACTGCCCGATCCCCGCAACGGCAGGCAACCGCAGGTAGTACCACCCCAGCGCGGTCAGCGCGATGATCGTCAGGACCGTGAAGAGGACCAGCTGGATCTTGATGAAGCGAGTCAGCATCGCTCACTCACCTCTCTCGACCAGCGGACCGCCGGGCGCGTCGTGCGGGTTCGGCGTGAACCGAACGTCCGGAATCATCGTGGCAGGATCGCGACCCCAGGCCTGTTCGAGGGCCCGCAGCATGCCGGACACGCCGGTACCGGTGAGCACGCCGTTGTCGAGCGCCGACAGGGTCAGGTCGACGTTCAGCGACACGTTGATGTAGTCGCCGCGGATGGCCTTCGGCACGTTCTCGATGCTGAAGGGCGCAGTGCCGATGACCTTCAGCGCACCGAGGAGGTAGGGCGAAGCCTTGCCGAGTTGGACGAGCGGACGCTGCAGGTTCTGGAAGTTGCGATGCAGGTCCGGGTTGGCCTGCGACAGCGCGTCATCGGTGGCCTTGCTGACGCGGCCCAGTGCGGTCACCGCGTCGGCAAACAGCTCCCTCGTATCGGAGAAGTGCTTGATCAGCGGTGGGAACTCGGTGAGCACCCGGTCCAGGGTGTCGTCGCGCGCAGCCACGATGGACAGCAACCGGTTCGTCGAATCGATCGCCCTGGTGATGTCCGCACGCTGAGCATTCAGCTGAGCGGTGAAGGTGTCGAGTCGGCCCAGGAAGTCGCGGATCTGATCGGCCCGGCCGCCCAAGATGTTGGCGACCTCGGTCTGAATGGTCACCAGGTTGGGGATGCCGCCGCCGGTCAGGATGGTGCCGATGCTGGCCAGCGTCCGCTCGGTGGTGGGAAAGGAACTCGAGTGCGCGAGCGGGATGGTGTCCCCGCTTTTCAGCATCTGCGGGGACGGGTCGGGCGGCGCGTCGAGTTCCACGTGCTGCGAGCCGAGCAGCGAGGTCTGGCCAATGGCGGCCAGGGTGTTGGACGGCAGCTTGAGGCCGGGTTCGACGTCCAGCGTCAGCGTCGCAATCCAGTTCTTCAACTCGATCGAACGCACGCTACCGACGAATACGTCGGCAACCCGGACGCGGCTGTTCACGTTGAGCGCCAACGTATCCGGCATCTGGACGTAGATGGTCATCTTGTCCGAGCCTGCGCCTGGCCCACCGGGCAGCGGCACGTTCGCGATGCCCTGCCAACCGCACGACGACAGCGTCAATGCGGCGGCAGCCAGCGCACCACCGCGCCGCGCGACGGTACCCAACTTCAAGCGCTTCAGCTTGACCATCAGCGCTGTCTTTTCTTCGCGCAAGCGGCTCATCAACCTGCCCCCGCCTCTGCTGGCAGCGCCGGACCCGCGGGTGCGGCCGCCGGAGGCGGTCCAGCGGCCGGCGCGATGGCGCCAAGTGGATCGCCAGGAATGACGCCTGGCGCGGGGACCGGCGGCGGGCCTGGCTGCGGGTACCACGGCGGAGGCAGCGGGTTGTTCTCGCTGTAGGCGTCCGGCGGTCCAGGCAGTCGGCCGTCGTTCACGCCGAATGCGTATGGCGCAGGCGGCGCGACGATGTCCGGACCACCCATCAGTTCCGACAACGACTCCGGTGTCAGCATGTTCTGGGTGAACGGTTGCACGTCAACGCCCTGCATTCCGGGTGCGACGACCCAGCCCGGCTCGTGGTTGCCGTGTGAGAACAACGTGTCGCGGGAGAAGACGCCAGGGACCGTGGTGTCCTTGTACCCCGGCGGCGGTTGCAGCCGTGGCTCGGAGTAGGCGATCTGCTTGGGCAGCGTCATGGCCCCGTTGAACTGGTTCAGGCCGAACGGCGGGTAGTTGAACTTGGTGGCGTCGAGGATGGGCGCGAGGTACTGCGCGCACAGCTCCGCGGAGTCCTGGTAGCCAAGCCTGCTGCCCGCCTGAATCGCGCTGCAGAGGAACTGCATCGGGTTCGCGTAATTGTTGATCACCGGCAGACCGACGATGCCGCCTGCGTTGGGGGACGCGATGTTGACGATGTTGGCAGCCAGGTTCGGGTAGACGTGCAGGCCGGTCTCCAGGCCATTGCGCGGCTCGGGCTGCAGGATCGCGTTGGTCACGTCGGCCAGGTTGTTGACGTCCTTGGTCAGCACCGAAGCGTTCTGGTTGAGGAAGCCCCTGGTGGTGGTGAGCAACTGGTTGAGGTCCTGCAGCGCTTTGGAGACCTCGTTGTCGGTGTTGGTGAACGAGTTCGTGAACTGCGCGAGGTTGTCGTTGAGCGCCACGAACTGGCGGTCGTTCTGGTAGAGCGCGTTGACGAAAAGCGCCAAACTCTTGATCACGCCGAAGAAGTCGCCGCGGCCCGAGTTCAGCGTCGTCAACGCCTCCGAGAGCCCGTTGAGGGTCTTGTTGATCTGCTCGCCCTTGCCTGCGAGGCCATCGGAGAAGGATTCGATCACGTCGCCGAAGGGACCCTTGGGCTGTTCCTTGGTGGGTCCGAGGTCGGTCAGGATGCGGTTGATCGAGTCACGCAACTCGTCGTACTCGACGGGCACCTGGGTACGGTCCATCGGGATGACGGCCCCGCTCTCCATGACGGGTCCGCCGGTGTAGGGCGGGGCCAACTGGATGGTCCGCGAGGCGACCAGGCTCGGGTTCAGGATCGACGCCGTCGCGTTGGCGGGCACCTTGTACTTCGAGTCGTAGTGGAACGTGACTCTCATCTTGTCGCCCGCGGGTTCGATCGCGTCGATCTGACCGACGCGCACGCCCATGATCTGGACCTTGTCGCCTGGGTAGAGCGCCAGCGTCTGCGCGAACTCGGCCACCACCGTGTTGGTGGTCAGCTTGTTGTAGACGTAGTAGCCCGCGTAGGCCACGACCAGCGCGAGGATCACGATCAGCGCACCGATGATCACCGACGCCTTGGTCAGGGCAGGCATCTTCATGTTCCGGACGTTGAAAATCGTCGACATCTCAGCTGCCCCCTATCCCTGTGAGCCCGGCGGAAGGAACGGTGGATTGCCCGGAAGCGGTTCGCCGCCGCCCCCAACTGCCGGTCCAGGACCGGGCGGTGGCGGAGGACCGACGAGCGCAGGCGGCAACGGCGAGGTGCCGTCGCCCTGCAGGGAGCCCGGGGCGATGTACGGATCGGACGGACCCGGCGTCGCCGGGACGGTCCTGGCCCCTGGCGGGCCCGGCACGAACGGAGCCGCGGGCACGCCCTGGACTGGCGAGGGGTACTCGCCGGGGAACGCGGCGCTTGGGACGCCAGGAGCAGGGGGTGGCGCATCCGGATTCGCCGGCTGTCCCAGCACGGCGGGCGGTCCATAGTCATTGCTGCCGTACGGGTTCGAGCCGAACGGTCCGTTCTCGGCCTGCGCACACGGCATCGGGTTGCCCGCGGTCGGGAAGTTCCCAGGACCGGGGGCGTACGAGCACGGCGAGCCAGCGATCACTGCAGGTCCGGGGTGCTCGGGCGTACCCTCCAGCGGCGTGGGGGCCGGAGGCGGCGCGCCGTTCGCCTGGCGCTGGCCGTTGGGATCCGGGTACCGGAACTCGGGCAGCCCGGAATTGCGCCAGAACTCGTTGGGATCGATACCCCGCTTCTTGAAGGCGGCATCCACCCACGGCTGGAGGATCCAGTACGGCAGCAGGTTGACGACCATGACCTTGAAGTACGGGCCGGACGCGATGGCCTCGGCCAGCGATGCGGTGAACTTGGCCAGCGACGTCAGCGTGTCGACCAGGTCGTACTTCCTGGCCACCAAGACGTCGCTGATGGTGTTCAGCTGCGTCAGCACCTTGTTCAGATTCGGGTTGTCGTCGATGAAGCCCTTCACCTGTGCGGAGAAAGCGCTCACCCGTTCGAGCAACTGGCTGATCGCGTAGGTGCGCTCGTTGATGGCGGCCAACAACGTCTGTGCGCCGGTCAATAGTTCGTTGATCTGCCCGCTACGGTTGCCCAGCACGCCGGCGATCTTGTTGGCGTTCGCGAGCAGTTGCCTAATGTCCCCGTCGCGCTTGCCGATGGTGTCCGAGAAGCGCGCCACCCCGTCGAGTGCGGCACTCAGGTGCGGCGAGGTCTGAGCGATGGTCTCCGACAACACGTTCAGCGACTTCTTCACCGTCTGGGTGTCCCACCCCGAGGCGGCCTTGGTCACGTCGAAGAAGGCATCGTAGATCTGGTAGGGCGTCGTGGTCTGACCCAGCGGCAGTACGCCGTTGGGCTTCAACCCGGTCGAACCCTTCGGCTCGATCTCCATGTTCTTGCGACCGAGGATGGTGTCGGTGCGGATGTTGGCCCGGCTGTCGGTACCGATCTTGGTGCCCTCGAGCGTGTACCCGATGACGACCTTGTCGCCCTCGATGGACAGGGAGCGGATCTGACCGACGTCGACGCCGGCGATGCGGACCTTGTCGCCGGGATTGAGGCCGCCGGTATCGCTGAACTGCGCGTAGTAGACGGGCTTGGCGAAGACCATCGGCACGCTGGCGAAGCTCTGCCCGACACCGATGACGAGCAGCAGGATGATGATGCCCATCAACCCGTTGCGGATCCGGTTGTCTCCCTCGAGGGTCCTCATTGCGGTGTGCACCTACCCGATGGCTGCGACCAGACCTTGACCGTGCGGACGGGGCCGCCCGGCTGCAATCCGTTCAACTTGAGCGTGACGTCACATGCGTAGAAGTTGAAGAAGTCGCCGTAGATACCGCCGGCCCGTCCGAGGATCTTCAACGCGTTGGGGATCTTGATCAGCGTGTCGTTCACGTCGGCTTTCTGGTCGACCAACGGCTGCTGAATGATCTCCAGGTTCGTGACCGTCTTCTGGAGCAGCGGCCGATTCTCCGCCAGCAGGTCGGCGACGGAGCCCGCGGCGTCGCTGATCTCGGCGACCGACTTGGCGATGGGATCTGCTCGGTTCTTCAGGCCGGTGATCAGCGTCTGAAAGTTGTTCAGCGTCTCGTCGAACTGCTGCTGGTGCTTGACCGTCGTGGCGAGCACGATGTTGAGGTTCTTGATGACCTCGCCGATCGCCTGGTCCCGGTCGGCCAGTGCGGACGTCAGGGATGCGGTCTGGTCGAGGATGTCGTTGATGGTGCCGCCCTGGCCCTGGAAGATCGTGACGATCGACGAAGCGATGGTGTTGACCTTCTGCGGGTCGAGCGCGCGGAACAGCGGCCGGAAGCCACCGATCAGAGCGTCGAGGTCCAGCGCGGGCTCGGTGCGCTCGATCGGGATGGTGCCACCGGCAGGCAGCTTGGTGTTGCCATCACCGCGCTTGAGTTCCAGGTAGCGGTCGCCGATCAGGTTCAGGTAGCGGATCGAGGCGGTCGTGCCCTGAAAGAGGCCCAGCGTGCGGTCGACGTTGAAGTCGATCTGAACACGGCCACCGCCGTCGAGCAGTTTTACGCTCTCGACCTTGCCGACCTCGACGCCCGAGGCGCGGACGAACTGTCCGGCGCGCAGGCCGCTGGCGTTCTTGAAGATGGCGCTGTAGTTGGTGGTGCGGTCGAACCGCATCTGGCCGAACACCACGATGATGATTGCGGTGAAGACCAACAGCACCAGGGACAAGGCGCCGAGCTTGATCGCTGTACCGGTGATTTTCATGGGTTGATCGTGTTCTCCCCGATCTGGCGACCCCAGACGTACTCGATGGCGATGGGCTGACCCAGTCCGATGTGGTTGTAGGGAGCGATGCTGGCGCCGGTGTCCATGACCAGATACGGGTTCGGCCACAAGTCACGGGTGACGGGCTGCCAACATCCGGGCCTGCCCTCTGGCCCGCCGTGGGCATTCACCCGGGGCAGGTTGTCCGGGTACACGTACGGGTTGCCCGGGAACAAGATTTCGGAGTGGGTGCGCAGCGAGTAGCCGTTGCCGCCGAGCGAGGACGCGATCTTCGGGTTGACGTCGTGGTAGTTGCGGATGGTGCAGAACAGCATAGGGCTGTACTCGTCGAGCAGGGCGCTGGTCGGGACCAGGTCGGCGGCGCCGCGGACCAGGTAGGGGCCGGCCTTCTCGAAGACCTCACCGCCGGTGTTCCCGAAACCGACCGAGGCCATCAGCGCCTGGTCGATGTTGTGCTGCTCGTCATTTAGCGTGTGGGCCGTGGTGGCCAGGTTGTTCAGCCCGTCGAACAGGTCGGGCGCCGCGTCCGCGTACACGTCGGCCAGATCGGCCAACCGCTGGTTGTCCTCGCGGAGCCTTGGCATCAACGGGTTGACCTGGTCGAGGATCGTGTTGCCGTTCTCGATCGACTGGCCGAACCGCTCGCCAAGGCCGCTAAGCGCTTGAGCCGTGGCCGTCAGCGTCTGGTTGAGTTTGACCGGGTCGACCTGTTTGGCGACTGAGACGACGGTTTCGAACAGCGTGTTGAACTCGGTGGTGACGCCCTGGGCCACGATCTGGTCCTTGGACGTAATGCGTTGCGCATCGGGGTTCTTCGGCGATGAAAAGGCGATGTACTTGTTGCCGAACACCGTGGTCGCCTTGATCTCGGCATCGACGTTCGCGGGGATCAGGTGGACGAACTGGCGGTTGACGTCGAGCGAGACCTTGGCGGCCGGCTGTCCATCCCGGTCGACGGCCTGGATGTCGACGACCCGTCCGATCTCGACCCCGTTGTAGGTGACCTTGCTGCCCGTGTCCATTGACAGACCCGACCGCGACGAGATCAGCGTCAGCCGCTCGGGGTCGGCGAAGCCGCCTCGGAACTGGGTCCAGACCAGGGCGACCACGATGGCGAAGACCACGAGCAGGACGAGGCCCGCCAGCTTGTACGGCGGGGTCTTTGGCTTGTTTATGGGTGATTGATACTGGCCGGGCGCGGTCATCGGCTACACCGTCAGGTTGAAGTTGGCGTTGGTGCCGTAAAGCGCCAACGAAGCGAACAGGACGACCAAGACGATCGCGATGAGCGAGGCGCGCATCGAGCGGCCAACGGCCTCGCCGACGCCGACTGGGCCGCCGCTGGCGTAGAAGCCGTAGTAGCAGTGGTTGAGCATCACGATCACCGAGATGATGATCGCCTGAACGAACGACCACATCACGTCGTCGGGGCGCAGGAACGTCCGGAAGTAGTGCTCGTAGGTGCCCGTCGACTGGCCGTAGAACAGCGTCGTGGTGATCTGCGCGGACAGGAAGGACATGATGATCGCCATCGCGTACAGCGGGATGATGACGACGAAGCCGGCCAGGATGCGCGTCGACACCAGGTACGAGATCGACTTGATGCCCATGACTTCGAGCGCGTCGATCTCCTCGCTGATGCGCATGGCACCGAGTTCGGCCGTTGCGCCTGCGCCGACCGTCGCGGCCAGCGCCTGGCCCGCCACCACCGGCGCCGCGATGCGGACGTTGACCAGCGCGGCGAAGAAGCCGGTGAACGCCTCGACACCGATGTTGCCCAGCGACGCGAAGCCCTGGATGGCGATGAGCGAGCCGCCGGACAGGGTCACGAAGCCGACGATGGCGACGGTGCCGCCGATCACGGCCATGGCACCGGTGCCCATGCCGATCTCGGCGATGAGCCTCAGCATTTCCCTGCGGTAGTAGCGCAGCGCGTGGCCGATGGATCCGACCGCCTGCACGATGAACCAGCCGACGTGCCCGACGCTGTCGAGGAACCGCGCTGGCGAACTGGCCAGCTTCTCGGCGCGGGCGGAACCCCTGGGGAACCGGGACCGAACGACGGAGGTTGTCGACACGTCAGCGCCCCGTTCCGAATCGGACGCCGATGGTGGTCAGCACGACGTTGACGGCGAACAGCGCGATGACGCAAAGCACCAGGGTTTCGTTGACGGCGGTGCCGACACCCTTCGCGCCACCGGAGACGGTGAGTCCGCGGTAACAACCGACCAGGCCGGCGATGAGGCCGAAGACCATGGCCTTGACGACGGAGATCAGCACTTCGGGTAGGCCCGTGACCAACGTCAGCGTCGACACGTAGGCGCCCGCGGAGATGTTCTGGACGTACACACCGAAGATGAAGCCGCCGACGAGCCCGATAGTGATCACCGCACCGTTGAGGAGCAGCGCCACGAACGTAGAGGCGACGACGCGGGGCACGACCAATCGGTGAATGGGGTCGATGCCGAGCACTTCGAGGGCGTCGATCTCTTCGCGGATGGTCCGCGCCCCGATGTCCGCACAGATGGCGGTGGACCCTGCGCCCGCAACCACGAGGACAGTTACCAGCGGACCCAGCTGGGTGACCGCACCCAGGGCCGCCCCGGCCCCGGAGATGTCGGCCGCGCCGAACTCGGCGAGCAGGATGTTGAGGGTGAAGATGATGAGCACCGTCAGGGGGATGGCGACGGCAATGGTGGGCAGGAACGCCACCCTCATCAGGAACCAGCCCTGAAGGATGAACTCCCGCCACTGGAACGGCCTTCGGAACAGCGCCTTGCCCGTGAGCACGCACATCTTGACGAACCCGCCGACAGCCTCCAGACCAGGCCTGATCTGGTCGCGGACGTAGTTCCCCAGACCCCCGGTCGACGCCGTCACGATGATCGCCTTCCGAGTGGCCGCACTGCTGCCCTTCGTGAGTCCCCCACCAAGAAGCCGCGGTGACTGCGGCGCAACGGCAGACTCTGTCGCACGCCGCCTCCTTGCCCCTGCTCAGTAGGTGTGATCGCCGTCTCCCTACTCGTGGGTAGTAAGCCGGACCACAGGACTGTACCCGATGCCCTGAGCACCGTGCACGGCATCCGCAGGATTGAGGATTGAACCGTTAGCAAACCCGTCACCGCTGGCTAAACCTCCGTCTTAGCTGCAGAAACTGTTGGAACAGAGGAACTTTCGTCCGCGTTAGCGATTTCGTGCGTTCCAAAGCGTGTTCTCAGTTCCGTCTTGAGCACTTTGCCGGCTGGGTTGCGAGGCAGGGCGTCGACGACCTCCAGCGCCTTCGGATGCTTGTACCTTGCCAGTCGTTCGGTGAGGAATTCATTGAGCTCGGTGAGCTCCAGAGCGGATGACGCACTTGCTGCCAATGCCACCACGGCCACGGGCACTTCGCCCCACCTCTCGTGTGGGCGGCCGATGACGGCCACCTCTGCGACCGCGGGATGGGCGGCGAGCGCGTTCTCGACCTCGGCGCAGTAGATGTTCTCGCCGCCGGAGATGATCATGTCCTTCTTGCGGTCGACGACCCAGACGTAGCCCTCTTCGTCCTGACGGACCAAGTCGCCGGAGTGGAACCACCCACCTGCGAAGGCCTCGGCGGTGGCCTTCGGGTTGTTCCAGTAGCCCGCCATCAACGTCGGTGCCCGGTACACAATCTCTCCTACGTCTCCGACGGGCACATCGTTCATGTCCTCGTCGACGACGCGCGCCGCCACGGTCGGGATGACCTTTCCGACCGAGCCCAGCTTGCGGATGGCGTCCTCGCTAAGCAGCATGCACGTCACCGGCGACATCTCGGTCTGTCCGAAGGCAGCCACGATCTGGGTGCCGGGGAACGTCGCGGCCATCTCGCGGAGCAGGGTGTCCGAGGCGGGCGCAGCGCCCCAGGACAGCACGCGAAGTTTCAGTTGTCGCGGGTTGGCCCGCTGCGCGGCGCAGACCGCCTGCCACTGGGCGGGCACCAGGAAGATGCCGGTGACCTGCTCCCCCTGCAGAACGTCGAGCAGCGCGCCGGGATCGAACGCACCGAGCGGGTACAGCACCGTCGGGCGGCCGAGCAGCAGTCCGACGATCGTGTTGCCGATGCCAGCGATGTGGAACAGCGGGACGCCGATGAATCCGACGTCGTTGTTGAGATCAGCACCGCTGGTGAAGAGGAAGGTCATCCCCTGCCCGGCGAGGTTCGTGTGCGTCAGCACCGCGCCCTTGGGGCGGCCCGTGGTGCCCGAGGTGTACATGATCAGCGCGGGCGCCTCGTTTGGGATGTCTACTCTTTCCAGTCTTTCCAAGGCACCGGCTCCGTTGCCCTCTTCGGCGAGCAGCTCCTCATAGCCGAGCAGGCCGTCCTCGGTGGCGCCGCCTGCGACGATCACGTCGGCCAGCGTCGGGTCGAGTTCGCGCACCGCGGTGGCCACCCCGGCGAGCACGGGTTCGGTGACGACGACCTTGGCCTCGCAGTCGCCGACCAGGAACGCGATCTCGGGCGGCGTCATGCGGAAGTTGACGGGCACCGCGATGGCGCCGAGCAGGTTGGCGGCGAGGAAGGTCTCGATGAACTCGGTGCGGTTGAGCATGAGGACCAGCACGCGATCGCCGAACTCGACACCGCGACGACTGAGCGCGCCAGCCAGTGCCGTCACGCGGCGGTCGAGCTCAGCCCATGTCGTCGTGTGTCCGAGAAAGCGCAGGGCCGTGGCGTCCGGCTGCATGAGTGCGTGGCGAGCGAGTTGATTGGTCCAGTTGTTTCTGCGGGCCAGGTAGGGCTGCTCGACAGGGGACGGCTGTGCGGTCAACTGCGGCTGCTCCCCTTGGTGTCGCTCCGCATGGGTTGCGGTGCGTTGATATTTGATCAAACATGGTGTTGCCCCGGTCACAATATGGCCTCGGGGCCCCGGGGACAACCCGTCGTCAGATGCACCCTAGGACGGGATAAACGTGAACGCACCCGCCAAGCCACCACAGCAACGGCAGAGCCTGGTGCGTCGGGAACAGTTGTCCGACGAAGTCGCCGCGCACCTGCGCGCGCAGATCATGTCAGGCGCGCTGCGCCCGGGCACGTTCATCAGGCTCGACGAGACGGCTGCACAGCTTGGGGTCAGCATCACCCCGGTGCGTGAGGCCTTGCGCACGCTGCGCGGTGACGGCATGGTCCGGCTGGAGCCCCATCGCGGGCACGTCGTGGCGCCATTCACCCGTGGCGACATCGAGGACATCTTCTGGCTGCAGTCCACCATCGCCACCCGACTCGCCCGCTCGGCCGCCGAGCACGTCACCGATGAGGAACTCGACGAACTAAAACGGCACGTCGACGCGCTCGAAACGGCGGTCGACCGCCGCGAGCCCGATCAGGTGATCGATGCCGAGTTCTCGTTCTTCCGAACATTCAATCGGGCAGCTGGCCGCATCAAGCTGGCCTGGTTCCTCCTGCACGCCAGCCGCTACCTGCCGTCGCTCATGTACGCCGACCACTACGAATGGGGTGTGCAAGCCGTTGCCAACCACCGCCAACTGCTGGCGGCGCTCCGGCGCCGCGACGCCGATGCCGCGGTCGGTTTGATCGGCGAGCAGTTCAGCGACGGCGCGCAACGCCTCACCGCGCGGCTCGACGAACTGGGGCTGTGGCCCTGAATCAAGTAGTCAACTGCTCGGCGCGGGCCTTGAGCTTGTCGGCCAGATGCTCCAGTGCGTCGTTGACTACCTTCTTCACCATCACTGCGGGTACGGGCATGGTGACCTCGACGTCCATGTCGACGGTCAGCAGCGAGGTCGGCCCCAGCTCCACGACGGAGAACAGCTGCTCCTGCTTGGAGAAGATGTCGCCCTGCTGCATCACCGTCTGAATCTGGTTGGTCCCCGGGTAATAGACAGCCTGGATGAAGGTGCCGACGAAACCCTGCAAACTGGCGTCGAGCCGCAACTGGCTGGGCCGGCCGTCCTCGTACCTGGCCAGCACCCAACAGCCCTTGATCTCCTCGTTCCAATGAGGGTATGACTCGAAGTCGGCGACGATGGCCATGATCGACTCAGCGGAGGCTGCTACTTCGAGGGTCTTGCTCACGATCGGCACGGCCCGAGTATATGGATACGGTCTGCCCTCAGTTCGACCGAGAGGATCGCGATGAGCGCGCGCCTGCAGGTGGCGGTACTCGACGACTACCAGAACGTGGCGATGACGACGGCGGACTGGTCGCCCGTGACGTCGCGGGCCCACGTCACGGTGTTCTCCGATCACCTCGCGGACGTCGACGAATTGGTCGCACGGCTGGCGCCGTTCGACGTGATCTTCGTGATGCGTGAGCGGACACCGTTGCCGCGCAACGTCATCGAGCGCTTACCCAAGCTGCGGATGATCGCATCCACTGGCCCGTTCAACGCTTCCATCGACATCGACGCCGCCGCCGACCACGGCATCCACGTCGGGACCACCAGCGGCACCGTCGCCTCGACCGTGGAGCTGACGTGGGCGCTGATCCTTGGCGCATCGCGCCATCTGGTCGCCGAACGAAGCTCCGTCGCCGACGGTGGCTGGCAGACGACGGTCGGCCGCGAGCTCGACCGACGCGTGCTTGGCGTGCTCGGCCTTGGCCGCATCGGTGCCCGGGTGGCGCGCATCGGCGCCGCATTCGGCATGGACGTCGTCGCGTGGAGTCAGAACCTGACGGCCGTCGCCGCCGTTGAAGCGGGCGCGAGGTATCTGCCGCGTGACGAATTCTTCGCCACCGCAGACGTGTTCACGGTGCACCTGAAACTCAGTGAACGCTCCCGCGGTCTGGTGGGGGCCGCCGAGCTTGCGGCGATGAAGCCGACGGCACTGTTGGTCAACACCTCGCGGGGACCGATCGTCGACGAGCCTGCGTTGATCTCGGCGTTGCAGTCGGGGTCGATCGGTGGGGCGGCGCTGGACGTGTTCGATACCGAACCGCTGCCCGTCGACCACCCGCTGCGGACCCTGCCCAATGTGCTGGCTACGCCGCACATCGGATACGTCGCCGATCGTCCGTACCGGATCTTCTACCGCGATGGGGTCGCCGCCATCTCAGCCTGGCTCGACGAGAACGCCTGACGGCGTTAGCGCTGAGCGGTTGCGAGCAATGCTCGAATCGATTCGGGGATCGGTACCGGACTGCGACTGATCCGATCGACGTAGACGTGTACCCAATGCCCGACCGCCGCTACCGGCACCGTGCCCTCGGCGGACCCGAATACCGCGAGCCGATAGGTCACGCTGCTGTTTCCGAGCCGGGTGACGGCCAAGCCGACGACGAGTGGGTCGGGAAACGCGAGCTCGGCGAAGTAGCGGCAACCCGATTCGGCAACGACGCCCAGCCAGGGGGCGTCCAGCGGATCGAGTCCCAGGGTGGTGTTGATCCAGGCGTTGATCGCGGTGTCGAAGAGTTCGTAGTACACCGCGTTGTTGAGGTGGCCGAACATGTCGTTGTCGGTCCAGCGGGTCAGCACCGGCCAGTGCACCGGGAAGTCGGCGGATGTGAGCGAACGCTCGTCGACGTCCATTCCGCCAGTGTGGCAGGCGGGACAACCGCTGTGCAGTCGGCATGCGGCCCCCCTGCTGCGCAGATTCCAGTCCCTAGGATCGTTTACTGCCGTGCCATCGCGACCCGGAAGCGTTCGTCGGGGTCGATGTAGTGATCGGCATCTTTGGCGTCCTCGCCTAGGTCGATCCGCACCCATTCGATCTTGCCGCTGAATCTGCTGGTGTGTGCCGTGTAGTCCGGGCTGACGGTGGTGCCGGACTCGTATCCGACGTCGGTCGTTTCGTCCGCGGAGAAAATGAAGCCCTGGGTCTGCTCGACGCGGCCCCGACCAACCTGTCTGCCGTCGTAGTACAGAGTGACTTCCCCGCCCTTACCCATACCGCCGCCGTCGTAGGCGAACTCCATGCGCACTTGAGTGGTGCCAATCGGGATGAAATCGCTCGCGTCGATGCTGAATGACTTGATCCCAAGCACGTTGTAGTGGAACTTGGCACGACCGTCCTTGGCGTACAAACTCCAACCGCCAAAACGGCCACCTTGGGCGATGATCACCCCAGCAGCGCCGTCGGCAGGCACCTCGACCTCAGAGGTGACCGCGAACGATTTGTTCTTGACGTCGACGACGCTGTTCTCCGACAGCCGTCCCATACCCGCGAACAGCAACTGACTGTTGCCCTTTATCAACGAGGGTCGTCCAGCGGTGGCGGGATGGATGCGTTCGATTTGGCGGTCGTCGAGCGGCAGCACGTTGTACTTGACCGCCTCGATCAGCCAGAGTCGTTGCAGCTCATGGAGTTTGTCTGGGTTCTCCTTCGAGAGGTCGTTGGACTGTGTCCAGTCGACGTTGCCGTCGTAGAGTTCCCACACGTCGTCGTCGAAGGCCGGCATCGCCTGGCCGCCCATGGCCCACGGTGTGCGGTGCTTGGTCACCGCGCTCCAACCCTTGTGGTAGATGCCTCTGTTGCAGAACATCTCGAAATACTGGGTCTCGTGCCGCTCCGGCGCCTGCCGGTCGTTGAAGCTGTACACCATGCTCGTGCCCTCGTACGGGCTCTGCATGACTCCGTTCACCAGCGTCGGGGCCGGAATGCCTGCGGCGTCCAGCACAGTGGGCGCGAGGTCGATCACGTGGCTGAACTGGTTGCGTGTCCCGCCCTTCTCCTCGATTCCGTTTGGCCAGTGCACGATTGTGCCGTTACGCGTGCCCCCCCAGTGCGACGCCACCTGCTTTGTCCACTGATACGGCGAGTCCATCGCCCACGCCCAGCCCACCGCGTAGTGACCGTAGGAACCTTCGCCGCCGAACTCATCGATCTTCGAAACCATGAACTCTGGGGTCTCGATGTCGGCCATGCCGTTGAAGTTCGCCATCTCGTTGAACGCACCTTGGAGCGTGCCCTCCGCCGACGCGCCATTGTCGCCGACGATCAGGTAGACGAGCGTGTCGTCAAGCACCGGCCCGAGCGAGTCGAGCAACCGACCCACGTGATGATCGGTGTGCTCCAGAAACGCGGCGTAGACCTCCATCTCGCGCTCCAGAACCGGCTTGAGGGCCGGGTCCATGTCGTCCCAGGCTGGGATTTCGGAGTCGCGGGGGGTGAGGACGGCCTCGGGGCCGATGACGCCCAGCTCCTTCTGTCGCTCGAAGGTGAGCTCGCGTTGCTTGTCCCAGCCGTGAGCGAACTTGCCCTCGTACTTCTCGATCCACTCCGGCGGCACATGATGCGGCGCGTGTGTCGCACCTGGCGCGAAGTACATGAAGAACGGCTTGTCGGGTAGGAGTGCCTTCTGCTGACGCGCCCAGTTGATGGCCTTGTCGCTCAAATCCTCGGTGAGGTGATAGCCCTCGGCCGGTGTCTTCGGCGGTTCGATCGGCGTAGTGCCCTCGTAGAGGGCCGGGTCCCACTGGTTGTTCTCGCCACCGATGAAGCCATAGAAGTACTCGAATCCGCCGCCGCCCGTTGGCCACGCGGAAAATGGTCCAGCCGGACTTGTCTGCCAGACGGGAACCTAGAGGCACTTGCCGAACTGCGCGGTCGAGTAGCCGTTGAGCTTCAACGTCAACGCCAGCGGAGCCTTGGTGTTGGGCAACACCGAGGTGTAGCCGGGTGCTGCGGTGGCGGTCTCGGTGATGTTGCCCATCCCCACCGAGTGATGGTTGCGGCCCGTCAGGAGCGCCTGCCGCGTCGGCGAGCACAAGGCCGTGGTGTGGAAGCGGTTGTACTTCAACCCGCCCGCAGCGAGCTTCTCGAAGTTGGGTGTTTGGCACGGCCCGCCGAAAGCGCTGCTGGCGCCGAAGCCGACGTCGTCGATGAGGACGACCAGGATATTCGGGGCGCTGGCCGGTGGCCGGACGTCTTTGATGGGCGGATAGCTTGTGTCCGGGTCTTTTGCGTCGTATGTCGTCAACCCGACGTGCGCAACATCTGGGATCGGCAAGATGTCACGCCGAACGGTGTCTTGATGCGGTGCCTGTGCCTCGGTCATCGTTGGTTTCTCCCGCCGACGGAGACCTGCGCCGAACGGCCGAGTGCCGCCTCCTGGACACTCACTTGGAGAGCCTAGCCAGCCGACCCGCCTGCCCACTCGGATATCGCGGTCAGAACCAGGCGTCGCGCATGTCCAGCGTCGTGCGGTCCAGACTCTCCAAAAGGTCCAGTTGCGGTGCCGTCCTGGGTAGCTCGTAGCGGAAGAAGTACCGCGCCGCCTGACGCTTGCCGTCGTAGAAGTCGCCGGACCGGCCTTCGGCGGCAACGACCTGTTCCAGCCACATCCATGCGAGCACGATGTGTCCGAACGCTTCGAGGTAGATGACGCTGTTCGCCATGGCGGCCTCGGCGTCGCCGGCACCGAACATCCCTGCTGTGACACCGACGAGGCGCTGCCAACTGGCCTCCAACTGGGCGGCCAGCACGGCGGCGTCACCACCCGCTGCGGTGGCCCGCTGAACCGCACCCGTGAGGTGCTTTCCCAGCTCTGCCAGGCTTGCACCCCCGCGCTGAGTCACCTTGCGGCCCAACAGGTCGAGGCTCTGAATGCCGTGGGTGCCCTCGTGGATGGGGTTGAGCCGGTTGTCGCGGTAGTGCTGCTCGACGTCGTACTCGCGGGTGTAGCCGTAGCCGCCGTGCACCTGGATGGCCAGACTGTTGGCCTCCACACACCACTGCGATGGCCAACTCTTGGCCACCGGCGTCAGGATGTCGAGCAGCAGCGTGGTCTCGTCGCGTTCGGAATCCGACTCGGCGGTGTGCTGCAGATCGATCAGCCGTCCGCAGTACAGCGCCAGCGCCAAGCCACCCTCCACATAGGCCTTCTGCGCCAACAACATCCGCTTGACGTCGGCATGCTCGACGATGGGAATCTGCGGGGCGGCCGGGTCCTTGGCGGTCACCGGGCGGCCCTGCGGACGTTCGCGCGCGTACTGCAGCGACTTGAGATAACCGGTGTAGCCCAACGACACCGCGGCCATCCCCACGCCCAGGCGGGCCTCGTTCATCATCGTGAACATGTAGGCCAGCCCTCGGTGCGGCTCCCCCACCAGGTAGCCCACCGCGCCTGCGGCCCCGCCGGGCTCGAAGGTGCCGTCCCCGAAGTTGAGCACCGTGTTGGTGATGCCCCGTTGGCCCATCTTGTGATTCAGCCCGGCCAGCGCCACGTCGTTGCGCTCGCCGACGGACCCGTCGCCGTCGACCAGATACTTCGGCACGATGAACAGCGAGATCCCCTTCGTGCCCGCGGGCCCGCCTGGGATCTTCGCCAGCACCAGGTTGACGATGTTGTCGGACATCTCGTGCTCCGCGCCCGAGATCCACATCTTCGCGCCGAAGAGCCGGTAGCTCCCGTCCGCCTGGGGCTCGGCGCGCGTGGTGATGTCCGCGAGCGACGACCCTGCCTGCGTCTCCGAGAGCGCCATGGTTCCGGTGAAGCGGCCGGCCAACATCGGTTTGACGTACGTTTCGATCTGCTCGGCGGTGCCGAACTTGGCGACCAGGTTGGCGTTGGCGATCGTCAACATGACGTAACCCGACGTGCTGACGTTGGCCGCGGACATCCACGCAAACCCGGCCTGCGCCACGCACACCGGCAACTGCGCGCCGCCAAGCGCGTCATCCGCGCTCATGCCGATCAGGTCGGCCTTCGCGAACGCCTCCAGCGCCTCCCCGACTTCGGGGATCAGGGTGACGCGTGTTCCGTCGAAGGTGGGCTCGTTGGCGTCGCTGATCTTGTTGTGCGGGGCGAAGAATCGCGTCGCCAGTTCCTCGCACAGGTCCAGCACGCCATCGAAGGTGTCCCGCGAGTGGTCGGCAAAGCGCTCCCGCTTCGTCAGCGCCTCCACGCCCAGCCACTCGTACAGCAGGAAGTCGAGATCGCGACGCGACAGCACGGTGGACTTCATTCGGCTCCTCCTAGGAACGGTTTACAAATCGCTGCGGTGAAGCACCAGGGTGTGGTCGTCAATCAGCCCGCGGTCGTCGGCCAACCCGATCACCGACGTCGCGTCGAAGTTCGAGGCGTAGGAGATGTGGTAGTGCCCGTGGAAGAGCCACTCCGGCGTCGTCGCACGGCAGATCGTGGCGAGCTTGTCACGATGCTGCTGGGCTTCGGCCAGGATGTCGGGCGGCCAGTCGCCACGGACACCGCCCTTGGTATCGGGGCCGACGCCGGGGATGTTCACTCCCCGCGGACAGTCGTGGCTGACGATGACGTCGACCGCGCCGTCCCGTTGGGCATACTCGACGTCGGCGTCGGTCAGTTCCTCCTGCGGCCACCAACTCAGGCCTTCCGCGCGGTAGCGCTTGTCGACGCTCATCGCCCCGCCGACGCTCATCCAGGTCTTGCCCCACCACTGCCAGCGGAAGCCCCGGCCGAGGTACCTCAGTCGCGAGTAGCGCGTCGGGTCCGACCATTCCGCGACCCGGGTGTGGTCCTCGTGGTTGCCGTCGAGCCAGAACAATCGGATCCCCGCGTCCGCGAGCATCGCGTCGACGGTCGACAGGTACATGGCGGTACTCGGGTCGTCGACCCAGTATCCGAAGTCGCCGAGTTGAAGGATGGTGTCCACGTCGCGACCTGCGGCGTATCGAATCACTCGTTCGGCCCACGGCAGGTTGCCGTGCCAATCGCCGGCGAGCATCAGTCGCGTGGGGTCGGGATCCATATCCGTCCCTACGTTAGTTATTTTGACGTGGCGATGTCTCGGGGGTCCAGGCCCAGCGGTTCGTCCGCCCGCAGCGCCTCGTCGCGAATCAGCCCCCGCAGCAGCGCGGTGCTGAACTCGACGGCGATCTCCTGCGCGGTGCGGCGGCCCTGCGGGCGCAGCCACCGGTAGGAGCCGAGCGTCATCCCGATGTACCCGAGGGCCAGCACGTGCGAGTCGCAGTCGTAGAACTCGCCGCTGGCGATGCCGCGGTCGATGACGTCGCGGACGTGCTCGTACACCGACGTCTCGGCCTTGCGGATGTAGGCCACCTGCTCCTCGGTGAACCACTCGGTGAGGTACGGAGCCTCCTGGAAGTACACGGCGCCACGCTCGATGTCACTGGCAATGCCGACGAGCAGGCGGCGCGTGAAGTGATAGATCATCACGCGCGCCGACGCCGTCGGGTCGTCGTGCAACGCGTCCACGGTGAAGTCGGCGGCACTCTTGCAGATGTCGAACAGGATCAGTGACTTGCTCGCGTAGTAGTGGTAGACCGTGGCCTTGTT
>JAOPVI010000078.1 GCA_025966225.1 Mycobacterium sp. | reverse complement strand
TCCAGCAAAAATTGCGTCCGGGCGGCGATTGGTTGCGAAAAGTTGCGCGAGCAAGGACGTAAGAGTTGCCGTGGTCGTACAGCCCGTGCGTTAATACTGGATGTCCTGAGGTGTCCTGTGGGGTCATCACTTTTGTCCGCGAAGCTCTGAACTGGGGTCATGTATGGTACTGGGTGAATGGTTGCGTTAGGAACCATCCATGACTGGTCACCCGATCCAGGTGCAGTCGTTTCGTGGGATGCATCGCCAGCCTCGCGGGTAACCGCGCGTCGCGCGCCCGTGAGTGACGTCCCAGCAAGCTTTCAGCAAACTCAGCACCTTCGGGGTTTCGCCGCCCACGCCGCCAATGGCCGCGACATGGCCCGGCTGGCGATCGGCGCATGGGACATCGCGGGCACCTGTGACATCCCAGTCATGACCGCGGCCATCACGGCACATCTTCGGCGGCACGACACTTACCACAGTTGGTTCGAGCTCAAGAGCGACGGCGAAATCGTCCGACGAACCATTCGCGATCCCGCGGACATCGAGTTGGTGCCGACCGAGCACGGTGCAATTACGCTGCCTGAAATTCGCGCCAACATTTTGGCGACACCTGATCTGACGGAATGGGACTGCTTCAGCTTCGGGATCATTCAGCGCGCAGACCACTTCACGTTCTACATGAGCTTGGATCACCTGCTCACGGACGGTATGTCGACGGGCGTGATCTTTCTCGAAATCCACATGATGTACGCGGCGCTGATACACGGCGCCGATCCCATGCCACTCCCGGATCGTGGCAGCTACGACGAGTACTGCGTCAGGCAGCGTCAGCACACAGCCGTGCTGACACCGGACTCACCGCAGGTCCGCGGGTGGATTGAGTTCGCCGAGCGCAATGGCGGAACGCTGCCGGACTTTCCACTGCCGCTCGGTGACCCGTCGGTGCCCAGTACTGGTGCGATGGTCGTCGTTCCGTTGATGGATGCGGAGCAGACGGAGCGATTCGAATCCAACTGTGCGTCCGCGGACGCCCGGTTCAGCGGCGGCGTTTTCGCATGCGCAGCGCTTGCCGAATACGAGTTGACCGGCGCGGCGACCTACTACGGCATCACGCCGTACGACACGCGCAGCGCGCCGGACGAATACATGACCCCAGGCTGGTTCGCGAGCTTCATACCGGTCACGGTTTCGGTCGGCGACATGTCCTTCGGTGACGTCGCGCGCGCTGCGCAGGAGTCCTTCGATTCGGCGAAGGACCTCGGCAACGTGCCCTTTGATCGGGTATTGGAGCTTGCGCCCTCCGCGCTCGGGCTCACGAACCCCGAACGCGACGTGCCCATGCTTTCGTACATCGACGTGCGAAACATTCCCTTGAGTTCGGAATGGGAAAAGCTGAATGTGGGCATCTACGGGGACAGCAGATTGTCCGATCAAGTCTGCATGTGGGTGAATCGCTTCGAGACCGGGACGACTTTGACGGTCTCCTTCCCGGAGAATCCGATCGCTCGCGATTCAATTGCCCGCTATCTCAAGGCGATTCAATCCGCGTATAGCCGCGCTGCCGATGCCAGTGTCACGGCGGCGCCTCCAGCCAGAGTCAAATAGGAGCGTCCCGTTATTGCGAACATCGAGGGGTTGTGCGGGCCCCGATTCAAGAAGGTGCGCAGTGCCTTCGAGCGAAACTTCCTCGAGCACAACGAGATCGGGGCGGCGGCGGCGATCTGGGTAGAGGGCGACCTCGTCGTCAATCTATGGGGTGGATGGGCTGATGCCGCGGCCACCAAACCGTGGCGGGAGGACACGCTGGCCTCGATCTATTCCGGCACCAAGGGCCTCACCAGCACGTGCGTGCACCTGCTGGTGGACCGCGGCGAGCTCGACCTCGACACCCCGGTGGCCGCGTACTGGCCCGAGTTCGGCCAAGCCGGCAAGGAGACCATCACCGTCGGCATGGTGATGAGCCACCGTTCGGGTGTCATCGGACCGCGCGAGCGGATCGCCCCCGAGCAGACGCTCGATTGGCACGCGGTCTGCGAGAAATTGGCTGCGGCGGCGCCGTGGTGGGAGCCCGGTAGCGCGCAGGGCTATCACATGGTCAGCTTCGGCTTCATCCTGGGTGAAGTCGTGCGACGCGTCACCGGGCGCACCATCGGGCAGTATCTGCGCACCGAGATCGCCGAACCCCTAGGCATCGACGTACACATCGGCCTGCCGCCAGCTGAGCACCATCGCTGCGCGGAGATGGTCAACAAGCCCTACGTCAGCGACATCTTCGCGGCCATGCCGCGCGAGGCCAACTCGCTCGGCGACCACCCGCTGACCGCGGCGTCCGTCACCGCGGATTTCGTGCCCGACGACGAACTGGGCCGCACCGCCCTCGACAAGTGGCGATCCGCGGAGTTCCCGGGCACGAACGGACACGTTAGCGCGCTGGGGTTGGCGACCTTCTACAACGCACTCGCAGAGGAGAAACTCCTCAGCCGCGAACTCATGGAAGTGGTCCGCGTCTCCCAGGGCGGATTGCAGCCCGACTTGTGTCTCGGGCCGCGCGTCGCCGACCACGGCTGGGGGCTGGGCTACATGCTCAACCAGCGCCGCATCAACGGACCCAACCCGAACATCTTCGGCCACGGCGGCTCGGGCGGTTCGTTCGGCTTCGTCGACCTCGAGCACCGTATCGGATTCTGCTACGTGATGAACCAATTCGATGCCACCAAGGCAAATGCCGACCCGCGCAGTGTGGCCCTCAGTCGCGAGATCTACGCCGCACTCGGTGTCACGGCGAATTGATCCGTGTCGCAGGAGGCTGACATGCGGCCGGTCGATCGGCTCACATATCTGGACCAGGCGTCGTTTCTCGGGCTCCGCGCCACCGGATTGGAGCAACTCGCGCAGTGGGTGTGGGTCTATGAGCGCGCCGTCGATCTCGATGGGCTGGGGCGTTTCCACGACAACCTCAGGCACGGGTTGTTCGGGCGGCTGATCGAACGTTCGCCGCTGCCGTTCGGCCGCCACAGATGGGTGGCCGCCCCGGACACGGTCGACATCGACGTCGCTGAAATGGCCCGGCCGCGTGCCGAGCTCAGCGACTGGGCAGACGAGCACGCACAGTCGCCCATCGATCCGGAGTGGGGGCCGGGGTGGCGCCTGGCGGTCCAGCCGTTCACGGACGGTTCGACGGCCGTCAGCCTGCTGGCTTCACACTGCCTCGTGGACGGGTTGGCCGGAGGCCTCGCGATTGCCGACGCTGCCAACGGCCGCCACCACGACTTCGGCTACCCGCCGGCGGGGTCGCGCACGCTATTGCGGGCGCTGGGTTCCGACGCTCGCCAAACCCTGCGGGACATCCCAGAAGTGGCCAGAGCGATCGCCGCGATGGCAAGACTGGCGCGTGGCGGCCAACAGGATCTAGCCCGACTGGGCGGATCGCAGCCCATCGCCGCCAGCACCGACGATGCCACGGTCATGATCCCCGCCATCACGATTCAGCTCGACGCGAGGGACTGGGACGCCCGGGCGGCCGCGCTTTCTGGGACCAGCAACGCGCTGCTGAACGCGATCGCCGCGAAAACCGGTGAGCGCCTTGGGCGCCGACGGGCCGACGACAGCGGCGTGAGCGTGCGGTTCGTGGTCAGCGACCGAGGCGAGCACGACACACGCGCGAACGCACTGTCGTTCGTGACCATCGAAGTCGACCCGACCCGGGTGACGCGAGACCTCGCCGAGGTGCGGGTTGCCATCAAACAGGCGCTCTCGACTTTGGGCGACGCGCCGGACGAATCGCTCGCCGTCCTGCCCGTCACTCCGTGGACGCCGCAGTGGGCGGTCCGACGGATGGCCGAAGCGCTCTTCACCGACTTCTCCGTCGGCTGTTCCAACCTTCGCGACGTCGATCCGGCGACGGGACGGCCGGACGGCACCGATGCCGACTCGTTCTGCGCGCGCGGGGTTACGCAACACATCACGCGAAAGGTGCTCGAGCGCATACAGGGCCAGGTCACCCTCGCCTCCGGCCGTTTCTCCGGCAAGGTCTTCATCACCGTGGTCGCCTACGACGTCGACGGAAGGAACTCGAAGCCGGAGTTGCGCGGGTTGATGGCGGACACGCTGGCCGAGTTCGAGTTGGCTGGCACAATTGACTAGCCGGTTCGTCACGCTATCACCCCTTGCGCGGCGCGGCGCCAAAGCCATTGCACCGCAGGACAATCAGCTCACGTTCATGGATCAAGCCTCGTTTTTGGCGCTCCGGGCGCGAGACCAGCCGCAGCTCGTCCAATGGGTGTGGGTCTACGAGCGGGCCCTGGACTTCGATGGGCTCGAGCGGTTTCACCACAATCTCGGCTACGGCCTGTTGGGCAGACTGATCGAGCGCTCGCCACTGCCCTTCGGCCGGCACCGTTGGGTTGCGGCGCATCATGGGCCCGCCCTGGATGTCTCCGAGCGCGCTCGCCCACGCATCGAGTTCAGCGCGTGGGTGGATGAACGCGCTCGACGACCCATCGACCCGGAGGTTGGCCCCGGCTGGGGGCTAGCAGTGGCCCCGTTCACCGACGGGTCCATGGCAGTCAGCCTGGTGGCCTCGCACTGTCTCGTCGACGGCCTCGGGTGCGGCCTGGCGATCGCTGACGCGGTCAACGGCGTCGTCAACGAGTTCGGTTACCCGGCACCGCGTTCGCGTACGCGACGGCGCGCAATGGCCAGTGACGCCCGCCAAACGCTGCAGGGCATACCGGAGGTCGCCAGCGCAATCCGCGCGGCGGCCAAACTGGTCCGCCGCCAGCGGCAGGAATTCGCCCGCCTGGGTGGACCGCGGCCGGTCGCGGTCCCTGCGGCCGTTGACGTCGGGGGAGGCGATGATTACGTCACCGTGCCCGCGATCACCATTCACATCGATCAGGACGATTGGGACTCGCGCGCACGGGCGCTCGGCGGTACCAGTAACGCGCTGTTCACCGGCTTCGCCGCGAAACTCGGCGAACGAATGGGGCGCCAGTGCGCTGACGACGGCACCGTGCGGGTGATCATCACCGCCAGCGACCGCAAGGATGGCGATACCCACGCGAACGCGCTGTCCTTCACCAACATCGCCGTCGACCCCAAGCAGGTCACGACCGACCTAGCCGGCGTCCGTGGGTCAATCAGGCAGGCACTCAAGACGCTTCGCGAAACCCCCGACGAGTCCTTGGAGCTCCTCCCGCTGACTCCGCTGACCCCGAAGCGGGCGGTCAGAAGGCTGGGCGACGTGCTCTTCGCGTTCGCTGACCGCCCGGTCACGTGCACCAACATCGGCGACATCGACCCCGTCGTCGGCTACGTGGACGGTACGAAGGCGGACTACGTCTTCGCGCGGGGGGTCGACCAGAAGGTGACGCCGCAGCTCGTCGAACAGAAGTTCTTCCTGGGCTCCGGCCGAATCGGGGGCAAGCTCTTCATCACCGTCATCGCCTACCATCTCGACGGAAAGAACTCGAGGGCCAATCTGGCTGCCCTGGCCCGGGAGACGCTCGCCGCGTTCGACCTGACGGCGACGATCGACTAGCAGCCGACGGTAGCCTGCCCTGTTATGCCCCGCTCATTCGATCTGGTGGTCGACTCGTCCTCCAGCGTCGAGCAGTTCCACTCGGCGTTCGGCGACGAAGAGTACTGGCGAACGCGGTTGGAGGCCATGGACAACGGCACGCTGGAGTCCTTGACCCTCGACGACGACGGCACCGTGCGTGTGCGCACCACCTTCCGCCTCCTCAGCGCAGAGCTACCCAAGGTCGTGACGAAGCTGCGCGGCGGCAACTGGGAACTGGCGCACACCGAGATGTGGAGTCCCATCGCCGGCGGCAGGGTGCGCGGAGAGGTGACGGTCGATGTGAACGGGGTGCCGCTGTCAGCCCGCGGCGCAGGTCTGTTGACGCCGGTCGTCGACGGCTCGCAGTTGACGTACACCGCCACCGTCGCGGTGCGGGTTCCATTGCTCGGCGGTGCGGTCGAGAGCTTGATCGGCAACCAGCTCACCACGTGGATCCGTGAGATCCAGACCTTCACGACCGAATGGATCGACCAACACGGTGACCTTCCCGGCTGAGCAGCCCGCGGTGCCCGACGCCGTCAGCGAAATCGCAGCGGGGCGGGCAGTGCGCGCGGTGTGGCTGAACGAACTCGGCGGCACGACGTTCGCGCTGGACAACGGGTCCGAATACGTCAAGGTGTACCCCGCCGCCGAGGCGCACCAGCTCGTCGCGGAGCAGATCCGGCTGGCGTGGAACTACCCGTCCGGCGGGCAGACGCGGAGCGAACGGTGGATGTACTCAGTCGAAGAGGCCGAGCTGTTCGAGGCCGACGGAGTGGAGCCCGACCGCGAGCGCATCGCCTACTACCGCCTGCGCTGGGAAGAGTAGCCGGCGGCCGCCAGTTAGACTCCACGGGAGACATTCGTCCACCGGAAAGGGCATCTGTGCAGGTCACCAGCGTCGGCCACGCGGGCTTTCTGATCCAGACGAGGGCAGGCAGCATCCTGTGCGATCCCTGGGTCAGCCCGGCGTACTTCGGGTCGTGGTTTCCGTTCCCCGACAACAGCACGCTGGACTGGGACGCGCTGGGCAACTGCGACTACCTCTACGTCTCGCATCTGCACGCCGATCACTTCGATCCCGTCAACCTGCGCGAACACGTCAACAAGGACGCCGTCGTGCTGTTGCCGGACTTCCCGGTCCCGGATCTGCGCCGGGCCCTCGAGGAGCTCGGCTTTCATCGGTTCGTCGAGACGACGGATTCGGTCAAGCACCGCGTCAGCGGGCCAAGGGGCGACCTCGATGTGATGATCATCGCGTTGCGGGCACCTGCCGACGGCCCCATCGGCGATTCGGGACTGGTGGTGTCGGACGGCGAAACCGTCGTGTTCAACATGAACGACGCGCGCCCCATTGATCTCGAAGTCCTTGAGTCATCTTTCGGCCACGTCGACGTGCACATGCTGCAGTACTCGGGGGCCATCTGGTACCCGATGGTCTACGACATGCCCGCGCGGGCCAAGGAGGCCTTCGGCACGCAGAAACGCCAGCGCCAGATGGACCGCTGTCGCCAGTACGTCGCGCAGGTCGACGCGACCTGGGTCATCCCGTCCGCAGGCCCCCCGTGCTTCCTCGATCCCGAACTGCGGGACCTCAATGACGATCACGGCGACCCCGCCAGCATCTTCCCGGACCAGATGGTCTTCCTCGAGCAGCTGCGCAGCAACGGGCACGACCGTGGCCTGTTGATGATTCCGGGTACCACCGCTGAATTCACTGGCTCCCAACTCGATTCGCTGACCCACCCGGTGTCACAGCAGGACGCCGAAGCGATCTTCACCACGGGAAAGGCGCAGTACATCGAGGACTACGCCCAACGGATGGCGCCCGTGCTGGCCACCCTGAAGGCCGGCTGGGCCCCTGCCGAGGGCGAACCGCTGCTCGAACCGCTACGGGCGCGCTTCGAACCCATCATGAGTCAGAGCGACCAGATCTGCGACGGCATCGGTTACCCCGTGGAGTTGCGCATCGGGACCGGAGACCTGCACGAAGTTGTGGTGCTGGACTTTCCGAAACGCACTGTGCGTGAACCGATTCCACATGAGAAGTTCCGCTACGGTTTCGAGCTTGCGCCTGAGTTGGTGCGAACCGTGCTGCGCGACGGCGAACCGGACTGGGTCAACACCATCTTCCTGTCGACCCGATTCAAGGCGTGGAGGGTCGGCGGATACAACGAATATCTCTACACGTTCTTCAAGTGCCTCACCGACGAACGCATCGCCTATGCAGACGGTTGGTTCGCCGAGACGCACGACGACACCGCGTCAATCCAGTTGGGCGGCTGGGAGCTTCAGCGCCGCTGCCCACATTTGAAGGCCGACCTGTCGAAGTTCGGCGTGGTGGAGGGTACGACGCTGACGTGCAACCTGCACGGCTGGCAGTGGAACCTGGAGAACGGACGGTGTCTGACGTCCAAGGGTCACCCGCTGAGGAGCGCAAAGGCATGAGCGCACCGCTGTCCTATGACGACGGACTGGTGCAACTCGACCGCCAGGCGATTACGTTGCGCCGGTATCACTTTCCGTCGGGCACGTCGAAGGTCATTCCGCTGCCCGCCATCCGCGGTTACAAGGCCGAGTCGCTCGGGCTCGTCATGAACCGGTTTCGGATCTGGGGACCATCGGACCTGCGGCGCTGGCTTCCGATGGACGTCTGGCGACCCATCAAGTCAACGCTGGTGACGCTCGACGTGCCGGGCACCCGCCCGAGTCCGGCCTTCACGCCGTTGCGGGCAAAGGAGTTTCTCGCGGTGCTCGACGAGCTGCTGAGCGACTAGCGCGCCGAAACCGTCTGGTGCAGTTCGGAATGCGCGTCGCTAGCGGTGTCGTACACGCGCACGATGGCCTGGTCGCCCGGCTGCAGGAATGTCGTCTCGCCCAGTTCGGTGTACCGCGTCGCACCGATGCCGACCAGCACGTGGGCGGGATGGCCGGACGCGACCATCAGCGCGCCGACATCCTCGAGCGGGGTGTCGGGCGAACCCTTCTGGTTGGCCAACCGCTCGGTGATCCAGTCCAGCAGCACCTCGCCGTAATAGGAGTAGCCGAGCAGTGGGCTGTCGACGCCGTAGGCATGCTCGGCGCCGTCTGCGGTGCGTAGGTTGCAGACCAGCCGGAGCGTCGACGTCGGGCCGTCCGGTGTCAGGTCGCCGATGCCGAAGAACTGCGCTGCAACGCCTTTGGAGGCCGGGCCCCAGTTCTTCTTGTGACTGATCTTCGGGGCGTTGGGCCGGCGGATGGAGCAGTCGTTGAACGCGCCGAGTGCGAAGGGCTGCAACGAGACCACGGTGTCGCCCTGCCAGCGCACCTCGCAGGCCAGGCCCACCTCGGGCTCGATCTGCAGGTTGAGCGGAGTGTCACTCTCGGGCAGTTTGATCGCGTCGTGCGACAGCGGGAACACGCCGAGGAAGCCGTCGTATCCCGGTGCGTACCAAGGGAAGATGCCCTTCGGCGCGACCCCCTCGGAGGCGACGTTGACGAAGTCCGCGGCCTCTCCGGCCTGTTCCAGGTGCCCGGCGAAGTTGCCTGCCACCCCGAATCCGAACCACGTGCGCAGTTCGGCTTCATCCAATTCAAGCATGGACAGCTCGCTCATACTCATGATTCACTCACAAGTTCGCTCATGGTTCCAGCACCGACCTTCCGACGTAGGGCACCAGCGCTTCGGGCACGCGGACGCTCCCGTCCGACTGCTGGTGGTTCTCCAGGATGGCGACCAGCCAGCGGGTAGTCGCCAGCGTGCCGTTGAGCGTCGCCGCGGTCTGCGGCTTGCCGTTCTCGTCGCGGTAACGCGTCGCGAGCCTGCGCGCCTGGAACGTGGTGCAGTTCGACGTCGAGGTCAACTCGCGGTACGTACCCTGCGATGGCACCCACGCCTCGCAGTCGAATTTGCGCGCGGCCGACGAGCCGAGATCGCCTGCGGCGATGTCGATCACGCGGTACGGCACCTCGATGAGCGCGAGCATCTGCTTCTGCCAGCCGAGCAGCCGTTGATGCTCGGCCTCCGCGTCCTCCGGCTTGCAGTAGACGAAGCCCTCGACCTTGTCGAACTGATGCACGCGGATGATTCCGCGGGTGTCCTTGCCGTAGCTGCCCGCCTCGCGACGGAAGCACGACGACCACCCGGCGTAGCGCTTCGGCCCGTCGGTGAGGTCGAGGATCTCGTCGGAGTGGTAGCCGGCCAGCGGAACCTCCGATGTGCCAACGAGATACATGTCGTCGGACTCGAGGTGGTACACCTCGTCGGCGTGTGCGCCGAGGAAGCCGGTGCCAGCCATGACCTCTGGTCGCACCAGCACCGGCGGGATCATCAGCGTGAAGCCATTCTCGGTCGCCAGCCGGACCGCCAGCTGCATGATGCCGAGTTGCAACAGTGCGCCGACGCCGGTGAGGAAGTAGAACCTCGAGCCGGACACCTTCGCACCGCGCTCCATGTCGATCAGGTCGAGCGCCTCACCGAGTTCGAGGTGGTCCTTCGGGTCCGCGATCGCCGTGGGCTCACCGACCGTCTCGAGCACCACGAAGTCGGCCTCGCCGCCCGCGGGGACTCCGTCGATGATGACGTTGCCGATCGCCGCGTGCGCAGCCGTGAACGCCACTTCGGCGGCGGCCTGCTCGGACTCGGCGGACGTGACGCGTTCCGCAAGTTCCTTGGCCAGGACCAGCTTGGTGGGTCGCTCGTCCGCCGACGCCTGCCCGACCGCTCTGCTCGCCGCCTTCTGTTCGGCGCGCAGGTTGTCGGCGGCCGAAATGGCGGAGCGACGCGCGGCGTCGGACTGCAGCAGGGCGTCGACCAACCCCGGATCTTCCCCGCGCGCACGTTGCGACGCGCGCACCCGGTCCGGGTCTTCACGAAGCAGCTTGAGGTCGATCACGACCGCAACCCTACTTTTGGTGGTGCCGGAGATTATTCGGAGGGCGGCCATGCAAGGCGTGCCGCCAAGGCACAACCCCATAACTTTACAACTGCATCTCTTGTCACAGCCCCTGGCGCGCCTGTCACAATGGAACCGATGTTGGACGTACCAACGGCCACTGAACTTGGCGTCAGCAAGTCTGAAGACGCCGGGCGACCGCCGAAAAGAACCCCGTGGTGGCAAAGCTTGCAAGCCACCTCGACCCGTCGTGGGCTGTTGTTGACGGCGTTGGGCGGGCTGTTGATCGCGGGGCTGATCACCGCGCTCCCCGGCGGGGCGGACGGAACCGGTGCACTCACGGCAGGCGCGAAGGCCCTCGGCCCGCGTGGCAACGACACGTTCGGCCACGTCAAAGCGGGCGACTGCCTGAACTGGCCGGAGCGCACGCCGGACGCCGCGCAGCTCGTCGCGTGCAAGGACGAGCACCGCTTCGAGGTCGCAGATACCATCGACATGAGCACGTTCCCCGGCAGCGAGTACGGGCCAGACGCCGCGCCGCCGTCGACGGCCAGGATCCAGCAGATCACGCAAGAGCAGTGCCAGACCGCCGCCCGCCAGTATCTCGGCCCGAAGTTCGATCCGGACAGCCGGTTCGTCGTCAGCCTGCTCTGGTCGGGCGAACGGCAGTGGAAGGAGTCCGGTGAGCGCCGCATGATGTGCGGGCTACAGCTACCCGGCCCCAACAACCAGCAGCTGTCCCACAAGGGCAAGGTCGCCGACGTCGATCAGTCGAAGGTCTGGTCGGCCGGCACGTGCCTGGGGATCGACCCGGCCACCAATCAGCCGACGGACATCCCGGTCGACTGCACCACCCCGCACGCGATCGAGGTCACCGGCTCGGTCAATCTCGGCGAGAAGTTCCCAGCCGCCATGCCTGCCGACGCCGATCAGGATGCGTTCGTCAAGGACACCTGCACCAAGATGGCCGACGCGTACCTCGCCCCGACTCAGCTGCGCACCACCACCCTCACCCTGATGTACAGCACCATCTCCCTGCCGAGCTGGATGGCGGGCAGCCACCAGGTGTCCTGCAACATCGGGGCGACGCTGGGCAACGGCGGTTGGTCGACGCTGCTCAACAGCGCCAAGGGGCCGTTGCTCATCAACGGACAGCCGGTCGTGCCGCCGCCCGCCATCCCCCAGGAGCGGCTCAACATGCCGCCCATCCCGATGCCGTCGATCGACACGTCGTCACAGTCGCAGATCGACCTGAGTCAGCAGGGTTCGCAGGGGCAGCAGAATTCGAATCAGCACCTGCCGAACCAGCCGGGGCCTGCGCAGAGCAACCAGACCAGCCAGACGCCCGCGGTGGCACCCCCTGCACCGGGCAACACGTTCCTCGACGGTCCCCCGCCCGCGCCGGGCGTCCCACAGGATGGTCCGCCGCCGGCTGGCGCGCCGCCGGTCGATGGCGCGCCGCCGGTCGATGGCGCGCCCGCTGGGCCTGGCAT
>JAOPVI010000073.1 GCA_025966225.1 Mycobacterium sp. | reverse complement strand
CTCTCGTCCTGTTTCGGCTGAAATCGCGAGCCATGTCGGTGCCCGCCGCACGGTCACCGCCCATGAGCAACGCACTCCTGGGCGACGACCGCAGGCAACAAGACAGTAAGCCGCCGCGAACCGTGTTTCGGGTTCGCTGCAATCCACCATGTTCCTGGCGCAGCGGCGTTCGTCCGTTGGCAAGAAAGCGAGGCCGGCAAGGGCTTCCGCTGGGTCGAAAAAGACGGCCAGGGAGAAGCGCCGGGAGGTATCGACATCGGCTTCGGCTAGCGCCCTGCGGGCAAGGATGATGTCGGTGCCCGCCGCCACCGCCGCCGGCCCGAGCTCATGGCCGTGGGAGCAGTGATCGGCGACGCGAGGCAGCATCGTCCAAAAGGATCTACACCACGGCGGGCACGTGGATCACCCAACCGCCGCCGCTTTGTCCCTAGCAGTTGGTGAGAACTACGCAGCCGGATCGAATTGAGTGCCGGTGTTCGATGCCGGATCGACGTGAACGGCCGAAGAGTATTGGATGCAGGCCGCACATAGGCCAGCACTTGGGTATCCGCACGCCGGACAGATCGTTGTGCGCCTACCGTCTGCACCGGCAATCGTGGCCATCGGTGTTCCTCTCGCTGTTGCCAGAGCTTGTACCCGCTCCGAAGGCCGTTCAAGCCAACAGCGGCCGCTCAGTGTCGGGCGGGCCCCGTTCGGCCTAGCACCGCGTCCTACTACTGTTCGGCCCGCCCTTCCGGCTCTCCGGGGGGCGGGCCGAACATGGTTAAGTCCGTGGCAACATCTCCTCGTTTGGCTGGCGTGCAACGAGGGCACACCAACCGTCAATGGCCGAGGCCCCGCTATCAGACGACGAATATGCGCCCGTGTTTACAACCGAGCAGGTTGACGAGATCGTCGCGAACCGGGCAGCCATCGAACAGGCCAAAGGCATCCTGATGTCTGTCTACGGCATCGACAGCGAGCACGCCTTTCATCTACTGAGAGCGCGGTCTCGGGACAGTCAGGTCAAGCTCCGTCTACTCGCCGCACAAGTTGTGAAGGACGTCGTGGCACTCACCCCCCAGCAACGGCTTGACATGCCGGCGGCGTGCGAAAATCTGCTGCTCACTGCGCACAAGCGGATCCGGCGTTCCGCGGACGATTCGTAACGCTTCGGGTGGCTTGTTGGCTAGGGGGTGCGGACAGCGATCCGTCGGCTCGGTGGCCATCCCGAACTCTCGCTATCTACGGACCAATAACTGCTCGTGCCACTAAATACATGGTGACGACCACGAGCAGAAGAAAACCCGCCATCACGACCACTTGCGCTGTGGTCCATCTGCCGCCCGGCTCACCCGCGGGGATATCCTCGCCACCGATGTACGGGCGCACAGGTCCCCACTCGGTGCCATCCCAATAGCGTTCCGCTTCCGGGTCACTCCAGTCGGAATACCACCCGGGTCGCCTCGGTTGCTTCGAAGCCATAACGCCCTCCCGTGCGCTTTGGACTCGTCGCATGAATCTTACGGTCGATGACAGCGGGTTCGACGTCACTTCGTGATTTGTCCTGCGGTTGACCAGTTGGCATTCGCTCGCCCTTCCGGCTCTCCCGGGGGCGGGCCGAACTCCGTTACGTTTGCCACCAACGGGCTGGTTCGACGTGCGGTTTCTCGACGCTTATCCCCGGACGCTGGAGGGTCCCTGTCGCCGCTTGGCCGAACCCGCCGAGCCAGCGATTGATGAACTCCGACAGGTCAGCCCGGTCGAGTTCCTCGAAGTCCCAAGCCATTTGCGTTCTTGCGATCCCCGGCCGGAGTGCTTCGCCGGCGTCGATGCCGTCCGCGTCGAAAGGGTCGATGTTGGGACGAAAGCCGCCGCCGAAACTGATCTGCGTAGGCGTATGAAGCAGCGAGCCGCCAGCAATCAGGGCCGAGAGATCATCGGCGATCGGGATGACCCGCTCCCGGTCACCCTTCCCGTGGACGAGAAGCTCCGCACCGCAACTACCGACGGTCAAGGTCGACTGCGAGGGAAAAGCCCGCAGAGGCCAATTGGGAGACATACGGTCGCAAGATGATTTATCGCTGGTTTGTGCGCAAGCAGGCGCTGGTGGTCTGGGGGAAATTGTCGGACCAACGCCTCGATGAAATCCCACTTGCCGACGACGTGCACTTCGTCTACCTCGGCGACCATGAGCTGGCGGTCGACCTCCATGGTGCGGACGCCGAACGCGCATGGCTGCGCGAGGAATTTTTTCGGCGCTTTCCGGATCTGCGCTTCGAGGTGGAGGACATGATCATCGAGGGCGGCCCGTGGTCGACTCGGATCGCCACGCGCTATGCAACGACCCGAAACGGCCAAGTGGTCTATCGAGGCATCAACGTAGGCCGCATGGTGTGGGGCAAAATCGTCGAAGAGCGGATCATGCCCGACACCCAGGCGCTTGTGGCAGCGCTTCGCGGAGCGGCCTCGGCGTAGAAGTCGATCTGCGGGCCGCTGCCGTCGGGATCCGCGGACCGCAGCGGCGGGTCACCAGGCGGCCAGGATGTCGGCGGCGACGTCCCGAGCGCTCCCGCTACGGCGACGGGACATGTCTGACTCATTCAGGTGGGCGGACACAATGAGCGCCGAGCGCGGGTCACGGGCCGCTGGCTCACGTTATCCACGTGATCCTCAACCATGGGCGTAGCCACACCGGGAGTAGCAAGTGAAGCGCCTCCTGAAGGACATGGAAGCCATCTTCGGCGACGACATCACCGGCCTCGAAGGCGAGGACCGAGACGACGTTACGTTTGAGTCGTAGGCTGGCCGAGATGATCGACTGGGGCCGCTACTGGCGTGTCTACGAGGACGACGAGTAGTGCCAAGCAGCGAGCGAGACAAGCGTCTGCGTGCTGAACTGGCCGCCGAGTTGGGCTGGTATCCGGCGGATCTCGACGACGAGTCCATCGCCCGGCAGCGCGCCGACGCCGCCCGCAAGAAGACCGATCGCGACCCCGCGAAGAAGTGGGCACACCTGACCGAACTTGCGCGCCAGCGTGAGGTTGAGGCCAAGGGTCGAGCCGAGGTGGCGGACTTGTACGAGTAGTGATACCAGAACACCTAACGGTACGCGGGCGGGCGCCCACGCTGGCGATGACGATCGACGCGGAGAGGCTGCGTGAGTTGGCGGCCGAACTAGGTTCTTAGCCCGCCACCACCGACGAGGCTGACATCGAGCGGCACCGGCAGCGCAACAAGAACGCGGACTACTGGCTGGCCCGTGGTCATAGATTCGCTCACCTGCGCCGGGAGCACGAGCATCGGAGACAGGGTCAGACCTGAGGGGTCGGCTCCGTCCGCTCCAACTGATCAGCTGGCCAGTGCCCGCATCGCTGTGGCCACGATGGCGTCGGCGGCGGCCGGGGTCAACCCCCCGTGCCCAGTCGCCGGCCGGTACACGGCCGCCCTCGAAGATCAGATCCAGCGCCACCTCGGGGTCGACGTTGGCGTCCAGTTCACCGCGGGCGACACTGCGGTCCCAGATCTTCGTCACGGCTGCTCGGCGGAGGTTCACCTGGTCCGACGACGAAGCGGAGGTACCTACGGGCTGAGTCTGGCCCCACCCCCATCGGCCCGTCATCCTGCTTGGGGTGGCGGGCCGACTGCTGTGGTTACGTTAGGTGTCAGAACATGCCGCCGCGAAGGCCGCCGTGGCCGCCGAGCAGAAACGGCATGTCTCCGTACGGGTGGTATTGAACGGGGGGAGGGGCGTTGTTGATCTGAACATTGCCGGGCGACTGGCAGATATTTCCCGAGCAGGGCTGCGCAATTGCTGCCGCAGCCGTCGGTGCGGCGGCGATCGCTACCGCAGCCGCGCCCGCCGCCAACAGCGGTCCGATGTAGGTCAGTTTGATTCGCATGGTAGTGCTCCTTTGCATCTCCCCTTTGTTACAACGGAAACTAGCCAGCCCTTGTT
>JAOPVI010000060.1 GCA_025966225.1 Mycobacterium sp. | reverse complement strand
TCGGCGTAGTGACCAGCCACTCTGCGCGTGGCACGCCCGGGATGGCGAAGTACGGGTGGTAGCCGAAACACAGCGGAACCGATGCTGCCGTGGTTGGCATGACCGTCGTCTCGATGGTGAGCGTCCGGTCCTCGAGCGTGACCTCTTGGGTCAGCACGTGCGGGAACGGGAACGACGCGAGCAGGCGAGGCTTGCCGCCGTAGTCGAGCACGGCCGTCAGCTTGTTGTCCGAGCGCGCGCTGACCAGCCACCCTGGGTAGGCGGCGAGCACACCGTGAATGGGCACGCCGTGCTCGTCGGTGCGCACGCCGCCGGTGCCTGCGGTCAACGTGACGACGGCACCGTTGATGCCATACTTGCTGGCGCTCAACCGATTTGCCCACGGATAGAGAATCGGGATGCCCATGGTCTTGCCCGACGTCACGTAGGCGTTGAGCCCGCGGCGCTGGCCGAGGAACTCCACGCCGTCATCGGCCAAGGACGTGCCGATCATGCCTGCGGTTGGCACGAAGGTAGCCGTCAGCGACGACGAAGGGTCCTTGAGCGTGACGGCTTCGAACTCGGGCATCGTTGAATTCTGTCACGCATCAGTTGGCGAGCGGATCGTGTTGGATGTGGTGCGCCTGCGCGCCCTTGGCGATCAGCGCGTCCTTGGTGGCCTCGACCATCTGTGGTCCGCCGCAGAGGAGGATCTGCCGGTCGCTCCAGTTGCCGTATCGGGTCACGACGTCGGGCAGCGTGCCGGTCTGGCGGACGTGGAGGCCGCGCGGCGGCTCCGGGTCCGGATAGTCGACGGCCCACGGCGGATTCGTCGAATACTCCGACACCGGAGTCACCGAAAGCCACGGATTCGACGAGGCGAGCTGCCACAACGTCGGCAGGTCGTAGAGCTCGGACGGATAGCGCGCCCCGAAGAACAGGTGCACGCGCGGATTCACGCCCGACCGTGTCATGTCCATGATCAGCGTCCGCAACGGCGCCAGCCCCGTGCTGCCTGCGACCATCAGCACGTCTTCGCCGTCGCGGTCGATGTGCATGGCGCCGTGCGGGTTGGACAGTCGCCACCGGTCGCCGGGTTTGGTCTCGCCGACGATCGCGGTGCTGACCATGCCGCCGCTGACCGAACGGACGTGGAACTCGATGGCGCCTGAGCGGTCGGCGGGGATCGACGGGCTCAGGTAACGCCACCGGCGCGGCCACTGCGGCACCTGCACGGTGACGTATTGGCCGGGGTGGTAGTACAGCGGGCGGTCGAGTTGAAGCCGGATGATCGAGACGTCCCGGGTGGCCCGGATGTGCTCGATGACGGTGCCGTCGCGGAACGGGGGTCCCTTCTCGGCGTCCGCCGCGCCGCGCATCACCCCGATGATCAGGTCCACTGCATCGCGTGCGGTGCCCGCCAGCCCCTGGTCCCATTGCTCGATGAGGTGGCTGCGCAACGTCGTCTCGAGCGCGTCGCGCATGCTGTCGTAATGCCGTTGGGTGACACCGTACTTGCGGTGATCGCGGCCGAGCTGGGCGAGGAAGGCGACGGGCTCCTCGGCACGCCGGGCAATGAGCTCGCCGAACAGCCAGGTCAACGCACGCGCGAATGCGACGCGCTGCCCGGTCATGTCGGGGGGAAAGAGGTCGGCGGCCGAAGTGTCGATGGCGAACCAGCGGGTGTAGAACCTGCGGATCAGTTCCTCCGAGCCGGCGTCGGGGTCGACCGCGGCGCGCAGTAGCGCCAGCCCTTCACGATCGTCGAGTCCCACGCCGTCCGAGTGTAGGACGGATGGCAACTTGCCGGACCCCTAGCCCTCAAGCGCCGTGAATTCCCTTGTACAGCACCATCAGACCGAGAATCACCAGGATGGCCGCGACGAGCGTGGCGTGCTGAGCTTCCATCCAGTCCTTGAGCTGGTTCAACGGTTCGTCGAGCCGGTCGCCGGACACCGCGTACGCCAGGATCGGAAGCGCAACCGTGGACGCGGCAACCACCACGTAGTACACGACGCCGAGGATGACGCCCGTCCGGCTCAGCCCCTCGGTGCCGATGGCCAAACCCGCTGCGGCGCACATGAACAGCACCTTGGGATTGACGACGACCAAGACCAGGGCGGTGACGAGGGCCCGCAGTGGGGTGATCGTCGCGAAGCTGCTCATCCACTTCGGCGAATGTTCGGAGCGCTTGCGGGTCAGCCACTTGTAGACACCGAACGCGATGAGGGCGGCGCCGACGACCATGCGTAGGTAGGACGCCCAGGACGGTGGCGTGCCCCGGCCGCCACCGAGCAGGCTCGACACCTCGACGAAGACCGAGGTCAGCACCGCCAGGCCGACGACCCAACCCACCAGGAACGCCAACCCCGTTGGCCTAGGACTCGGGGCGTGCAGCACCAGCACCGCCGGAATGATCGACAGCGGTGACAGCGCGACCACGAGGGCCAACGGGATCAGTTCGGTCAACATCGCCCGTCAACGTAGCAAGTGAAGTGGACTGTGCGACGAAGCCTGGAGGTATTGGGCCGGCTACCCGAGGAGCACTGCGATGAGTAGAACCGCGCGCGTCGCCGTTCGGGCCGTCCTGGTTGGCGCCGCGACCGCCGCCGCCGTCGTCGCGACCCCTGCGGTCGCACAGGCGGACACGTGCGTCGACAGCGGCACCGGCGCGCCGCTGGCACTGGACGCGCCACCATGCGCGGACGTGCTCGCGCAGGAGGCGCGCTGGCTTACCGCCATCACCGCGGGAGACGTGACCGCGGTGAAATCGATTCTCGGTCCGACGTTCCGACACGTGACGGCCGATGGGGAGCCGCTCGACAGGGCACAGGAAATCGCCGCCATGAAACCGCTGTCCGTGACGTTCGACGCCTCGGACCAGATCGTCGACGTCTACGGTGACACCGCCGTCATCCACGGCATCAATACGGTGACCGAGCGTGAAAAGGTCGTTGCCCGCGAGCGTTTCATCGACGTGTTCGTGCTCCAGAACGGCGTATGGAGGGCCTTGGCGGCTCAGGAGACCGCGGTGCAGAACTAGACCACCAAATCAAGGACTCGCTATCTGCGGGAAGCGATGGTTATTGGGTCGCCCGCTCGGTACCCTCCAGTGGCTCAGCAACGTTTGCTGACGGTGCAGGGGGTTCCATGTCCTTTCGTCGAGGCAAATTAGTCCTTGCCTTCGCCGTGGTGGTTGCGATGACCGCGGTGATGACCAGTTGCGCGTCGACCAAGCCGGTGACCACCAACCCGCCGCCCGGCGTCAACGCCGGTCCCGACGGCAAACCGGCTCCGTTCCGTGAACCGGTGCGCCTCTCGAGCAAGGACGGCGTGCTCGAAGTGCGTCTGTCGGCGCACCAGGGCACCGTCAATCTCGACACCGTCAAGGAGCCCGTGACCAACTTCCTGGTCTTCGGCTACGACCTGATCAAGGGCACCAGTTCGGACGGATCGACCAAGGGCGACAACGTCTATCCCGCACCCACGCTGCGCGTCAACCCCGGCGAGAAGCTGATCGTCCATTACGACAACGATCTACAGGGCCTGAAAATCCAGGACTTCTACGATCCGGCGTTCACGCCCAAGGGCGGCGAGGTGCCCATCTATCCGCCGACGCTGACCGAGGCGCCGCTGAACCTGCACACCCACGGCTTGCACGTCAGTCCATCCGGCAACGCCGACAACGTCTTGCTGTCGATACCCGCCGGCATGGGCAACACCTACACGTACGACGTGCCCAAGAACATGCCCAACGGGTTGTACTGGTACCACAGTCACCGCCATACGATGACGTCGCAGCAGACGTATGCGGGATTGGCGGGGCTGCTGGAGATCGGCCGTCCCGACGGGAACCTGCCACTCGTCACACAGAACAACATTCCCGTGCGCGACATGGCGTTTCAGTACAACTACGTCTTCGACCGCAACGGCAAGGGGCATCAGCTCAACAACTACAGCTGGCCGCAGTGGGTGAGTACGCTCAAGCCGCCGGAGGGTTCGCAGCTCGCGGACGGGACCTATCAGCCGAGCCTGGCCCCGGTGAACATCGCCGACACCAGCATCGGCGCCCAATACCTCACGCCGTGGTGGGCCGGGCCGCTGTCGCCACACAACAACCGCGGCCAGACCCAGTTCATCCCGTCGAATCTGATGTCCTTCGACAGCCCGACCAAGAAGGTCGCGGAGAACCCGGCACTCCCGGACAATCAGCGAGACGTGCAGTTCACCGTCAACGGCCAGTTCCAACCGGAGCTGAAGATCAAGCCGGGGCAGACGGAGATCTGGGCGGTGGCCAACATCAGCGACATCGGCTACATGACAGTCAGATTGACCGAGACAGCCACCGGGAACCATCCGAAGTTCGCCATCGTCGGGCAAGACGGCAATCCCTACACACAAGTCCAAAGGCCCGTCTACGGGGACGGAACGACGCTGAGCATTCCGCCCGGATCGCGGTATGCGATCGCGGTCACGATGCCGAAGGAAGGCGATCTGGTCCTGGAGTTTCCGCCGAACCCCGAAGCCACGCCGCTCGTTCTTCCGGGTGCGCTGTATACGAACAACGGCACCAAGAACACACCCGCTGTACTCGGCACGATGACCGTGGACCCGAAGTACCTCAGCTTCGCCGACGGCTTCTTCGTGTTCCCCACCCAGACCCTGATCCGGGCCACCCCTGACACCAGCGGGCAAGGGCAGACCACCGCCTTCGAGCCCGGCCAGAACCTGGACGCCTACACGTCGTTCGTGGACACGTCGGTGATGACACCGTCCGTCAAACGGGAGCTGACGATCGTCGACACGATCGGCGGCGACAAGGCCAGCCACAACGACCCCAAGGCCGTCATCTACATGTTTCAACCCGCAGGGTTCCCGAACGTCCCGCTGATCCAGCCGCGCCTCAACTCCGTAGAGGAGTGGAAGATCACCAACTTCAACAACGATGCGCATCCGATGCACATCCACGTCAACGACTTTCAGGTGATGGAGATCGACGACCCGAACCGGGGCAAGACGGGTGTGGAACCGTGGGGGGTGGACAACGTCAACGTGCCCGCACCGATATTCAACGACATGCACGTCGTGAGCACCCCGGCGACGCTGACCCTCCGCCAGGAATTCCTGGAGTACCCGGGTACCTACGTCATCCACTGCCACCGGCTCAACCACGAGGACAACGGGCTGATGGCCACCATCAACGTCATCCCCGAGGTTTCGACGTATGCGCTGGCGATCCCCGGGTCGAACGGTAAGCCGGCATCAGTTCAGATCCGAGATGCCAACGGTGACAAGGTCTTGCAGACTGTGTTCCCATTCCCGGATTTCGAGGGCACGCCGTCGGTCGCGATGGCCGACGTCAACGGCGACGGTATCCTGGACTTGGTCGTCGGTACTGGCAAGGGCGTCTCCCCGCAGGTGGTCGCATACGACGGAAACAACACGAAGGACGGCCTGTTCAAGACCGAGCTCACCCGCTTCGCCCCGTTCGACTCGGGTTTCACCGGTGGGGTGACCGTGACGGGCGCCGACATTGACGGAAACGCATTGGCGGACAACATCATCGTCGGCTCGGGTCCGGGGATGGAGTCGCAGGTGAAGGTGTTCTCCTCGACACTGCCGAGTGAGGCGGGCAAGGCGCCGGATGTGTTCTCCACCTTCACGCCCTACCCCGGATCTCAGTCCGGTGTCACCCTGGCCACCGGCATGGTCGAACTTGGATCGGGCCGGGAGTCCCTGGTGACGGCGCCAGGGCCCGGCGAACCGCCGCTCATCAAGTCGTTCCGGTGGGACCTGTACACCCCAACGGCCCGGGCGCAGGCCAATGGGACCACGCCGCAGCAACATTCGGGCAAGCCGACCGATCCGCGCATGACGGCGCAGTTCCTGGCCTATGACGAGAATTACAAGGACGGCGTCGCGTTGTCCACGGGATGGGTGGCCGGCGCAGCAGGCGGCGCCAAGAGCATCGTCACCGGCCAACTCGGCGGCGAGGCCACCGTGCGCGTGTGGTCGAACGGGTCGCTGCTCGACGGGCAGCCGGGCATCTACCAGGACAACCCCAACCATCACGAGGAGAACATCGAGTACCAACAGATCGCGTCGTTCGCACCGTTCCCCGGCGCTGTGCCGGGCGTGACGGTGGCGACGAGCAGCACCGTCAACGGCGCCGATCTGCTGGTGGCGGGCATGACGCCGGGCGGTCAGGAAGTGCGCAAGTACACGCTGGAACGTTCGGCGCCGGACGCCAAGTCGCTTGCGCCAAAGTTGGTTTCCACGCTTCCCGTGATTCCGGGACTTGCGGCCGCGGCCCCACTCGGGGGGCGCTGAGTCAGGGTTGGGCGGGCGTAGCGGGGTGGGCTTAGGGTAGGTGCCAGAAGACCTTGGTCACGAGATAGAAGACGACCACCCAGAAGAGATTGAGCCCAATGACGATGGCGATGCCCTGCAGGTTCGTGCGCGCCTTCGACACCGCGGCCGGCGGCCGTAGCCAGCGCTTGAGCAGAGGGTTCACGTAGTACGGCATGGCCAGGTAGCTGACGGCGAAGCTGGACATCAGGTTTCCGATCAACATGCCCAGCCACAGCGGCATGTGCAACGGCGACACCATGAGGGTCAGCAACACCACGGTGGGATAGAGGCCGACCCAGACTGCGATGGCCGTCTTGAAGTCCGACGGCGGCGGGGCCTGGTGGCCGTGCTCGTCGAAGGCGAACCAGCTGCCGAACGAGTTGTCGATGGTGCGGGAATGGTAATCGGAGAACTTCTCGCCCTCGGCGAGCAGCGCGCGGCGCTCGTCGGAGATGAGCCACTTGTCCAGGTCGTCGGCGCTGTCGTAGCGGTACAGCGCCGTCCACTCGTCCTGTACACCGGCCACCGGCCGGAACAGCTCGCTACCGCGGAATCCGGAAAACTTGCTCTCCGCCAGCCGAAGTCGCTCCTGCCACTCGAGGAATTCGGCGACGTTCTCAGGACTGACGCGGTGACTCACCGCCACGGTCACCAGCGGATCGGTGGAGCGCGCGCCGCCCCCGATCACCTGTTGGGTGCCAGGACCGTCGAAGAACTGGGCGCCTGCGGTCAGCCGTTCCTGCCGGGTGGCGCTGTTGATCCACGCCTGCACGTGCGCGACGGAGTTGAACTGATACACCACAACCCAGTCGGGTTGGACCGCGGTGGGAGGGTTGATCTCGGCTCCGATGAAGCCCGGGTACTTCGAGGCCTCCGTGTTCATGTCCGTCTGCCAGGCCTCGAAGGCCTGCTCGGACCCCGGGCGCACCCGCTGCCCGATGATGACGGTGGCCGCGCTGTCGGTGGATCTCTTCTCGTCCACGGCTCAGGTCGCCGGGATCAAACGAGCGGTGGTGAGCCGGGCGTAGATGCGTTCGGGGGACAGCGGCAAATCGCGGTAGCGCACGCCGGTGGCGTCCTCGAGTGCGTTGGCAAGCGCGGGCGCCACCGGGTTGATGCAGCACTCGGCCATGCCCTTGGCCTTCATCGGTCCGACGGAGTCCGTCGACTTCACGAAGAGCAGCTCGGTGCGGGGCGCGTCGGCGTAGGTGGGGATGCGGTAATTGCGTAGGTTCGGGTTGACCATCACCCCCTTGTCGTCGACGTGGAAGTTCTCGGTGAGCGCGAAGCCGAGGCCCATCGCGACTCCGCCGTCGACCTGACCGCGCACCTGCGCGGGATTGATGATCACTCCGGCGTCGGTGGCGTGCACGCTGTAGAGGATGCGGATCTCACCGGTGATCCGGTGCACCGCGATCCGGAAGCCGTGCGAGTTGGACGTGACGCTGCGGGGCGAACCATAGGCCTTGCGCGCCTCCGTGAACCGAACGCCACGGAAACGGGAGGACTCGAGCAGCTCGGCCAGTGACAGGCGGGTGTCACCGCACACGATCCCGTCGTCGTCCATCGCGCATTCGGCGACGTCGACACCCGTGTGGGTGGCCGCGAATCCCAGGAGCCGCTTCCGCAGCGCGACCGAGGCATAGTTCACCGCGTTGCCTGCCACGAACATGCCTGCACTCGCGAACGCACCGGTGTCGAATCCCGTCTTGTCGGTGTCGGACTGCACCAGGCGGATCCGGTCCGGTGTGGTTCCGAGGTTCGTGGCCGCGATCTGGACGTGCACAGTGGAGGTACCCTCACCGAATTCGACTGTGCCCACTGCGATCTCATACATACCGTCATCGCACAGGGTCGCCCACGCGTCCGAGATGTGGTCGGTGGGAGGTGCCGTCTCGTGTAGCGAGGCCGCGGCGCCCGCGCCGACGAGCCAGTCGGCGCCGAGGTCGCGGCCGCTGTCGTCGAGTCGCAGCGCCTCGTCGACCAGGTCGATGCAAGCCATGATGCCGTCCTCGGTGAACTCGACGTCGTCGGCGTGGTCGGCGAGCGCCAACAGGGCATCGCCGGGGCGTACGACGTTGCGCCGCCGCAGTTCCATCGGGTCCATGCCGAGCTTGACAGCCAACTCGTGGATGGCGCATTCCACCGCGTATCCGGGCTGTGTCATGCCGTAGCCGCGTAGCGCGCCGCTGGGCACGGTGTTGGTGTAGACCGACCAGGCATCGAACTTCTTGTTGGGACAACGGTATAGCGCGATCGCGGCACCGGCGGCGAATAGCGTCTCACCGCCGTGATTGCCGTAGGCGCCGGTGTTGGAGACATTGCGGTAGCCGAATGCGGTCAACGTCCCGTCGGCCTTGGCGCCGAGCTTGACCGTGCACTTCATTGGGTGCCGCGGCGAAGCGGTGGTGAACTCCTCTTCGCGGGTGAACTCCCATGACACGGGGCGTCCGGTGTCGAGCGTGGCCATAGCGGGCAGGTCCTCGGAGATCAACTCCTGCTTGCCGCCGAAACCGCCGCCCACGCGCGTGCAGAACACCCGCAGCTGGTCGGGCCGCAGACTGAACAGATGGGACAGTTTGAGCTTGGCGATCGAGGGTGACTGCGAGGCGGTCCGGACGTTGAGCCGGCCGTCCTCCATCCACGCGATCGTTCCGTGCGTCTCGAGGTGTGCGTGCTGCACCCGCGGCGAGAAGTAGGTGGCTTCGTGGATCACGTCGGCCGCGGCGAAACCCGCTTCGACATCGCCGATTTCGCCGTGCAACTCGAGCAGGATGTTGCGGTCCTTGTCGTGGGCGAAGGGGTCGTCGTAGCTGTGCAGTTGAGGTGCACCGTCGGCCATCGCTTCTTCGGGGTCGAAGACCGCGGGCAGCAGCTCGTACTCCACGACGACCAAGCGGGCACCCTCATCGGCAGCGCGGACCGAGTCGGCGAGTACGGCCACCACCCGCTGCCCGGCGAAGCGCACGACATTGTCGAGCATGTAGGTGTCATCGGGATCTACCAGGTGGTCGGTGTGGATCGCAGTGCTGTAACGCTTTCGGGGGACGTCCTCCCATGTATAGACCCGGTGCACGCCGGGCACCGCGAGTGCCGCAGCCTTGTCGATCGACACGATGCGGGCGTGCGCTGGCGGCTAGTGCAGCACCTTGAGGTGCAGCATGCCCTCCATCTGGGCATCCATGGTGAACTCGACGGTGCCCGTGACCACGCCGGTGGCCGCGGGCGCACCCACACTCGTGCCGACGGCCTGGCCGGGCTTTGCCTCCTCGATCGCGCTGACCCCATTGACCGCATCCTCGATGGCGCGGTAACCCGTGCAGCGGCAGAGGTTTCCCTTGAGCGCCCGCGGCAGGTCCTTCTTCTGTTCTTCGGTGAAGGTCGCCGCCGTCATGATCATGCCTGCGGTACAAAATCCACACTGGAAGCCGGGAGCGTCGCGGAATTGCTTCTGCATCGGGTGCATGTCGTCCGGAGTGCCAAGGCCCTCGATGGTGGTCACCTCACGACCGTCGGCGCGGAATGCGGGGGTGATGCAACTGTGCACGGGGTCCCCGTCGAGCCACACCGTGCAGGCACCGCAATCGCCTGCGTCGCAACCCTTCTTGACGCCGTGTGCGCCAAGCGACCGCACGAACGTGCGCAGGCACTGACCAGGCTCCGGCTCTGCTTCGAACGGCTCACCGTTCACCGTGTAGGTCATGACGGGTTCCCCTCGCCGAGCTCGGCCCGAAGCTCTTCGGCGTAGTGCTTGGCCAGATGGCGCCGATGATCGGGCGTGCCATTCGGATCGTCGAACCAGACGTCGGCGTCGATGTCGTCGATCCGGTTCTGCAAGGTGTCGGCGGTAGGCATTGAGTCGAAGGCCAGCCTGACCGGACGCGTGGTGCCCGCGGTGATGGTGAGCAGAAGGTCGTCACCGCCGGGACTCTGCGTGCCGATCATGAAAATCGTCGACCGGCCCATCTTGGTGAGTGTGAAACGCCGGTGTGCGTGGCGCTTGCGCAGCGCGGTTGCCGGGACGTGGACGCTACGGAGCAGCTCACCCGGTCCGAGGATGGTCGCGTGGTTGCCGGTCACGAATTCGCCTGCGTCCACGGTGCGTTCGGATCCGTCGGGGCTCCACAGGGTGTACGAGGCGTCGAGGGCCACCGTCATGGTGATCATCGGTCCTGCCGGCAGCGCCATGCAGATGTTGCCGCCCACCGTCGCCGAGTTCCACACCTTGAACGATGCGAGGAAGGCTTCGCAGCTGATGGGCAGCAGCTCGGCGGCGCGCCAATCGCCCGGGGCTGCAAAGGCGTAGAGATCGCGGATCGTGCACATGGCGCCGATCTCGAGGCCGGCGTTCGTCGCCGCGAGGGTGTTCCAGCCGAGTGGGACCAGGTCGATGAGCCGACGCAGGTCGGGCTGCACGTCGGAGAACAGCCACGTACCTCCGGCCAGCCAGGCGTCACCGGCGCGCCACACCTCACCCGGTCGCACAGGCGGATTCCTGACGACCTCCTTGATGGTGGTGATGTCCACCGATGACCCCTCCTGGCTCGACTTCTGGCTGCGGTTGCTGACTCTAGGGCGTTTGCTGCGTGGCGGAAGCGGTTTGTCTGAACTTTTGACCGCCACGTCAAGGCGGCGTCGACCTGCGATCATGTCTCGACGGATCACGTTCAATGCGGTCACGTCTTCCACGTTGCGGGCGGGCCGAGCGTCACGGGTGCAGCCGAGGCGCCGGTGAGCATTCCCGACTGTGCCCCGGTTACCGACGCATTCCGGTCGTAACATGTTCTGCGGCAACATGTCCGATGTCCCCAAAAGGTTCGGGTCCGCCTGCTGGGAGCTCATCGGCCAGGCTTCCTGCGACGCGGCTTCGTCGACACGCACGTCCACTTCCCGCCGACCTGTGCCGCTGACACCTACGGTCGCCGGCAGCTGCTCGAATGACTCGATCTTTGCATCTTCTCGGCCGTGTCGCGATTCGCCACGGCCGAGTTCGCTGCACGTGCTGTTCACCGGAACGCGCTCCGGCGCCCTGGCCCTCGTCCGTCATTGAGTTAGCGCCTTCTACGCGGTGACGCTGACCGCCTTCGCGACGGTCACCTGGGCTGTAGTTCTAGGCTCACCGCTGAGCGGCTACAGCTTGCACCACTTCCAGCGGCCGTCCTCACGGACGAAGTCGATGTCGTCGGCGCCTTCGCCCTCGTGCGTGACGGTGGCCATCGCCGAGTCGCCATCGACCTCGACCGACTCGACGGCGAGGTTCAATTCGCCGCTATCGCTGCGCGCGTCGAGGAAGTCCTTTTCGTTGAATTCCTTGTCGTTGCGCATTTCCTCACACAGGATCGGCTCGAAGGCCGCGAAGTCGCGGTTGTTCCACGCTGCTTCGAATGCCTTGACGGCGTCCTCGATCTGCTCCTCATCGGTCTTCTGGTTCGCGGAGGTCTGCGTCGACTTCGTCGTCGTGCCCTCTGACGGTGACCTCAACACCACCACCGTGATCACCACGCCGGCGACGAGCAAGAGCACCGCGACGAGCCCCCCGACGATCAGTCCGGTCTTGCGGCGTGACGACCCCTCGGGAACCCACATCTGCCAACCCGGAGGCGGGGGTGGCCACGACGGGTCGGGCTGCCAGCCTGCCGGGGGCGTCCAGCCGGGCGGTACTGGTGGCCAGTTCGGCGGCGGGTTGAAGCGCATGAGGACAGTGTGGACGACGCTGACAGTAGATGCACAGGCCCTGCGGCCGTACGCTGCGCGCCTGACGAGACTGCCGCGAAAATTGGTCAGAGTTGAGCGGAACAGACTCAACCTTGACGGCGTTGGACCAAGCGACAAGCATTTTCCCTGGCCCCCTCATGGCCACAGTCTGAAGAATTGGAGGTGTCGTGGACTCGTTCAACCCGACCACGAAGACCCAGGCGGCGCTGACCTCGGCGTTGCAGGCGGCCACCGCCGCAGGCAACCCGGAGATCCGGCCCGCCCATCTATTGATGGCGTTGCTGACGCAGAACGACGGCATCGCCGCCCCACTGCTCGAAGCGGTCGGAGTCGATCCCGCGACCATCCGAACCGAGGCGCAACGCCTGCTCGACCGGCTTTCCAGCGTGACCGGCTCGAACTCGACGCCGCAGCTCTCCCGTGACTCGCTGACCGCGATCACCACGGCCCAGCAGCTGGCCACCGAAATGGACGACGAGTACGTCTCGACCGAGCACCTGCTGGTCGGACTCGCGACCGGAGCTTCCGACGTCGCCAAGCTCCTGACCAGTCACGGTGCTTCGCCCGAGGCGTTGCGCGAAGCGTTCGTCAAGGTGCGCGGCAGCGGCCGTGTCACCAGTGCCGACCCCGAGGCCACGTATCAGGCCCTGGAGAAGTACTCGACCGACCTCACCGAGCTGGCGCGGGAAGGCAAGCTCGATCCAGTTATCGGACGTGACAACGAGATTCGTCGCGTCATCCAGGTGCTGAGCAGGCGCACCAAGAACAACCCGGTGCTGATCGGCGAGCCCGGCGTCGGCAAGACCGCCATCGTCGAGGGCCTGGCCCAGCGCATCATCGCGGGCGACGTGCCGGAGAGCCTGCGCGACAAGACCGTGGTCTCGCTTGACCTCAGCTCGATGGTGGCTGGCGCGAAGTACCGCGGCGAATTCGAGGAACGGCTCAAGGCCGTGCTCGAAGACATCAAGAACTCGGCCGGGCAGATCATCACCTTCATCGACGAGCTCCACACCATCGTCGGTGCGGGCGCCAGCGGCGAGGGCGCGATGGACGCCGGCAACATGATCAAGCCGATGCTGGCGCGCGGAGAGCTGCGCCTGGTCGGTGCGACGACGCTCGACGAGTACCGCAAGTACATCGAGAAGGACGCTGCGCTCGAGCGGCGCTTCCAGCAGGTGCTGGTCGGCGAGCCGTCAGTGGACGACACCGTCGGCATCCTGCGCGGGCTCAAGGACCGCTACGAGGTCCATCACGGCGTCCGCATCACCGACTCCGCGCTGGTCGCGGCTGCCACGTTGTCCGACCGCTACATCACGTCGCGCTTCCTGCCCGACAAGGCCATCGACCTGGTCGACGAGGCCGCGTCGCGACTCCGCATGGAGATCGACTCCCGGCCCGTCGAGATCGACGAGGTCGAGCGGCTGGTCCGTCGCCTCGAGATCGAGGAGATGGCGCTGGCCAAGGAAACAGATGCGGCATCCGTCGATCGGCTGGAAAAACTCCGCGCGGAACTGGCCGACTACAAGGAGAAGCTCGCCGAGCTCACGACCCGTTGGCAGAACGAGAAGAACGCCATCGACATCGTGCGCAGTTTCACCGAGCAGCTCGACACCTTGCGTGGCGAGGCCGATCGGGCCGAGCGTGACGGCGACCTGGCCAAGGCCTCGGAACTTCGGTATGGGCGCATCCCCGAGGTCGAGAAGAAGCTCGACGCGGCGCTGCCCGTCGCCGAGGCCCGCGAGAACGTCATGCTGAAAGAAGACGTCGGCCCCGACGACATCGCAGACGTGGTGTCGGCGTGGACCGGTATCCCGGCCGGCCGGATGCTCGAAGGCGAGACCGCCAAGCTGCTCAGGATGGAGGAGGAGCTGGGCAAGCGCGTCGTCGGCCAGACGAAGGCCGTGCAGGCCGTGTCCGACGCGGTGCGCCGCACCCGCGCTGGCGTCGCGGACCCGAACCGGCCGACCGGCTCGTTCATGTTTCTCGGGCCGACCGGCGTCGGTAAGACCGAGCTGGCCAAGGCGCTTGCGGAGTTCCTGTTCGACGACGAGCGGGCCATGATCCGCATCGACATGAGCGAGTACGGCGAGAAGCACTCCGTCGCGCGGCTCGTCGGTGCGCCTCCTGGCTACATCGGCTACGACCAGGGCGGTCAGCTGACCGAGGCGGTGCGCAGGCGGCCCTACTCGGTGGTGCTGTTCGACGAGGTCGAGAAGGCTCACCCGGACGTGTTCGACGTGCTGCTGGCCGTGCTCGACGAGGGCAGGCTGACCGACGGCCAGGGCCGCACGGTCGACTTCCGCAACACGATCCTGATCCTGACCAGCAATCTCGGCGCCGGTGGTACCGAGGAGCAGGTGATGGCGGCAGTGCGTTCGGCGTTCAAGCCAGAGTTCATCAACCGCCTCGACGACGTGATCGTCTTCGACGCGCTGCAGCCCGACGAACTGGTGTCGATCGTCGACATCCAGCTGGCCCAGCTGCAGAAGCGGTTGGAGCAGCGCAGGCTGATCCTCGAAGTGTCGCTGCCCGCCAAGCAGTGGCTGGCCGAGCGCGGGTTCGACCCGCTCTACGGGGCACGTCCGTTGCGCAGGCTGATCCAGAAGGCTATCGGCGACCAGTTGGCGAAGATGCTGCTGGCCGGTGACGTGCACGACGGTGACGTGGTTCCCGTCAACGTCAGCGCCGATGGTGAAGGCCTCTTGCTGGGCTAGTGATTTCGGCGCGCTTTCGTTCGCTGAGCGAGCGAAAGCGCGCCGAAGTCACGTAGTAACGTCATTGTGATCTGAACGAGTTCGGGCGAAACCCGTACCAACCAGTAGGCTGGGGGGCAATGGTCCCGCTCTGGTTCACGTTGTCCGCACTCTGTTTCGTGGGTGCGGCCGTGTTGTTGTACGTCGACACCGACCGTCGACGCGGGCTCGGCCGTCGCCGTAAATCCTGGGCCAAGTCGCACGGATTCGACTACGAACACGAATCGCGCGACATCGTGAAGCGCTGGAAGCGCGGCGTCATGTCGACCGTCGGTGACGTGGCCGCCAAGAACGTGGTGCTCGGCCAGATCCGCGGCGAGGCCGTCTTCATCTTCGACCTCGAGGACGTCGCGACGGTCATCGCGCTGCATCGCAAGGTCGGTACCAACGTCGTGGTCGACGTGCGCCTCAAGGACATCAAGGAGCCGCGCGAGGGCGACATCTGGTTGCTCGGTGCCATCGGCCCGCGGATGGTGTACTCCACCAACCTCGACGCCGCCCGGCGCGCGTGCGACCGGCGCATGGTCACCTTTGCCCACGCCGCCCCCGACTGCGCCGAGATCATGTGGAACGAGCAGAACTGGACGCTCGTCAGCATGCCGATCGGAAGCTCCCGCGCCCAATGGGACGAGGGCCTGCTCACCGTCCGCCAGTTCAACGATCTGCTTCGGGTGCTGCCACCCGTCCCGCAGCCAGGGCAGAACGGCGCAGGCCAGGCCATTGCCCGCCGCGGGGGATCCCCAGGCCGCCCGCAATCGGGTGCGCCCGCGCTGCCCGCAGGCCGCAGTGACCAACCGGCCGGCCGCGCCGACGTCGGCCGCTACACGCAGCAGCGCCCGCCCGTGCGCAACGGGCGCCAGTCGCCGCACTATCAGCGCTAAGTAACCTGGCGGCATGTCACGCCCCGTCGCACTGATCACCGGGCCGACCTCTGGGTTGGGTGCCGGTTTCGCGCGGCGCTACGCCCTGGACGGCTATGACCTGGTCCTGGTCGCGCGCGACGCCGAACGCCTGGAGCAACTCGCGGCCGAATTGCATGACGAAGCCGGGGCCAACGTCGAGGTGCTGGCCGCCGACCTGGCCGTGACGGCGGACCGCGAGCGGGTGGCCGACCGGCTTGCGGCGGGGGTGCGCGTGCTGGTGAACAACGCGGGCTTCGGTACCTCGGGCGAGTTCTGGTCCGCCGAGTTCTCCGCACTGCAGGCTCAACTCGACGTCAACGTGACCGCGGTGATGCAGCTGACCCACGCCGCGCTGCCGCCGATGTTGGCGGCCGGCGCGGGCACGGTGATCAACGTCGCCAGCGTCGCCGGGCTGCTTCCGGGGCGCGGGTCGACGTACTCGGCCTCCAAGGCCTGGGTCATCTCGTTCTCGGAGGGCCTGGCCAACGGCCTCGACGGTACCGGCGTCGGCGTGCACGCGTTGTGCCCAGGCTTCGTGCGCACCGAGTTCCACGCGCGCGCGGGCATCGACATGGAAGGCACGCCATCCATCCTGTGGCTGGAGGTCGCCGACGTGGTGCGCGACTGCCTGGCCGACGTCGCCAAGGGGCAGGTCGTCATCGTGCCGGGCCTGCAGTACAAGTTGTTGACCACCGGGGGGCGCATGGTGCCGCGAAACCTGGTGCGCGCCATGACCAAAGTGGTCGGCCGCGGCCGCGGCCGGACCTAGGGTCGCGTGCGCAAACTAGTCACCGTGCTGCTGGTGCTGGCCCTGCTCGCGGTCGGCTGTTCAGGTGACGACGCCAACCGCACCTACGGCGCCCAGTCCGCGAAGATCGGCGAATCGCTGGCGGTGCTCGGATGGAACGTCTCGGTGTCCAATCTGCGGTTCGACGCCGACTACGTGCTGGTCGACGTCGACGCGTCGGTCGCGAAGGTCGATGCTCCGCACGCCAAGCCGGAAGCGCTGAGGTTTGGCCTGTACGGTGCGCTGGCGCATCCGATCGAGTCGTTCGCGTTGGGCGGTTGCGCCGACGTGACGGGTCTGAGCGTCAGGGCGGCCTCGGCACCCACTCCCGACAAGTTCGGTGGCACAGTCTGTTTGGGCCCGCTGCGCGACCAGAGTCAGGTGCGCGGGATATACGCGTATTCGCCGCAGGACCGGATGGCGGGCACCACGGTGGCGTACGCGGCGGCCTTCCCCGTCGGCTTGGGGCCGGTCAACCCCGGCGACACCGGCTTGGCGCTGAAGTCCACCAGCGTCGACGCCTTCCGAGCCGACGGCGCACAGCTCGATCCGACGGCGCTGGGCGACCCCGCGGGGTTCAGCGGCAACGGTTACATGTTGCTCGGGCTCGAAATCACCGGCCTGGCAGCGCAATACCGCGACGACTCGGCCAAGCGTGGCGGACCGCTCATGGTCCTCGTCGGGCCGACGCTGCCAGGCGCAGGGTTGTCGCACGCGTGCGCGGTGTACGGGGCGTCGCTTCTGGTGCTGCCGGACGCCTCGCTGGACGCGGTGTCCGTCCGCGCGTCGCTGTGCACGCAGGGGGAGATCAACCAGGCGCTGCTGTACGCGTCGGTGTCGGTGATCGGCACGCACGCGGCGCTGTGGACCAAGGATGGCTGACGAGGTGCCGGGCCCGACGGAGTGGTCGGCCAGCACGGGCGTCGGGCCATGGGAAACCGAACGCGACGGCCCACTCCCCGACGATCCGCGTTACGACCCCGAGCTGCTGCGCGTCGGTGACACCCGCAACGTCGTCGATGCCTACCGCTACTGGACGCGGGACGCGATCATCGCCGACATCGACCAGCGCAGGCACTCGCTCCACATTGCGATCGAGAACTTCGGCAACGATGCCAACATCGGCGGGGTCGTGCGGACCGCCAACGCGTTCGCCGTCGACACCGTGCACATCGTGGGCAGGCGCCGCTGGAACCGGCGCGGCGCCATGGTCACCGACCGATACCAGCGCCTTCGCCACCACGACACCACCGCCGAGTTGCTCGCTTTTGCGGCCGAGACCGGACTCGCGGTGGTGGCCGTCGACAACGTGCCAGGGTCGGTGCCGCTCGAGCACGCCCAGTTGCCGCGCGCTGCTCTGATGATCTTCGGCCAGGAAGGCCCCGGCATCACAGAGGACGCCAGAGTCGGGGCCTCGATGACGGTGTCGATCGCGCAGTTCGGCTCAACCCGCAGCATCAACGCCTCCGTCGCAGCAGGCATCGCCATGCACGTGTGGATCGCGCAACATGCTGACCTCAACGGGGCCTGGTAAGGCAGGATCGTCACCATGGATCAGCTGTGGGCCAACCGCGCGGGCAGCGCCGAACAGGCCATCGCCAAACGCCATGTGACGAAGCTGTGGCAGTTGCCCGGTACCCAGCTCGGGGTCGTCGCATGGCCGTCGGAGCCCAAGTATCGACAGTTCCGAAACTGGCACTACTGGTGGCAGGCCCACCTGCTGGACTGTCTGGTCGACGCGCAGGTACGCGACCCGCAACCGGACAGGAAGATGCGCATCGAACGTCAGATCCGCGCGCACCGGATACGCAACACCGGACGCTGGATCAACGACTACTACGACGACATGGCGTGGCTGGCGCTGGCGTTGGAGCGGGCAGGCCGACTCGCAGGCGTCAAGCGGCCGAAGGCGCTGGACAAGCTCGCGGATCAGTTCCTCAACTCGTGGGTCCCCGAGGACGGCGGCGGCATCCCGTGGCGCAAACAGGATCAGTTCTTCAATGCGCCTGCGAACGGGCCTGCGGGCATCTTCCTCGCTCGTTATGAAGACGATCGATTGCGTCGGGCCCAGCAGATGGCGGACTGGATCGACGAGACCCTCATCGACCCGGAAAGCGGGCTGGTGTTCGACGGCATCAAAGCCGGTTCGATCGTCCGCGCGCAGTACTCCTACTGCCAGGGCGTCGTGCTTGGCCTCGAAGTCGAGCTTGCGGCGCGCACACGAGACGCCCATCACGCGGAGCGCGTGCACCGGCTGGTGGCGGCAGTCCGAGACCACATGGCCCCGGATGGCGTCATCCAGGGTGCGGGGGGCGGAGACGGTGGCCTCTTCGGCGGCATCCTCGCGCGTTACCTCGCACTGGTCGCCGTGACGCTGCCCGAACTGACACCCGAGGACAGCGAGGCCCGGGCCACGGCCAAGCACCTGGTGCTGACGTCTGCGCAGTCGGCCTGGGACAACCGGCAGACCGTCGATGGCCTGCCACTTTTCGCGGCGTTCTGGAACCGCACGGCCGAAATACCAAGGGCCGGAGGCAAGGACGCGCAATTCGTCGAAGGTGCGGTCAACGCCTCCGAGGTGCCGGAGCGCGACCTCTCGGTTCAGCTGTCCGGGTGGATGCTCATGGAGGCTGCGCATACGCTCAGCGACGGAACCAGCGGAGACCCTGGTGAGCCCGAGGAACCTGCGACGTGACCCCCGGGTACGCCAGGAGGTGACCGGCGGTGAGCCCGCCGCCGATACCAGTTCCGATGACGGGATCGGCCCGGCGCAGCGGCTACCCAGCCGGTTCGGTCGCGACCCCACTGCGCCACGCCATGGTGAGAACGCCGCTGCGGCACTCTTGCTGCTCTTCACCTTCGCCGCGATCGTGTGGGCCAATTCGCCTTGGTCCGACAGCTATACGACGTTCTGGAACACCCCGGTCGGGCTGAGTTTCGGCGCCGCCCACGCCGAACTCACAATCAAACATCTGGTCAACGACGGCCTGATGGCGTTCTTCTTCTTCATCGTCGGCCTCGAGGTCACCAGTCAGTTCACCATCGGTGAACTCACCGACCGGGCACGGGCGGCGGTGCCCGTCGTCGCCGCGATCGCCGGGCTGATCCTGCCTGCCATCATCTTCGTGCTGTTCAACTCCGGTGACGACGTGCGGGCGTGGGGCGTGGTGATCTCCACCGACACGGCGTTTCTGGTTGGTGCGCTCGCCATCATCGGTCCGAAGTACCCCGCCAGGTTGCGCACGTTCCTCCTGACCCTGGCCGTCGTCGACGACGTCGGTGCACTGCTGGTGATCGCACTGTTCTACTCCGACGCCATCCGTCCTGCCCCGCTGGCGGTGGCCGCGCTGCTGATGGTCGCGATCGCGTTGGTGCGGCACCTGCCGGCCGGTCGCGGGCCCGCCTATTCGGTGCTGGCCTTCGCGCTGTGGCTGGCGCTGCTCATGGCCGGGATCCATCCGACCCTCGCGGGTGTCGCCGTGGCGCTGTTGATTCCGGTCTTCACGCCCCGGCGGCAGACGGTGGAGTCTGCCGTCGACATGATCCGCGCCTTCCGGCAGTCGCCCAATTCGGATTACGCCCGCGCCGCGACTCGAAGCCTCAGGGAATCGATCTCGATCAACGAGCGACTGCAGACCGCGTTCACCCCGTACGTGTCGTATGCGGTGCTGCCGGTCTTCGCCTTGGCCAACGCAGGTGTGCACCTCGATCGCGACACCTTGACCGTGGCGCTGCACTCGCCGCTGACCTGGGGCGTGGTCGTCGGCCTCGTCGTCGGCAAGTTGATCGGCATCACCGGGGCGACCGCGCTGGTGCGTGCCGTCGGCATCGGCGCGCTTGCGCCCGGCCTGACGCTGCGACGGGTCGCAGGTGGGGCCGCCCTGTCGGGAATCGGCTTCACCATCTCGCTCTTCATCATCGATCTGGCGATCGAGGATCCGGCCAAGCAGGACCAGGCGCGCGTCGGCGTACTCGTTGCCTCGGTGGTGGCGTTCGCGCTCGGATGGCTCGTCTTCCGGCTCACCGATCGATTCAGCCCACCGGTTGCCGTGGGCGCCAAGCTGGTTCGTGGCGTCGATGCCGACCGCGACCACATCAGAGGCACGCCCGACGCACCGTTCATGCTCGTCGAGTACGGCGACTTCGAATGCCCGTTCTGTAGCCGCGCGACCGGCTCGATCGACGAGGTGCGGGCCTACTTCGGTGACGACTTCGCCTACGTCTGGCGACATCTGCCACTCGAGCGGGTGCATCCCCGGGCCAAGGACGCCGCGTTGGCCAGTGAGGCCGCGGCGCTTCAGGGCAAGTTCTTCGAGCTGGCGACGGCGATGTTCGAGTTTCAGGACTACCTCGAGTGGGAGCACATCTACCGATACGCAGACGGCGCGGGTTGCGACATCGGCCAATTCGACGATGATCTGCGGTCGGCGAAGGTGCTGCATCGGGTCGAGGACGACATCCAGGACGCAGAGCTGATGGATCTCAACTCAACTCCGACGTTCTTCGTCAACGGCCTGCGGCACAAGGGTCCCTGGGATGCCAGCAGCCTGATCCGGGCGCTCGAGGCCTCGCGCGGCTGAGCTATTCGAGCTCCACCGTGAGCTTCGCGCCGGTCGCGGCGATGACCTCGTCGGCCGTGACGCCGGGAGCCAGTTCGCGCAGCAGAAGGGTGCCGTCTCCGACGACGTCGATGACGCCGAGGTTCGTGATGATGCGGTCGACGACACCCTGTCCGGTCAGCGGCAGGGTGCACGACTCGACGATCTTCGGGCCGCCGTCACGATCGTTGTGTTCCATGACGACGATGACGCGGGCTGCGCCGTGGACGAGGTCCATCGCGCCCCCCATGCCCTTGACCATCTTGCCGGGCACCATCCAGTTGGCGAGGTCGCCGGTGCGCGACACCTGCATACCACCAAGGACCGCCGTATCGATGTGTCCACCGCGAATCATGCCGAACGACAACGCCGAATCGAAGTAGGCCGCACCGGGATTGACGGTGACGGTCTCCTTGCCCGCGTTGATCAGATCGGGATCGACCGCGTCGTCGGTGGGATAGGGACCCGTCCCGAGGATGCCGTTCTCGGAGTGCAGGGTGACCCGCACGTCGGAGGTCAGATAACCGGGGATGAGGGTCGGCAGGCCGATGCCGAGGTTGACGTACTCGCCGTCGACCATCTCGGCCGCGGCACGGGCGGCCATGTCATCCCGTGTCCAACCCTTGGCGGTCGTTGGGTCACTCATCGAACCCCTCCTTCTGACGGGCGGACGGTGCGCTTCTCGATCTGCTTGTGCTGCGGTCCGGCGTCCACGATGCGCTGAACGAACACCCCTGCCAGGTGTACTTGGCCCGGGTCGATTTCGCCCGGCTCGACGAGCTGCTCGACCTCGGCGATGGTGACCCGCCCTGCCATCGCAGCGAGCGGGTTGAAGTTCATCGCGGTCTTGTTGAACACCAGATTGCCGTCGGTGTCACCCAATTGTGCGTGCACCAAGGCGAAGTCGGCGTTGATCGCTTCCTCGAGGACGTAGCGCTTGTCGCCGAAGACCCGGGTCTCCTTCGGGGGAGACGCGAGGGCGATGGAGCCGTCGGGCGCGTATCGCCACGGCAGGCCACCGTCGGAAACCGGGCTGCCGACACCTGCGGGAGTGAAGAACGCGGGTATGCCTGCGCCCCCGGCGCGCATGCGTTCGGCGAGCGTGCCCTGCGGGGTCAACTCGACCTCCAGTTCACCGCCGAGGTACTGACGGGCGAACTCCTTGTTCTCGCCCACGTACGAGGCTGTCACCCGACGGATACGCCCAAGTGCCAGAAGAACTCCCAGACCCTGGCCGTCGACGCCACAGTTGTTCGAGAAGACCTCCAGCTCGGTCGCCGACGCCTCGGCCAGCGCGGCGATCAGCGTGTCAGGGATGCCGCACAGCCCAAACCCGCCTACGGCCAGGGTGGCTCCGTCGGTGATGTCGGCAACCGCGGCGGCGGCTGAGGAGTACACCTTCGATTTCATCTTCCTCCTGCCATACGTCCACTCTGCAAACGCCGTGAATGTCATCGTCCACAAAACATCGAAGCAGTTAGGCGGATCAAGCATTGAACTCGAATGCCGCAGGATTGTTCACACAGTGACCGTCAGAGCCTTGGGCGTCCATTGAGTGAACGCCTAGGATGCTCGGTGTGGCTCAGCTGGTCGGTTCTCATGTCGTTGCTCGGGTCGGCGGCCTGTTGCGCGCGGTTGCGGCGGCGGAGCCGACCGGTGCGACCACCACCGACCTGGGAAAGGCCGCGGGGTTGGCCCGGCCAACCGCACACCGATTGCTCACGGCGCTGGTGGACGAGGGTCTGATCGACCGGGATGCGAAGACCGGGCGATGGTCGCTTGGGCCCGAGTTGTATCTGCTCGGTTCGGGTGCCGCCCACCGGTACGACGTCACCGACCAGGCCCGCGAGACGATCGATCGACTTGCTCGCAGGACCGGTGAGAGCGCGCACCTGTCCGCACGCCGCGGCGACGAGACGGTATGCGTGCTCAGCGAGGAAGGCAGCTTTCCGCTGCGGTCGCATGTCCTTCACGTAGGCATCCGCTTCCCGCTCGGGGTGGCATCGGCGGGCCTTGCCATCCTGAGCCACTTGCCCGCCTGGGACGTCGATGACTACTTCTCGCGAAGGCGACTCGACTTGGGCTGGGGGGCAGAGCATTCGGAAGAGGCGGTGCGAAAGCGCATCGAATTGACCCGGACCACCGGGTACGCGGTCAACCCGGCCTTGATCGTCGAGGGGAGTTGGGGGATCGGGGCCGCTGTCTTCGACCCCAACGGAAGGCCAGAGTGGGCATTGAGCCTCACCGGAGTCGAGACCCGTTTCCGACCGGAGCGCCATCACGAATTGGGCACGCTGCTGCTGGAAGAGGCTCACCTGTTGTCGGGCCGGCTCAAGGCCTGAGTTGGGCTCAACTCCAGAGCTTGGCGACCTCGGCCGCCGCGTGCACGGAGCCGAGTCGCACCACTGCCGACTAGGCCCGAAGTTGTGCCGGTGTCACGAAATGAGCCTACGTTGGGCCTCGTGAGGGACGAGTTCCGCGAATTGATGGCGGTCTGGCGTTCCGGCGGCACGGCGGGCGTCGGCACGGTGGTGCGCACGTACTCGTCGGCGCCGAGGCTGCCCGGCGCGTCGATGGTCGTCGCCCCCGACGGCACCGTGAGTGGGTCGGTGTCTGGCGGCTGCGTGGAGGGCGCGGTTTACGAACTCGCCACCGAGGTGACCGGCACCGGCGTACCCGTGCTGCAGCGCTACGGCGTCAGCGACGACGATGCCTTCGCGGTCGGCCTGACCTGTGGCGGGACCATCGACATCTTCGTCGAACCGGTGTCGCAGACCACGTTTCCCGAGTTCGGGGCGCTCATCGACGACATCGACAACCATCGGCCCGTGGCCGTCGCCACCGTGATCGCCCATCCGGTCGCGGATCGGGTCGGTCGAAGGTTGGTGATCCGCGGCGACGACGCGATCGGAACGCTTGGTTCGCGGCGCGCCGACGCCGCCGTCACCGACGACGCGAGGGGCCTGCTGGCTGCCGGTCGGAGCGAGGTCTTGACCTACGGTCCAGACGGGCAACGCCGCGGCGTCGGCATGGAGGTGTTCGTCGCGAGCCACGCGCCGCGCCCGCGCATGCTGGTCTTCGGTGCGATCGACTTCGCTGCGGCACTGGCGCAACAGGGTTCGCTGCTGCACTACCGGGTCACGGTGTGCGACGCGCGCCCAGTCTTCGCGACGCAGGCGCGCTTCCCGACGGCCGACGAGGTCGTCGTCGACTGGCCGCACCGCTACCTGGCCGCGCAGGCCGAAGCGGGCGCGATCGACGCGCGCACCGTGATCTGCGTGCTGACCCATGACCCGAAGTTCGACGTTCCGCTGCTCGAGGTCGCGCTGCGACTGCCCGAGGTGGCATATGTCGGGGCGATGGGTTCGCGCCGGACGCACGACGACCGCATGCAACGGCTGAAGGAGGCCGGCCTGACCGAGGCCGAACTCGACATGCTGTCGAGCCCGATCGGATTGGACCTCGGGGCCCGAACCCCTGAAGAGACCGCGGTGTCGATCGCGGCGGAGATCATCGCGGGCAGGTGGGGCGGCGGAGGCCGACCGTTGACCGAGGTGGACGGTCGAATCCATCATGTTCCCGGTGGGCAGGAGCGCAGCGACACGGGGGTTCACCAGCACCAACGTAGCCAGGTAAGCGAGTCCTCAACTCGGTTTTGACGGGTTCGTCGAGTCGCTCGAGGCCAGGCTGGCCAGTGCTAGTGACCCTGGGGTATTGCTGCTGTTCAACAGGATTGGACCCCAGCAGCGCCGAACCCGGCGACTGCGGCTGCCGCGGTCGTGTTCACCCTGAGTAGGTTGGCGCCGGGTAGGCCAGTGGCCCGCGATCGCAGGTGAGTTCGCCTCAGCGGTCCGCTGCTGCTTCGAAGTGTCGACCTGCGCACTCACTGACCGGATTGCGGGCACTCTTCGACGTGCTGAGTTCACGCCCCGCACCTACGAAGCGCGTCCGACGGTAGGGAAACACCCGATTTATCCTGAGCGCCGCCGCGTTACGTTCGGGACATGACGGAAGTCGAACACACGGAAGTCGAACACTCTGGGCGCGGCCCGTGGGCTTGCCGAGTTCCTCCACTACTGGTGTTGGCGGTGTCCTGCTGGGCCATCGCGGGCTGTGCGTCGGACGGCATGCCGACGGACACGGGCAATCTGTCGCGAGCCCAGAGCGCGGCCTCCTCAATCGAGGCGGGCGCGAACCAGTCCGAGTCGGGCGAAGCGGCGGCGATCGATGCGTGCGCCCTGATCCCCGCGGATGACATCACCAAGCTGCTCGGCGTGCCGGTCGCCGGGAAGTCGACTTCGACGGACCCGAAGTTTCCCCCCGGATGCATGTGGGAGAACCCCGCCAACTACGAATCGGTTTCCCTCGAGATCGGCAATCCGGGCACCGCCTCAGGCGACACGCTGCCCGGGCCGGAAGCCGGATTCCCCGACGTGACCACACCGGGACCCGACGGAATGCGCTTCCTCGGCCCGGGTTCGGTTGAATTCGCGGCAGGCGGCCGGTCCAATACCGTTCAGGTCGCGGTGCTCAGCATGCTCAGCGGCGAAAAGGCCAACGACGCGGCGGTGGAGCTGGCCAGAAAGGTTGGTCCGCAGCTTCCCGAATAGGCGCTGCGACAAGGCCTTCCGTGAATCAGCGCGAGTGCTGCAGATAGGTGACGATCGCGTTGGTCATTCCGCGGCGCGCCAGGTCCAGGTCGTAGAACGAACCGAGCTGGCGCTCGGAGACGAGGCCACGCATCGCGCCGGGGATGAACGAGGCGACCTCCCGAACGCGTTCGGGGTCGACGTCGACGTCGGCGAAGGCCGTCTGACAGGACTCGATCCAGCTGCGTCCCCACGACTGAAGTTCAGCCGCGGTCTGCGGATACAGCCGCTCCAGCTCGGCACCGTCTCTGGGTAGCGCCGAACGCAGGGTCTCGATGGCGCGCGAGTCGGGGGCGCTGAGCCCGTCGAAGAGCAGATCGATGATCGCGGCGACGCGTTCGCGCAGCGGTGCGCCCGGAGTCGAGTGCGACGGCAGCTGCCCGCGGCGTTCGGCGGTGCGGCGCAGCACGGCCGCCCACAGCCCGTCGATGTCGCCGAACTGGTACTTGATCGCGCCCCAGGTCGCGCCTGCGTCCTTCGCGATGCGGTTGGCCGAGGCGGCGCCGATGTCGCCGCTCGCCAGCGCGCTGAGTGCCGCGTCCAGCATGGCGTCCCTGGTGGCTTGGCCGCGCCGGTTGGTCCGGCGGGTAGGCAACTCGACTTCGGACTCCGACACTTGACGAATAATAGAACCTTCTGTGATTCTTGTCGACATGGCCAAACCGCCGCTCTCGATGAAGCCGACCGGATGGTTTCAGGTCGCCTGGTCGGACCAGGTCGGTGTCGGCGACGTCCACCGGATGAAGTACTTCGACCGCGAACTGATCGCCTGGCGCGCACAGTCCGGGCAAGTGACCGTGATGGACGCGTACTGCGAACATCTCGGCGCACACCTCGGCTTCGGCGGGCACGTCGAGGGCGAGGTCATCGAATGCCCGTTCCACGGTTGGCAGTGGAACTCCGAGGGCCGCAACGTCTGCATCCCCTACGAGCCACGCCCCAATCGCGGCCGTCGAATGCGCACCTATCCGGTGGCCGAACTCAACGCATCCATCTACATGTGGCACGACGCCGACGGTCGGGAGCCGTTCTTCGAGGCGCCGGACGTGTTCGCCGGTTTCGGGGACGGAAGCAGCACCGTCGACTACTACCCGCAGCAGCGGCTGCACCGCGAAGCGCTGGAACTGCATCCGCAGTACGTGCTCGAGAACGGCGTCGACTTCGCGCACTTCAAGTTCGTGCACAAGACGCCGATAGTGCCCGTGTTCACCCGCCACGACTTCGCCGAGCCGGTGTCATACGTCGACTTCACCATCACCTTCGAGGGCGACGACGGGCAGAGGATCGAAGACGTCAACAGCGGCGTCGAGGCGATCAACGGCGGCTTGGGCATCGCGGTGACCAAGAGCTGGGGCATGGTCGACAACCGGACCATCTCCGCCATCACCCCCGTCGACGAATTCACGTCCGACGTCCGGTTCATGGTGTACATCGGCCGCGTGCCCGGCAAGGACTCGCCACGGGCCGAGCAGAAGGCCAGGGAGTTCGGCGAAGAGGTCATCCGGCAATTCGCCCAGGACGTCTACATCTGGAGCCACCAACGCTATTCGGATCCGCCCGCGCTGTCGACGTCCGAGTACGAGGGCTTCACCAGAATCCGCAAGTGGGCCGTGCAGTTCTATCCCGACGGCCGTGGCGGCAGCGCCGCGACCTGACCGCCGCCAACCAGAAGGGCTGATCAACCATGAGCTCCAACCGCAAGACCATCCGCGTCTTTCAAGTAGCGACGGGCAACGTCGGATCCGAGATGATCAAGCGCATCGCCGCGCACCCCGACCTCGACCTGATCGGATTGCACTGCTACACAGCGGAAAAGATCGGCCGCGACGCCGGGGAGCTAGTCGGCTTGGCGCCCATCGGGGTCAAGGCCACTGGCTCGATCGACGAGATCATTGCCGCCAAGCCCGACGTATTGACCTTTCACGGCGTGTTTCCCGACGAGGACCTCTACGTGAAAGTCCTCGAGGCGGGCATCAACATCGTCACCACCGCCGACTGGATCACCGGCTGGCACCGCGACACCAACCATCCGCACCCGTCCGGCAAGCCGGTGACGCAGCTTCTGGCCGAGGCGTGCGAAAAGGGCGCGGTGAGCTTCTACGGCACCGGCATGAATCCGGGCGTCAACCAGATCCTCGGGGTGGTGTGTTCGGCCGACGTCGCCGAGATCGAGAACGTCACCACCATCGAGTCTGTCGACGTGTCGTGCCACCACAGCAAGGACACCTGGATCGAGGTGGGCTACGGACTGCCCGTCGATGACCCGAGCATCCCCGGCAAGCTGGAGAAGTACACCCGTGTCTTCGCCGATAGCGTGCTGATGATGGCCGATTGCTTCGACCTGAAACTCGACGAGGTCAAGTTCAGCTACGAGCTCGGTGCGTGCACCAAGGACGTCGATCTGGGCTGGTACCAGATGCCGAAGGGCTCACTCGGCGGCAACTACATCAAGTATCAGGGCATGGTCGACGGCGTGGCGCGGGTCGAGACTCATCTGGAGTGGCAGATGACGCCACACACCGATCCGAGCTGGGACATCAAGGGCTGCTACATCACTCAGATCATGGGCGACCCGTGCATCTACAACAAGCACATGATCTTCCCGAAACCAGGTGTCGATCTGTCGAATCCGGACAACTTCGCCTCGATCGGGATGACGGTCACCGGGCTGCCGGCGCTGAACGCCATCGCGTCCGTCGTCGCGGCGCCTCCAGGTCTGCTCACCAGTGCCGACCTTCCATTGCGGGGGTTCGCAGGAAGGTTCAAGCAGTAGGTGCCTAGCATCAGGTAGGTGACTTCACCTGCGCCGTCCACGCGCCCAGCTGTCGACTTCCCCAGCCGGATCGGCGTCTGGTGGGCCAGCGAGACCTGGGCCATGCCCGACGCCCAGGCCGTGGCCCGGGACATCGAATCCCTCGGCTACGGTTCGCTTTTCATTCCCGAGGTGGCAGGCAAGGAAGTCCTCACGCAGTCGATGGCGTTCCTGAGCGCCACCGAGCGACTCGTCGTCGGTACCGGCATCGCCAACATCCACGTCCGCATCCCGTCGGCCGCCGAGACGGGTGGCCGCACGATCAACGCCCTGTTCCCGCGCCGGTTCATGCTCGGCCTCGGGGTGAGTCATGCCCCGTTGGTCGAGGGCAGCATCGGCGGTAGTTATCAGAAACCGCTGGCTACCATGCGCACCTACCTGGAGAAGATGGCCGCGGTCTCGGAGGCCTTCGAGCCCGGCGCGGGTAGGCCCGTGCGGCTGCTGGCTGCGCTCGGACCCAAGATGATCGAACTGTCCGGCACCGACGCCGACGGCGCGCATCCGTATCTCGTGTTGCCCGAACAGACCCGGGTGACCAGGGACGTCCTCGGGCCGGAGAAGTGGATCGTCTCCGAGCAGGCGGTCACCGTCGGCGGCACGCGCGAAGACCAGCTGCAGTGGGCCCACGGGCACCTCAACGCGTACAGCGGACTGCCGAACTACCGGAACTCGTGGATACGGCAGGGGTTCGAGGAGTCCGACCTCGTCAGGGGAGGCTCCGACCGGTTGGCCAGGGCTCTGGTGACCACGGGCTCGGTCGACGACGCGGCCGCGTCCCTGCGGGCCCACCTCGACGCCGGGGCCGACCACGTCGTGCTTCAGGTGGTCGGGGACAACCCGATGGCCGATCCGCGGCCCGCGTTGCGTGAGCTCGCCGCCGCGCTCGAACTCGGCTAGGGCTGCTCGGGCGCTTGCTCGACGACGGCGTCGCCCGCGGCCTTGGCCGCTCTGCGGCGCTTGAGCCACTCGAAGAAGATCGGCAGCACCGAAACGAGTGCGATCAGGATGAAGATGGGTTCCAGCAGCTTCTGAATGACCTCGAACTGGCCGAGTCCGTAGCCCAGCAGTATCAGCCCGATTCCCCACACGACCGCGCCGATGACGTTGAAGAGGGTGAACACCCCGTAGCCCATCCGGGCCGCACCCGCGGTGATCGGTGCGAGTGTCCGCACGATCGGCACGAACCGGGCAAGCACGATGGCGAATGGCCCGCGCTGCTCGAAGAAGGCGTGGGCCTCGTCCAGGTAGCGCTGCTTGAGGAATCGCGCGTCCGGCTTGAACATCGACGTGCCGATGCTGCGGCCGATCCAGTACCCCACCTGACCACCGAGCACGGCGGCGATGGGGATGAACACCAGTAGCTGCCACAGGTGAAAGTTGGTCTGCACTTCTTTGGCTTGGGCGGCCGTCCCCGCGGCGAGCATGCCTGCCACGAAGAGCAAGGTGTCGCCGGGCAGTACGGGGAACAGCACGCCCGACTCGATGAAGATGACCACCAGCAGGCCCACGAGTGCCCAGGTGCCGAAGTACCCGAGCAGCGTCAGCGGGTCCAGAAAACTCGGCATGAGGGCCAGGTTGGTGGTGGTCATGGTGCCCAAAGATACCGGTGCCCAGCTGAGGTCTCGCTGAGCCGACGCTTAGCCCCCGAAGTGAGCGTCGACGGCGGGGGTGAGCCGTTGGGCCGGCCGCCCGGCCCGTTGACAGGTCTCGGCGACGATGTCGGCCGAGTCTGCAGTGAACACGCCGAACAGCACTTCGTCGGTGGGGACGGCGAGGATCGTGAGCAGCCGAACGGATGAGCCTGCCATTGACATCGACGCGGCGCAGTCGTCGAGTGCGGCGGCGGTGTCAGCGATCGGCTCCTCGGCCAGCTTGGGGCCGTACCACTCGACGAGGAAGCACGGAACCGGCGTGGCGGGGTCGCTCATCGCCTCAACGGTAATCATTCGACGGTCGGAAGAAATCGGGGGTTTCCCTATGGTTTGGTGTGAGTTTGGGGCGTGTGTGGCCAACGGGTCGGTGCCCCTGAATTCACCGCCGGACGCCGGTGGCGCGGTATTAATCTCTGAGCATGCCCACGCACAAGGCCATCCACGTGGCGTCCGCGAACCAGCCACTCACCCTCGTCGACGTCGAGACCACCTCACCACCGCGCGATCACGTTCGAATCGCCGTCGCCGCCTGCGGGGTGTGCGGTACCGATCACGGGTTCGTCAGCGGGGGCTTCCCCGGAATGACTTGGCCGTTGACGCCAGGACACGAGATCGCGGGCACCGTCGCCGAGCTCGGGGACGGAGTCGAGGACTTCGCGATCGGCGACAGGGTGGCCGTCGGTTGGTTCGGCGGCAACTGCAACCGGTGCGTGCCGTGCCGCCAGGGCTACTTCATGCAGTGCGAACGCCTTCAGGTGCCGAGTTGGCAGTATCCGGGTGGCTACGCCGAGTCGGTGACGGCGCCTGCGACGGCCTTGGCGCGGATACCCGACGAGCTTTCGTTCGTGGAGGCGGCGCCCCTCGGGTGTGCCGGCGTGACGACGTTCAACGCCCTGCGCCGGACCAGGGCGGTGGCCGGTGATCTGGTCGCGGTGCTTGGCATCGGCGGACTGGGCCATCTGGGTGTGCAGTGGGCACGTGCCATTGGTTTCGAGACCGTCGCGATCGCTCGCGGTGCGGCCAGGGCCGACGATGCCCGCGAGTTGGGTGCTCATCACTACATCGACTCCAATGAGGCCGACGTCTCGGCGGCGCTGCGTGGTCTCGGCGGCGCCAGGGTGGTTCTTGCCACTGCGGCGAACTCCGCGGCGATGGCCGCGACCGTCGGAGGGCTCGGACCGGAGGGCGAACTCGTCGTCGTCGGCGTCACTCCGGAGAACCTGCCGATCAGCCCCCTCGAACTCATCACCCCAGGGCTGTCGGTGACCGGCCATCCGTCGGGCACCGCCCGCGACGTCGAGGAGACCATGCTGTTCGCCGTGCAGACCGGCGTCCGCGCCGTTGTCCAGGAACGGCCGCTTGCCGAGGCCGCCGAGGCGTACGAGGCGATGGACACCGGCAAGGCGCGCTACCGGATGGTGCTCACCATTTAGCGTTGGCGGTTCAACCGGCGCCGTTGCGGGCTTCCTCGCCGGTCTCGACGTGCAGGGTCCCTGCCCAACCGCTGACGATGCCCTTGTTGCAGCCACCCCGGGAAACGACCGCGTCGCCCATCACGGAGATGGTGTGCGTCCCCGTCCTCGGTGACCGTGTTGACGCTAGCCACTCGGGGCAGCCGATAAATCGGGCGTTTCCCTACACTTCGGCTGCGCCCATTCGGCGGCCGAGTTCGGCACGCGACCTGATGTCGAGCTTGCGGTAGATGCGAGCGAGGTTGGCTTCGACGGTCTTCGGGCTGATGTACAACTCGGTGGCCACGTCGCGATTCGTCTTGCCGGTTGCGACGAGCTCGGCGACTCGTTGTTCGGATGGGGCGAGCAACGTGCTTCGCCGTGGCCCGGTGTGATTGCGGTCCAGTTCGGCCCTGGCTCGTTCGGCCCACAATGGAATGCCCAGGTCCTCGAACGTCGCCAGTGCGCTCTTCAGAGCGGCGGCGGCGGCGTCCTTGCGTCGGTGGCGGCGCTCGAGCTGGCCCAGCAGCAGCTGGGTGCGGGCGTGTTCGAAGGGCATCGGCAGCCGGTCGTGCTCGGTCATCGCCTGCTCAGCGGCCAGCAACGCGGCGTCGATGTCACCGCGGGCGGCGAGCACCATCGCCCGGCTTCGGGCGCCCGCGGCCAGCATCCACGCGCGATCCAACCGACGGCCGTTGCCTTCCAGTCGGCCGGCGAGCCGCTCGGCTTCGTCGAACCTGCCGAGGTGGACCATCGCCTCGACGGCGTCGGGTACGAAGGCCGCGGCGACGATCTCCGTGGCGTCGGGTGCCACATCGAGTCTGACGAGCAGCGGTGCCACCGCGCTCAGCGTCGCTTCGTAGTTGCCGAGCGAGAACTCGAGGAAGCCCAGCGTCGTCAACGTCCAAACCACCAGAAGGTTCGCGCCACAACGCATACTGGCGGCCAGCGCGGTGGCGGTGTCGCGACGGGCGTCGTCGACCCGGCCGGCGTACGCGGCCAGGGCGGCCCGAATGGTCATTGCCACGAAGAGCGGGACGTCGCCGCCCAACTGCAGGGCCCGCTCGGTGGTGTCCTCGGAGATCAGAACGGCATCGGCGAAGTTGCCGCGCCAGATGTCGAGAAGCACGCCGTGGACGGCGACGAATATCAGTTCGTTCTCTTCACCCCGTTCGATGCAGCGCTGCCGGATCGACTCCATCTCGTGGTGGGCGTGCTCGAGTTGCCCCGTCCACGCCAGCAGCATCGCGTGCTGCATCCGGGGCCGAAACGCCATCGGCATGTCCGCGTCGGCGTCCTCCATCCCCTGTGCGCGGGCCACTCTGAGCTCGTCGAGTCCGTCTCCGCGCAGAAAGCCGAGAATGGCCCGTAGCCCGAGTGCCTGGCTCAGCAGAATCGGCTGCCCGAGTCGTTCGGCGTGGGTGATGGCTTCTTCGATCCTGCGCGCGGCGCGGCCGAATTGGCCTGCGTTGTATCGGGCGTAGGCCAACGTCACCAACAGCTGTGTCCGCAACCTCAGGTCGTCGCCTACCGCGTCCAGACCCCGCTCCAATACCCCGGCGGCTTCCAGAAAGCTGTCGCCGAACA
>JAOPVI010000364.1 GCA_025966225.1 Mycobacterium sp. | reverse complement strand
TCACCGTCGGGTCCCTGGATGCGGACAACCTGGGCCCTGGCGTCCTGGATTCGTGGCGCCGGTCGCGTGACCTGCATGTTCATCTAGATCGGGTCGACCTGCCGTTCGTCCGCGAACCGAATACCGATTCGCCGTTGGTGCATGCGGCCGCCCCTGTCCTGCGAAGGGTCGCCGACGACTTGGCGGCGCAGGCCGTCAGCGTGATCCTCACGTCGGCCGACGGTGTGGTGCTGGAACGGGTGTGCTCGGACGCCAGGATGATGCGGGCACTGGACAGCGTTCGACTTTCGCGCGGATACAGCTATGCCGAGGAGTTCGTCGGGACGAACGGGATCGGGACGAGCCTGGAGACGGGGCGGCCCACCTACATCCGCGGTGCCGAGCATTACATGGGAACGTTGGGCCGGCTCGCCTGCGCCGGCGCGCCCATTCGAGACGCCATCACCGGGAAGGTGGTGGGTGTCATCGACCTCACCTGTTGGGCCAGCCAGGCAAATCCGCTCCTGTTCGCTTTGGCCAACAGCGCCCGCAGCCAGATCGAGGATCGACTGAACGCGCTGACCAGCGAGCACGAGACGGCCCTTCTCGAGACCTATCTGCGACAGAGTCACCGATTCCCGCTGGGGGTGCTGGCGATCGGGGGCGACGTCGTGCTGATGAACCCCTATCTTCGCCAGGTGTTGGACGCCGGCGACCAAATCGCCCTGTTGGAGCACGCATCGGACATGCGCGACTCCGATGCCATCAGCACCGCACTCGTCGAGCTGCCCAGCGGCGGTACAGCCAAGATCACGGCCGCGGAACGCATTCCGATCCGGGGCCACGGAAACTACGTTGTGTTCCAGATCCGGCTCGCCGGGGAGGAGACGGCGCGCGGGTTCGGTATTGGGTCACCGATCCGCCCGGACATTCCGGGCCTGGCGGGACGAAGCAGCTCATGGCACCGGTCCTGCCAGCAGGTCGTGCGGTGCTGCCGCGACCAGGACTGGGTCGCACTTGACGGCGAGCCGGGCTCTGGGCGAGCGAAGATCGCCCACGCAGTGGCACAGCACGTGAACGCAGACAAGATGGTCCGCGTCCTACGAATCGAAAACTTCTCGGGCGCTGAGGATTTCATCGGTGAGCTTGTCGCCTCGACCGAGGATGACGACTTCGCCGTGGTGCTGGCCGACGTGGACTGCTTAGCCGATGAGGTACTGGAGACGCTCGCCGCCGTCCTGCCATCGTGCGCCGGGCGGGGGTGGATCGCCGCGACGATGCACTCGGCCAACCACTCGCCGCTGGTCGAGCTGTTGCTGCTGCCATTCTTCACCCATACGGTCACCGTGCCCGCCTTGAGACACCGGATCGAAGACCTTGAAGCGCTGGTTCCGTTCTTGTTGCGCGAGATCACCCGTGGAGCCGACGTCCGACTCGCCCCCGAGGGCATGCGCCAACTCGGCAAACTGCCGTGGCCGGGGAATGTCGCACAATTACGGCAGGTATTGATCGAAACCGTTGCCCAGCAGCGCTCCGGTGTCATCCAACCGGAGAAACTACCCCCTGAGTGCCGATCCCTGGCCAGACGCAAGCTGACTCAAATCGAGGCTCTTGAACGAGACGCAATCGTGCGCAGTCTTCGAGAAAATGGGGGCAACAAGACCGACGCCGCCAACGCACTCGGGATGTCGCGGGCGACGATCTACCGCAAGGTCAAGGATTTCGGAATCGCTTGAGGAATCGCCGGCCGCGCATCCCGACAGGGCGCGGCGGCCGGTGGTCGGGGTCCACGCAAATAGCCTAGAAGCCGGCGACCTGACCGTCGCGACGCGGGTCGCTCGCCCCGAGATACCCGTCCGGCAGGCGCCAGATCGCCTGGCAGCTGCCGAACTGGTTGTAGTCGTCGACCGCGACCACATCGTGGCCGCGCCGGCGGAGCTCGTCGACCGTTGCCGGCGGGAAACCGCGCTCGAAGCTAACCCCCATGCCGTGTATCCAGCGGAACCGCGGTCCGTCGCATGCCGCCTGCGGATTCTGACCGTAGTCGGCGATGCGCACCACCAACTGCAGGTGACCCTGCGGCTGCATGGTGCCGCCCATCACGCCGAAGCTCATCACCGGTACACCGGCTCTGGTAAGGAACGCGGGAACGATGGTGTGGTACGGGCGCTTTCGTGGCCCGACCAAGTTCGGGTGCCCCCGCGTTGCGCTGAAGTCGGTGCCGCGGTTCTGCAATGAGATCCCGGTGCCCGGCACCACCACGCCCGACCCGAAGCCGTCGTAGTTGGACTGGATCATCGACACCATCATCCCGGCGGCGTCGGCCGCGGTCAGATACACCGTGCCGCCCTTCGGCGGTCGGCCTGCCGAAACCGCTGTGGCCCTCGCCGGGTCGATCAGCCTCGACCGCTGTTCGAGGTAGTCGGCGTCCAACAGCTGATGCGGCCGCACCGGCATGTGGTCGATGTCGGCGACGTAGGCCTGCGCGTCGGCGAAGGCCAGCTTGATCGCCTCGATCTGCAGGTGCACGCTGTCTGCCGAATCCACTGGGAGCGAGGCCATGTCGAAGTGCCGCAACATGCCCAGCGCGATCAAGGCGATGATGCCCTGACCGTTCGGCGGGAGCTCGTGCAGTGTGTAGCCGCGGTAGTCGATGCTGATCGGGTCGACCCAGTCGGCGCGGTGCGCGACCAAGTCGGAGGCCAACATCGCGCCCCCGTTCGCGGTCGAATGCGCCTCCATCGTCGCTGCCAGCTCGCCCCGATAGAACGTCTCCCCGCCCGTCGCCGCAATCGTCTCCAACGTGGCCGCGTGCTCGGGAAGTCGGAACCGCTCCCCCGCCGCGGGCGCCCGCCCCCCTGGAAGAAACGCTTCGGCGAACCCGGGCTGCGACCGCAGCTCGCGAACCTGCGCGGCCCACTGCGCGGCCACCGTCGGCGAGACGAGAAAACCCTCGCGGCCGTAGCCGATCGCCGGCTCGAAGACACGCTCGAACGGCAGTCTGCCGAACCGAGCGTGCAGCTCGGCCCAGGCCGAAACCGCTCCCGGTACGGTCACCGAGTTCCAGCCCCGCACCGGAACCGAGTCGCCGTGGAAGTACTCCGGCGACCACGCCGCAGGCGAACGCCCAGAGGCATTCAGGCCATGCAACCGCTCGCCGTCCCAGACGATGGCGAAGGCGTCCGAACCAATGCCGTTGGACACCGGCTCGACCAAGGTCAGGGTGATTGCGGCGGCCAGCGCCGCGTCGACCGCGCTGCCTCCGTCGGCGAGCATCGCCAGGCCGGCCTGCGCGGCCAGCGGCTGGGACGTGCACACGACGTTGCGCGCCAGCACGGGTTTGCGCGGCCAGGCGTAGGGCAGTTCCCACGAGAACGGGACAGTCATCGGAGCAATCCTAAGAGCCCGGCACTGACCAAAGTTGCGCGACGCCGGCGAACATCATTGGCGGGCGCCGAATTGCACGCGCCGGTTAGGGTAACCGGCGCGTGCCCGGCACTGGTCAGCGACACTTCACGCATCAATCGCGGTGTCCGCTGACCAGCCGTCATCGTGAAGTGGTTGATCTCTACCGGCCCCAACCCCA
>JAOPVI010000357.1 GCA_025966225.1 Mycobacterium sp. | reverse complement strand
TCGACTTCGTCGAGGAGCCGTTCGACCTCATTGCCGAGATGCCGAACTTCACCTGGCCGACGGTGATCATCTCCGGTGGTCGGGACCTGACCACGCCGCGGGCGGTGGCCTGCCGGATCGCCGACTTGATTCCCAACTCGGTACTGGTCGAGATGCCCACCAGTGGGCACAGCATCGTCGACACCAAGGAGCGCTCCGCGCTCGACGTCGTGCAGGCCGTCTACGCCGGGGAGGCGGCCGAATTGCCCAGCCGGTCAGCCAAACTCGACGCCGTGCCGAGTCTGCTCAGCGTTCGTCTGCTCAAGCGGGCGATCACGGCAGCCGCGGTCGCGGAGTCGGTGGTGCCGTCGGCGGTACCGCGCGCGGTCCGCAACGTCACGACTTCGTGAAACCAATCGCGGTGTAGTTCACGTCGGCCAGCCCGGCGGCGCCGAAGTTGGCCAGATTGCTTCGGACCGCGACGTTTCCGGGGGTCTGGATCAAGGGCAGGCTGAAGCCCTCTGCCCAGATCGCCTTGTCGAGCTCATTGGCGCGTTCGCGCGTCTTGTCGGGATCGAGTTCGGCCAGCGTGGCTTCGATCTTGGCATCGATGTCGGGACTGCCGATCTTGCCGAAGTTGCTCTCACCCGTGGACAGGTAGATCTGGGTCAGTCCGGAAAGCGGGAAGGCGTCAGCGCCCCAGGCGAACTGCGCGATGTCGAAGTCACCGACGGTGATGTACTGGCTGAAGAACCCGTTGCCCGACTTGGCGTCCAGATTCAGCTTGACGCCGATCTGCGCCAGACTGTTCTGAGCGATCTGGCCGAACTGTCGCGTGCTCTGTCCGTCGTAGAGCACGTCGCGCAGGGCCAACTGCCTGCCGTCCTTTTCGCGGAACTGACCGTTCATCTTCCAGCCGAGCGCGTCTAGCTCCCGCTTCGCGCCTTCGGGGTCGTACGCCACGGCGCCGCTGTTGTCCTGGTAGCCCTTTTGGCCTGCGACGTAGACGTGGTTGTTGAGCGGCGCCGGATTGTCCGCGAGGCCACGCTGGGTCACGTTGGCGATCGTCTGACGATCGATGCCCTTGGCGATGGCGCTACGCAGTGCGGGATCCTCCAGAATCGAACCCTTTGCACCGTTGAACGTGAAGTGGTACCAGCTGAGCCCGGGTGCGCGCCGGATCACGACGCCTGGAGTGTTGCGCGCGATCGTGAGCTCGTCGAGAGAGGCGAGCCCGCTGGCGTCGATTGCGTTGTTCTGAAGGGCGGGGATGCGAGCGGCGTCGTCCAGGGTCAAGAACGTGATGCTGTCCAGTCTTGGTGGTGTGCCCCACCACTTGGGGTTGCGCGTCAACGTGATTCGCTGCGCCGTCGGGTCCATCGCCGAGATGATGAAAGGACCCGCCGAAGGTGCCGGGCCGTTCAAGAAGCCCTTGTTGAACGCTTCGGGGGTGGACGTCACGGACTTCGGGAACAGCATGCCGTTGCCCGCGAAGATGCCTTTCCAGTCCGCGTAGGGCTTGGCGAACGTCATGACGGCCTGGCGGTCGTCCACGCCGCGGGTGACCGAACCAACGCGGTCCATGCCGTTCGTGCCCGCGATCGTGAACGCCTTGTCCTTTCCGCTGGTCGCGTTGAACTGGGCAGCCAGATCCTCCCAGGTGATCGGCGTGCCGTCGCTCCAGACCGCCTTGGGGTTGATGGTGTAGGTGACGACCTGCGGATTGGTGCCGGTCAGTTCGACGTTGGTGAAGTAGTCGTGATTGACCGTCGCGGAGCCGTCCGCGGCGATGATGAACGCTCGCGGCATCGTCGGCTTGAGGATGGCGAACATGTCGCCGGTGTTGCCGTCGATGTGCAGCGCGTTGTAGTTCTCCGGATAGCCGGTGATGGCCAGCCGCAGGGCGCCGCCCTCCTGCAAGGTGGCGGGGTCCCGTGGGTTCATGTCATTCGTCGAGCCGACCTCGGCGTTCCCACCCGCCGATGGTGGTGGTTCGTTGCCGGTGGAGCACGCGGTGAGCGTCAGGGCAGTGACGAGCGCGGCGACGGCGAGGCGTCTGATGGTCATCCCGCCGATGTTAGTGGTGGCCGTTGTGCCGGGGTGCGCGTCGCGTCGGTTTGGGAACGATCAGGGCTGGTCGGCGACGTCTGCACGAGGCTGCGGCACCGCGGCCAGCAGCCGCCGCGTGTACTCGTGTTGAGGGTGGTCGAAGACGTCGTCGGCGTCGCCCTGTTCGACGATCGAGCCACCGAACATGACCGCCACCCGGTGGGCCAGGTGTTTGACCACCGACAGGTCATGCGAGACGAAGAGGTACGACAGCCCGAACTGTCGTTGCAGGTCGAGTAGCAGGTTGATGATGCCGGCCTGGATCGAGACGTCCAACGCAGAGACTGGTTCGTCGAGCGCGAGGATCTTCGGCTGCAAAGCCAGCGCGCGCGCGATCCCGATGCGTTGTTTCTGTCCGCCGGAGAACTCGGCGGGATACCGGCTGGCGTCCTCGCGCCGCAGTCCGACGACGTCCAGTAGCTCGGCTACCCGGTCGTCGACCCGTTTCTTGTCGAAGCCGTTGGCGGTCAACGGTTCTGCCAGCACCTCGAATACCGGCAAGCGCGGGTCGAGCGAGGCCACCGGATCCTGGAAGACCACCTGCAGATCGCCCCGTACTTCGCGACGTGAATTCCGGTCGAGCGTGGCGACGTCGCGGCCAAGAACTTCGATCGAACCGCCTTGCGGGGTCGTCAGTTCGAGGATCTGGTGCAGCGTCGTGGACTTGCCCGAACCCGATTCGCCAACGATGCCGAGCGTGCGACCACGGCGGAGTTCGAAGCTGATGCCGTCGACGGCGCGCACCTCACCGATCTGGCGGCGGAACACCGCGCCCTTCGTGAGCTTGTACGTCTTCACCAGGTCCGTGACCCGCAGCACCGCCGGCGCATCGGGTTCGAGTGCCACGCCGGGCGGTGCGGTGGAGACGCCGTAGATCTCGGCCGCGGTTCGTCCGGCGACCTGATCGGTGCGGATGCACGCGGCCGTGTGCATGAGTCCGACTGGCAGCAGATCGGGTTCGGCGGTGCGACACTGCTCGATCACCAACGGACAGCGAGGGGCAAACGGGCATCCGCCCGTCAGTGCGGTCAGTGACGGTGGCGCGCCAGGGATCGGCACCAGCCGCGTCCCTTGTGGCGAGTCCAAGCGTGGCACCGATCCGAGTAGTCCTGCGGTATAGGGCATTTGACGGTCCGTGTAGAGCGTTGCCACCGGTGCGACCTCGACGGCCCGGCCTGCGTACATCACGAGCGCGCGGTTGGCGAACTCGGCGACCACCCCGAGGTCGTGGGTGATGATGAGCACCCCGGCACCCGTGACGTCGCGGGCGGTCTTCAGTACGTCGAGGATCTGCGCCTGCACGGTCACGTCCAGCGCCGTCGTCGGTTCGTCGCAGATGATCAGGTCGGGATCGTTGGCGATCGCGATCGCGATGACGACGCGCTGTCGCTCGCCGCCGGACAGTTCGTGTGGAAACGCGCGGGCCCGTCGGTCGGGTTGGGCTATGCCGACGAGTTCCAAGAGCTCGACGGCGCGGACGCGGGCGGCTTGCTTGCCAAGCCCGTGTTGGTGGGTGCGCAACGCCTCCGCGATCTGGTCACCGACGGTGTAGACGGGCGTCAACGCCGACATCGGATCCTGGAACACGGTGCCGATCTTGCTGCCGCGGATGTGTGACATCTGTTGATCGGCAAGGCCGATGAGCTCGTCGCCGCGCAGTCGCACCGACCCGGACACCTCGGCGTAGGGCGGCAGGAGGCCGATCACCGCCATTGCCGAGGCCGACTTGCCCGAGCCGGATTCGCCGACGATGGCCAGCACCTCGCCCGAGTCGATGTGGAAGTCAATGCCACGGACCGCAGTGACGTCCTCGGCGTTGGTCGGGAAGGTTACCTCCAGGTCGGTGACCTCGAGCAGGGTCACTTCTTCTTCCCCCGCCGTGGTCGCCTACTGTCGGGGTCCAACGCGTCGCGCAGCCCATCGCCGACGAGGTTGGCGCACAGCACGATCGCCACCAGAACCCCGGCGGGGAACAGGAACACCCACGGAAATGTGGTGACCGACGGTGTGCCCGCCGATATCAATGTGCCAAGCGAGACATCGGGTGGCTGGACGCCGAAGCCGAGGAAGCTCAGTCCGGTTTCCCCGATGACCGCCAGCCCGACGTTCAGCGCGGTATCGATGATCAGTATCGACGCGACGTTCGGCACGATGTGACGCACGATGATCCTGGTATTGCTGACGCCCATGTACCTTGCCGCCGTGACGAACTCGCGCTCCCGCAGGCTCATCGTCAGGCCTCGCACCATCCGCGAGCTGATCATCCAGCCGAAGGCGGAGAAGAGCACGATCAGCCAGAACACTCGGGCGGCTTGTCCGAGGCGTGGGGTCACGATCGCAATCAGGATGAAACTCGGCACCACCAGCAGGAGGTCGACGATCCACATCAGAGCGCGGTCGCGCCAGCCGCCGAAGTAACCGGCGATCGCTCCGACGGTCGCGGCGATGATGGTCGAGACGAAGGCGACACAGAGGCCGATCAGCATCGACTTCTGCATACCGCGCATGGTCTGTGCAAGCAGGTCCTGGCCCAACGCATTGGTGCCGAACCAATGCTTGAGCGTGGGTCGTTGTTGCAGCGCGTAGTAGTCCAAATCGAGATAGCTGTAGGGCAATAGCGGTGGCAGGGCGTAGCAGCCGACGAACAACACCAGCAGGACCACGAGTGCGATGACGGCTGGTCGGTTGCTCAGAAAACGGCGCCACACCAGCGTGCGGCGAGAGGCGAAGTCACCGACGTCGACGCCCGACTTCGCAGTCGCCGACGAGCTGGTGGTCACGGGTTCGCTCACGCCACCCGCACCCTCGGGTCGAGGGCGGCGTAGATGACATCGGAGAGCAGGCCGCCCAACAGCACCGTCGCGCCGGTGAACACCGTTACCGCCGTGATGATGTTGATGTCCTGCGTCGCGATGCCCTGCACCACCCATTCACCCATGCCGTGCCAGCCGAAGATCTTCTCGGTGAACACCGCGCCGGTGACCAATCCGCTTACGCCGTATGCAAATAACGTCGCCATGGGAATCAGTGCAGTTCGAAGCCCGTGCTTGAACAGCGCTTGACGTCTGGTCAGCCCCTTCGCTCTCGCGGTCCGAATGAAGTCCTGGCCAAGCACGTCCAGCATGGCATTGCGTTGGTAGCGGCTGTATCCGGCGATGGCACCAAGCGCCAACGTGAGCGTCGGCAGAGCCAGATGCTGAAGTCGGTCGACGAAGTGTGGCCATGCGCCACCGACCAGCGTCGGCGACGACTCGCCGATGTAATCGAACACATGGACGCCGAATACTGAATTGACCCGTAGCGCACCGAGGATCAGCAGGTTGGCGATGACGAACGTCGGCGTACTCAGGATCAGCAGGCACAGCATCGTGATGACGCGGTCGGACAGCCTGTACTGCCGGATCGCGCCCCACGCTCCGATGACGACGCCGAGGATCGCGCCAATCACTGAGCCGATGAACACCAGACGGAGGCTGACTCCGATGCGACTCCACAGTTGGTCGGCGATCGGCTGACCGGCGACGGTCGTGCCGAAGTCCCCGCGCACTGCCCCGGACAACCAGTGGGCGTACCGAATCGGGATCGGCTTGTTCAGGCCAAGTTCGTCGTACTTGGCCTGGATCGAGGATTCCGGAGGTCGGGGGTTGCGCTGCAACAGGTTGTCCAACGGATGAAACGACACCGATGCGAGTCCGAAGGTCAGAAACGACGCCAATACCAGCAGCACGAGGTAGTTGAGTAGGCGGCGAGCCAAGAAGCGCGTCATGTCGCGCCCACCGCACAGTGCATTCGCACAGGGTAAGAGATCGGCGATCTCGATGCCGCGAAGTGGCGTTCTTGGCGCGGCGACCCGTTAGCCAATTCGCATTGCTCCACCAGGCTGGTCACAGGCGGCGGGAGTTGACTCGAATGCAGGGTTGACCCAACGTGGTTCGAAAGACGGGAAAGTAGATGAAGTCGATGAATCGACGCAATGTGAAGGTGATGGCCGCGATCCTGGGTGGCAGCGCGGCGGTCACGGCTGGCGCGCTCAGCGCGACGCTCGTGCCCCAGCAGGGCGCGAACGTCGTCAAGTACGACGTCGTGAACGCCGGTGCGACCAGTACGTTCTCGAAGCCGCCCTCCACTCCGGCGACACAAATGGCGATCCCGGCCATCAGGGGTCCGGCGCCGCTGTGGGCAGGGGAGGCACCGGACAGCAACCCGCAGTAACCCGCGTCACACGCTTTACCTTCGCTCGCTTCGGTAACCCGAGCTGATCTCGGCTGGGGCGACGGGCGTGCTCGCGATGGGTATCCTCTCGGTCGCCTTCGACGGCACCAGCGTTGCCGAGCCGACCAGTCCCGGCCCGGTTCCCACGCCGTCGGCCACGACCGGTGAGACGAGCACCGAGGCGGCGGCGCCTTCGGAGCCTTCGACGTCATCCGCAGTTCCCTCGATCGAGGGTCCTGCGCCGCTGCCGCCTGAGCTAGAGGGAGTGCCTGGCTAAAGTCCCTGCTCCCAGTGGAATGCGCCTAGTGGCCGAGCATCGGTGAACGCATGTTGGTGACGGTCGGTTCGGTGCCGGTGTGCGCGCGGGTGGCCTTGATGATCACCTGGTCGTCGACCGCAAAGTCTGCTGCGGTGGCAGCCGATGGGAGGACGTAGGTCTGTACGTAACCGTCCGCGCTGCGCGCGGTGACCGACCTGGGGTCGATCGCCGTGACGGTGCCGGTTTGCGACAGCGCCGTGGTGTATCCGCCCTTGCCGTCGGATACGACGAACTCTCCGTGCAACGCGGCCGCAGGGTCGGCGGAAGCGTTGGAGCCAGCGTCGTGGAAGGGGTCATGGCCACCACCCGGTCCGCCAGGGCCGTCGCGGCTAGGTGCGCCGTGCATGCCGATCAAGTGTGCATCGCTGCCGGTCGCAGCGTAGATCGCGGTACCGCCAAAGCCGGCGATCAGGGCGGCCACCCCAACGGCGGCCAGTGTGCCGCGGATTCCCCAGGTGCTCATGTCTTCACTGTGCGGCGGGCACTCGTGAATGGGCTGTGAATCGGTTCGGTCCGAGATGTGCCTGTCGCTTTCACAGTCCACGCATAGGATCGGCACAGTGTTTGCCCATGGCGTGCGCGAATAATAGCCCTCGTGACCACTGCGAACGGTTCGGAGAACGACCGCGTCGTCATGCGTCGCGCCGATGGTAAACCAATAAACGTGCTGGTCGTGGACGACGAACCGGTGCTCGCTGAATTGGTCTCCATGGCGCTGCGCTATGAGGGCTGGGACATCGCCACGGCGGGTGACGGCATGTCGGCCATCTCGTCAGCGCGCGACAACCCGCCGGATGTCGTCGTGCTCGACGTCATGCTGCCCGACATGAGCGGGCTCGACGTACTTCACGAGTTGCGCCAACAGATCCCCGGACTGCCTCTACTGCTGCTGACCGCCAAGGATTCCGTCGAGGACCGCATCGCCGGATTGACCGCAGGCGGCGACGACTACGTCACCAAGCCGTTCAGCCTTGAAGAGGTCGTGCTTCGGCTGCGCGCGCTGTTGCGCCGCACCGGTGTCGCCGATGAGGCGGGTGGCGCTCAGCTGGTGGTCGGCGACTTGGTGCTCGACGAGGACAGTCACGAGGTGACGCGCGCGGGCGAGTCGATCACGTTGACGGCCACTGAATTCGAGCTCCTGCGATTCATGATGCGCAATGCCAAGCGGGTGTTGTCGAAAGCCCAGATCCTCGATCGGGTGTGGAGTTACGACTTCGGTGGCCGGTCGAACATCGTCGAACTCTATGTCTCGTACCTGCGCAAGAAGATCGACAGTGGGCGCGAACCGATGATCCACACGCTGCGAGGCGCGGGGTATGTACTCAAGCCCGCACGCTGAGCCGAAGGCGAACGGTTGAGTATCGAGCGCGGGACGCGGTTCTGGTCGCCGCGCACCTGGTCGCTGCGCGTGCGCCTGCTGGTCATTCAGGTGGTCCTGCTGGCCGTAGTGTGCGCCGGCATCGGGATCGCGACCGACCTCGCCCTGAAGCGCTTCCTGATGCACCAACTCGACATCCAGCTGCTCGACGCCGGGCGTCGCTCGGCTGCGATCTTCGACATGCCGCCGCCGACGTTGCGGCCACCCCCACCGCCGGGGCAGCTGCCGCCGATGATGGAGCCGTTGCCGCCGGACTTTCCCTATCGTGAGCGGTTCGACCCGGAACTCGGGCCAGGCCCGGGGTTCCTCAACGCGCCAGGCCAGGCCACGCGCACCGTTGGCGCGGTCGTATTGCGCGATGGCAGTGTCGACGCAGGGTTCATCACGCCCGACGGCGGTCGAGCCGAGCTCAGCGACGACGCGAAGGCCCAACTTGGAGCCATCCCGCCGAACCGCACACCCCACAGCGTCGACCTGGACGGGCTCGGACGCTATCGGCTGATCGCGTTGCACCCGCGACACGGTGGTCAGGCCGTCATCGTGACCGGCCTGCCGACGGCGGACGTCGACCGGACGCTGCTGTGGGTCGTCGGCATGTTCTGCGTCGTTGCCGTCGGCGCACTCCTCGTCGCGACCACGGCGGGCATCCTCATCATCCGTCGCCAACTCGCGCCGCTGTCAAGGGTTTCCGCGGCCGCCCGCGACGTGGCCGACCTCGAACTCGACAGGGGCGAGGTCCGGCTGCCAAGCCAGATCGTGCGAGTCGACCCGGTCAGCGCACACACGGAGATAGGTCAGCTTGGGTCCGCGCTCAACCGGATGCTCGACCGCATCGCGGGGGCGCTGTCGGCCAGGCAGGCCAGCGAGACGCGCGTGCGGCAATTCGTCTCCGATGCGAGCCACGAGTTGCGCACGCCGTTGGCCGCGATTCGCGGATACACCGAGCTGGCGCAACGCAAACGTGCTCAACTGCCGGACGACGTCGCGCACGCCATGAGCCGCGTCGAATCCGAGACCGGGCGCATGACGCGCCTCGTCGAGGACATGTTGCTGCTGGCGCGGCTGGACGAGGGCCGTCCGCTGGCACGCGAATCAGTCGACTTGTCCCGGTTGGTCGTCGACACGGTTAGCGACGCCCACGTCGCAGGTCCCGACCACGAGTGGTTGCTCGAACTGCCGGACGAGCCCGTCCTGGTCACGGGTGACGAGGCCCGCCTTCATCAGGTGCTGGCGAACCTGCTCGCCAACGCCCGTTTGCACACCCACCCTGGGACGACGGTCACGACGTCTCTGACGCGCGACGGCACGGGTGCCGCGGTGCTCACGGTCGCCGACGACGGGCCAGGAATACCGGACACGCTGCGCCCGGAGATCTTCGAACGGTTCGCCCGAGGCGACTCGTCGCGGTCGCGCCGCGGAGCCGCCCCGGCGGCGACATCGAGTGTGGGCGGCAGCACCGGGCTTGGGCTGGCGATCGTCGCCGCGGTGGTCAAGGCGCACCACGGGACGATCGCGGTCGACAGCAGGCCCGGCGGTACGGCGTTCGCCGTGACACTCCCCGTTGGTTCACAGACGACCCACAGTGCGGTCAAATCCAACGCCTAGCTGCGCGCGTGAGAATTGGCGCGATGACTGCCGTACTGCCGCGCGCGGACACCGTCGACGTCGCCGAATCCGATGCCGTCGCATCGAGGGCGCGGACGGTCCGCGAACGGGTGGCGTTCGGCCTGTTGCTGGTAGTGACTGCGGCGCTGTACCTGTGGAACCTGTCCGCGAGCGGTTGGGCGAATGCCTTCTACTCCGCGGCCGCGCAGGCCGGCGGCGACAACTGGACGGCGATGTTGTTCGGATCAAGCGATGCGAGCAATGCGATCACCGTCGACAAGACGCCTGCGGCGCTGTGGGTGATGGACGCCTCGGTGCGACTGTTCGGGTTGAATTCGTGGAGCGTGCTGACGCCGCAGGCGCTCGAGGGCGTGGCGGCCGTCGCGCTGCTGTACGCCGCGGTGCGCCGCGCCTCGGGTCCGCCGGCGGCGCTGCTCGCAGGAGCGGTGTTCGCGTTCACGCCGGTGGCTGCGCTGATGTTCCGGTTCAACAACCCTGATGCCCTGCTCGTGCTGATGCTCGTCGCCGGTGCCTATTGCGTGCAGCGGGCGTGCGAAAAGGACAGCAGCCGTTGGTGGTTGGTCGGTGCGGGCGCCGCCGTCGGCTTCGGATTCCTGGCCAAGATGCTGCAGGCGTTGCTCGTGTTGCCTGCCTTCGGGCTGGCCTACTCGAGTTCCGCGGCCGTGCCGCTGCGGATGCGGCTGCTGCGGTTGGCGGGCGCGCTGGGTGCGTTCGCGGTATCCGCCGGCTGGTACCTCCTGCTCGTCGAGGTGTGGCCGTCCTCGTCCCGTCCGTACATCGGCGGCTCGCAGCACGACAGCATCGTCGAATTGGCGTTGGGTTACAACGGTTTCGGTCGGTTGACGGGCGAAGAGACCGGCGGCCTCGGCAATATGAACTTCGACGTCGGATGGGCCCGGTTGCTCGGGAACGGCATGGGGACCTACATCGCCTGGCTGTTGCCTGCGGCCGTGGTGTGCCTCGTCGCGGGGCTGCTCATCACCCGGCGTGCCCCGCGCACCGATCCGACCAGAGCCGCGCTGATCATGTGGGGCGGATGGCTGGTGGTGACGGCGGTCGTCTTCAGCTATGCGAAGGGCATCGTGCATCCGTACTACACGGTCGCGCTCGCCCCTGCGCTCGCGGCGTGCCTCGGAATCGGCGCAGTTCTGTTGTGGCGCAACCGTGGTGACGTGCGGTCCGCGGCGGCGATGTCCGCCACCGTGCTCGTCACGGCCGCACTCGCCGCGATCTTGCTTTCGCGACATGGCGATTGGCTGCCGTGGTTGCGCGCACTGGTGGCCGTCGGGGGAGTAGGGGCTGCGGTACTGCTGCTGGTCGTCGGCCGGTTGCCTCGACCCGTCGCCACGGTGACGGCCGGACTGGCGCTCGCGGCGGCGTTGAGCGCGCCAGCGGCCTTCGCCCTGGCCACCGCGCAGTCCGAACACAGTGGAGCCATGCCGGGCGTCGGCCCGGCGCGCGCGCACGGCAACTTCGCCGGATTCGGTGGCGGCCTGCTGGACTCGCCGGAGTCGGGCCCTGACCTGACCAGGCTGCTGGCCGAAGGCGCGGACGGCTACCCGTGGACCGCCGCCGTCGTCGGCTCCAACAACGCGGCGGGCTACCAACTCGCGGCCGGCGCGCCCGTGATGGCGGTCGGCGGGTTCAACGGCACCGACCCGGCGCCCACGCTCGCGGAGTTCAAGTCGGACGTCGCCGCCAAGCAGATCCACTACTTCATCCGGGGCAGGTCGGGGATGGCCGGCATCTTCGGGCACGCCAGCGGCAGCCACGACGCCGCTGACATTGCCGAATGGGTGCAGGCCAACTTCCCGTCGAAGCGGATCGACGGGGTCGTGGTCTACGACCTGACCGCTGCACCGAAGAATTCATAGCCGGTGCATAGCTTCTGCCAACGGCTGACACACTCGCCGGCCCGAGTATGGATCCCATGACAGACCTCGCCCTGGCCCCCGCACCTTCGCTTCGCTTCGAATCCCGGCCCAACGCGGCGCTCGTCGCCCGCGCGCTCGGCGTGCCGGTGCTCGACGTCGTCGTCCCCGTGTACAACGAGCAAGCTGCCCTTGCCGATTCGATCCACCGGCTGCACCGCCACCTGCGCGAGGACTTTCCGTACCCGGTCCGCATCACCATTGCCGACAACGCCAGCATCGACGACACCCCCTTCATCGCCGCCGAACTCGCGGCCGAGCTGAGCGACGTTCGGGTCGTACGGCTCGAGCAGAAGGGCCGCGGCCGCGCGTTGCATCAGGTCTGGACCGACTCCGACGCACAGGTGCTGGCGTACATGGACGTCGACCTGTCCACCGATCTGGCCGCGCTGGCTCCGCTCGTCGCTCCGCTGATCTCCGGGCACTCCGACCTGGCGATCGGGACGCGCCTCGGCCGGGGGTCGCGAGTGGTGCGCGGCGCAAAGCGGGAGCTCATCTCGCGCTGCTACAACCTGATCCTGAAGTCGACTCTTCAGGCCAGGTTCTCCGACGCCCAGTGCGGATTCAAGGCCATTCGCGCCGACGTCGCGCAGCGGCTGCTGCCGTACGTCACCGACACCGGCTGGTTCTTCGACACCGAACTGCTGGTTCTTGCCGAGCGGAGCGGGCTGCGCATCCACGAGGTACCCGTCGACTGGGTCGACGACCCGGACAGCCGGGTGGACATCGTCGCGACCGCGACGGCCGATCTCAAGGGCGTCGGGCGGCTGCTGCGCGGCTTCGCAAGCGGTTCGATTCCCGTCAATGCGATTGCGGCGCAATTAGCTCCGTCACAGTTGTCGGCGGCGCCGAACTCGCTGTTCCGGCAGGCGGTGCGATTCGGAGCGGTCGGCGTGGCGTCGACCCTGGCGTATCTCGTGCTGTTCATGCTGATGCACGGCGTGATCGGGGCGCAGGCCGCGAACCTGGTGGCGCTGTTCGTCACAGCGGTCGCCAACACGGCCACCAACCGCAGGTTCACGTTCGGCGTGACCGGCGGAACGAAGGCGGCGCGCCATCACGTCGAGGGGCTGATCGTCTTCGCGATCGCGCTGGCCATCACGAGCGGTGCGCTGGCAGGCCTGCACGCATTCGTCGATCAACCGCACCGGCTGCTCGAGCTCAGCGTCCTGGTGCTCGCGAACCTGGCCGCCACGGCGCTGCGCTTCGTCCTGTTGCGCGGCTGGGTCTTTCACCCGCGCCGCGCCCGCTGACTCACTTCACGACCACGACAAGGAACCACCGATGACGCTCACGGCAGTAGACGTCCGAACGGACGCCACCCGCGCGGAAGGCAGTCCGCCGGAGCCGCGCTGGACGCGCCCCGCATTCTGGGCGTTGCTGGCCGGAACCGCCGTGCTCTACCTGTGGGGCCTCGGTTCCTCGGGCTGGGCGAACAGCTACTACGCCGCGGCCGCCCAGGCCGGTACGCAGGACTGGAAGGCGTGGCTATTCGGATCGTTGGACGCAGGCAATGCGATCACCGTCGACAAGCCCCCTGCCGCGATGTGGGTGATGGCCTTGTCCGGGAGGTTGTTCGGCTTCAACGAGTTCACGATGCTGCTGCCCGAGGCGCTGATGGGCGTCGCCGCGGTCGCGGTGCTGTACTTCACGGTCCGGCGAAGCAGTGGCGCTTCGGCGGGCCTGATCGCCGGGGCGGCGCTGGCCCTGACGCCGGTGGCTACCTTGATGTTCCGCTTCAACAATCCCGATGCGCTGCTGGTGCTGTTGTTGGTGGTGGCGGCCTACTGCACCGTGCGTGCCATCGATGCCGGCAGCGCGCGACGGATGTCGATGTGGATGGCCTTGACGGGCTGCGCGATTGGATTCGCGTTCCTCACCAAGATGCTGCAGGCGTTCCTCGTCGTTCCCGGCCTAGCGTTGGCCTTCCTCGTCGCAGCGCCGTTCGGCATCTGGAAACGCCTGGGCGCGTTGCTGATCGGCGGCGCGACGATGATCGTGTCGGCGGGTTGGTATGTCGCATTGGTCAGCCTGTGGCCGGCAGGCTCGCGGCCCTACATCGCGGGTTCCACCGACAACAGCCTGCTGCAGTTGGCATTCGGCTACAACGGCATCGAGCGGATCGCCGGTAACGAGGGCGGCGGCCCAGGTGGCGGCGGGCCTGGCGGTCGTGGTGGGCACGGTGGCGGCATGAACCTGTTCTTCGGTGGCGACCCCGGCATAGGGCGCCTGTTCGGGCCTTCGATGGGCGTCGAGGCGTCGTGGCTGCTGCCCGCGGCTCTCATCGGGTTGGTCGTCGGACTCTGGCTGAGCTGGCGTGCGACGCGAACCGATCGCGTCAGGGCGGGCCTATTACTTTGGGGCGGTTGGCTCTTGGTGACGGGCGCGGTGTTCAGCTTCATGGCTGGCACCGTCCACCCGTACTACAACGTCGCGCTCGCTCCTGCGGTCGCTGCGCTGGTCGGGATTTCGGTCGCGCAGTTGGTGCAGCGCAGGGCTTCGTTGGTCCCGCGACTCGTGCTCGCGGCCATGCTCGCAGTCACCGGGGTGTGGTCGTTCCTGTTGCTGAACCGGACCCCGGAGTGGTGGCCCGTCGTGCGCTGGGTGGTCCTCGTCGGGTCCATCGTGGTCGCGCTCCTGTTCGCGCTACGGGCACATCGGCTGGGCCGAGCGACGGCCGTCGTCGCGATCGCGGCCGCGCTCGTCGGACTCGGTGGCCCTGCCGCGTTCTCGATCTACAACGCCGCGACTGCGCACAGCGGTCCCGGCACGATGTCGGGGCCCCAGAAGGCCGGCGGGTTCGGCTTCGGCGGCGGGCCGCGCGGCCCCGGTGGACCGGGCCGCGGTGGCGACACCGCGCAGGTCGAGGCACTGCTCAAGGGCGTCGACAACCGTTGGGCGGCAGCGGGCATCGGCTCGATGTCGGTGAGCGACCTCGAACTCGAGACCGGCGCCTCGCTCATGGCGATCGGTGGCTTCACCGGTGGTGATCCATCGCCGACGCTGACGCAGTTCCAGCAGTACGTCTCCGACGGGCAGGTGCGGTACTTCCTCGCCGATTCGGGACGGGGTGGCCCGCCTGGACATCGGACGGGGACGGCCAGCGAGATCACCACCTGGGTGGAGCAGAACTTCACGAAGAAGGACGTCGGCGGAACGACCGTCTACGACCTGCAGTCGAAGGCCTGACGCGGCGGGACGCTAGTTGGAATCAACCCGATTTCCACCATGGGAGTCCGGGTACGGTCCAACTAGCGTCATCCGTCGCCGTATGCCCGCGATCGCCAGGAGGTCCCCATGTCCGTGACCGACGAGTACCTGAAGAACAACGAGGCCTACGCCGCGGTGTTCAACGAGGCGTCCCAACGGCCCTTGCCGCTGCCCCCGAGCAAGCACGTCGCGGTCGTGGCCTGCATGGACGCCCGGCTCGACGTGTACCGGGTCCTCGGACTCAACGAGGGCGAGGCGCACGTCATCCGCAATGCGGGCGGAGTCGTGACCGACGACGAGATCCGTTCGCTGGCCATCAGTCAGCGCCTGCTGGGAACCAAGGAGATCATCCTCATCCACCACACCGACTGCGGCATGCTGACGTTCACCGACGACGGATTCAAGCAGCAGATCCAGGACGAGACGGGCATGAAGCCCGAGTGGGCAGCGGAGGCGTTTCAGGATCTGGACGAGGACGTCCGTCAGTCGTTGCGCCGCATCGAGGCCAGCCCGTTCGTCACCAAGCACGAATCGTTGCGGGGCTTCGTGTTCGACGTCGCGACGGGCAAGCTCAACGAGGTTAAGCTCTAGCGATTTCGGCGCGTTTTCGTCGCCGCAGGGAGGGTGCGCGAACGTTTGCGCGCCGAAATCACTCGGGTTTGCCCCCGTGAGGCGACGCGGCGGTCAATGATGTCGGGATGGTCTTGCACAGCACGACGCCGGCCGCCGGCAATGGAGTCGCAATTGAGTTCGCCGCGGCACCTTCCACGCCGTATGTGCCGAGCAACCCACGAAACCCGTTTCCCCCGATCGCCGATTACGCATTCCTCTCCGATTGCGAGAACACCTGCCTGATCTCGTCGGCCGGATCGGTGGAGTGGATGTGTGCGCCGCGGCCGGACTCGCCCAGCTTCTTCGGTGCGATGTTGGATCGCGGCGCCGGACATTTCAGGATCAGCCCCTATGGAGTGACGGTGCCCGCCGCCCGCCGGTACCTGCCGGGCGGCATGATCCTGGAGACGACCTGGCAGACGCACACCGGTTGGATGATCGTCCGGGACACCCTGGTGATGAGCGAATGGCACGACATCGAAAAGCGATCGCATACGCATCGCCGGACCCCGATGGATTGGGATGCCGAGCACACGTTGTTGCGCACCGTGCGGTGCGTCAGTGGCACCGTCGAGTTGGTGGTGGATTGTGAACCGTCGTTCGACTACCACCGCATCCCGGCAAGGTGGGAGTACACGACCGACGGATACGGCGAAGCGGTCGCGCGGGCCAAGCGTGACCCCGATGCATATCCGGCGCTGCGGTTGACCACCAACCTGCGCCTTGGATTGGACGGTCGGCAGGCGCGGGCCCGGACCAGATTGAAGGAGGGCGACGACGTCTTCGTCGCGCTGAGTTTCTCCTCGAACGCCGCGCCGCAAACCTATGCCGAGGCCGCCGAGAAGTTGTGGACGACCAGCGAGTGCTGGCGGCAGTGGATAAACATCGGCAACTTTCCCGACCATCCATGGAAGACCTACCTGCAGCGCAGTGCACTGACGCTGAAGGGACTCAGCTACGCGCCAACCGGGGCGCTACTGGCTGCCAGCACCACGTCGCTTCCGGAAACGCCTCAGGGCGAACGCAATTGGGATTACCGCTACTCGTGGATCCGGGACTCGACCTTCGCGCTGTGGGGGCTCTACACGTTGGGTCTGGACCGCGAGGCCGACGATTTCTTCGCGTTCATCGCCGAGGTATCGGGCGCCAATGACGGTGAGCCACACCCACTTCAGGTGATGTACGGCGTCGGTGGTGAGCGCACGCTCGTCGAGGGCGAGCTCGACCACCTCTCCGGCTACGACAATGCCCGGCCGGTGCGGATCGGCAACGGCGCCTTCGACCAGATGCAGCACGACGTGTGGGGTTCGATGCTGGACTCCGTGTATCTGCACTCGAGGTCGCGGGAGCAGATCTCCGAGAACCTGTGGCCGGTGCTCAAAAGTCAGGTCGAGGAGGCCATCGCACACTGGCGCGAGCCCGATCGCGGCATCTGGGAGGTGCGGGGCGAGCCGCAACACTTCACGTCGAGCAAGATCATGTGCTGGGTCGCACTGGATCGCGGTGCCAAGCTCGCCGAGCTACACGGCTGGACGAGCTACATCGAGGAGTGGCGAGGGATCGCCGAGGAGATCAAGGCCGACATCCTGGCCAACGGCGTCGACCACCGCGGGGTGCTGACGCAGCGGTACGGCGACGACGCGCTGGACGCATCGCTGTTACTGGCGGTGCTGACCCGGTTCCTGCCGCCCGAGGACCCCCGGCTGCGCGCGACGGTGCTGGCGATTGCCGACGAACTCACGGACGACGGGCTCGTGCTGCGCTACCGCACCCACGAGACCGACGACGGACTGTCGGGCGAGGAAGGCACGTTCACCATCTGCTCGTTCTGGCTCGTGTCGGCCCTCGTCGAGATTGGCGAGGTCAGCCGCGCGAAGCACTTGTGCGAGCGGCTGCTGTCGTTCGCGAGCCCGCTGCACCTCTACGCCGAGGAGATCGACCCGCGTACTGGGCGGCACCTTGGCAACTTTCCGCAGGCGTTCACCCATCTGGCGCTGATCAACGCGGTGGTGCACGTGATCCGAGCAGAAGACGATCCGGACGACGCGGGCGAGTTCCAACCGGCCAACGCGCCGAGGTAGTCGACGACGCCGGCTCAGCGCGTGCGATCCGGGACGACTGCGCTGTCGCCGAGGACTCTCGTGAGTTCGGTCAGCGCGGCGTGCAGATGCTCGACTCGGCGTATCGAGTCCGAAAGGCCCAGGCCGGCCGTGCCGTTTGCGTGCGGCGTCGGCTGACCGTCTGAATCCGCGATCGCTTCGCCGCGGGCCGATGATGCTGCACGCGCGGTGGCTTCGCGAAGTCGGGTGATGCCGTTCGCGACCCGGCCATCTGACCAGCCGTGCAGGAGCCGCGAGGCCCCGGATAGGAGCGGCGTGAGTCGCAGGTATGCGTCGTGGACGGCGTCGACCAGGTCGGCCTCCTCGTTCCCGCCGCGCTCGGGTTGGGCGAAGACGTTGGTCTCGGTTGCGGCGGAATAGACCTTGGCGGCCAACGCCGCATGCGCGGAATCCAATTCGGCTTCGGCGGCCGCGACGCCGGCTTCGTGACCCGGCAGATGCGATGCCAGCGCGCCGTCCAGGGCGGTGAGGTAGTCGAGAATCGCTGGCCGCACTTCCCGCGCCGAGCGAATCGGAGCGATGATGAGCGCCACCAGAGCAGCGACGCACCCACCGATCAGGGCCGCCACCGTCTTGTCCCAGATCAGGTCGAGATACCGCCCCTCGGAGGCGAAGAGCGGTACGAATGCGATGCTCATCCAAAACACCATGGCGGGGTATGAGACCGGTGCACTGACGATGGTGAAGAACACGCCCACTGCGACGACGGCCACCGTCCAGGCCACGGTGTCCGGGATTGTCGCTGCGATCAGTACGCCGCTGACCGCACCCAGGATCGTCGCGGGTATCCGCACCATCGCCCGACGCGTGGACAGCCCGGCGGATCCGGCAATGATCACGAACGCCGTCCAGGCCACCACCAGACTCTGTTCGTTGCCGACCGCCCTGGCGATCACGCCAGCGACTACGGCCGCGACGACGGACTGGATGGCAAGCGCCATCGTCGGCGACAGCGCGCGTTGTTGATCACGGGTCGACCGCGGGTCGGTCGATGGAGCCGCGCCCTTCGCGGGTTGTTTTGCGCCGGTGGTCTGCGGCGCTTCGGACGCCAATGCCCTGGCCTGCGTGATGGATTGGGCGACGACCTCGCCGCCACCGAGGATGGTCAGCGATGCCAAGAGCGCCGTTGCTTCGAACGGTGCTGCCCCTGTCGTCGAGACTCGTGTCAACGCCTCGTGAACGTTTTCGCGCAGCACCTGAGCCGTGCGGGCGGCGACGGCTCTGGACTCGTCGCCGCCGTCATCTCGCAGGGCGACCGCAAGCGCATGCAAGGTGCTGGTGATGGACCAGGCCAGCTCATCAGGCAGTGACCGAATCCAGTCCGGTGCGTCGACTTGGACGACCATGTCCTCCAAGCCCTTCTGGGCCGAGTGCAGTGTCACCCGCAACTCGTCCACGTCGACTTGACGGAGCCCGCTCGCGATGGCTCGTGGATACAGCCGCTCGATGGCGTCGCGGCAGGACCGAACTCGTTCTAGGCTCGCGTGCAGTGCTTTTCGGGCACGGTCGGACGGCGTGCCGGCACGAACCGTGTTGAGCACGCCGACGATGCCCGCGACGGTGTCCGCGGTGCGGCGGGAGCACGCCTGCACGGAGCGCTGCAATGAGCGCAGCGGATCATCGGGCAGGATCAAGCCCTCCCACGCTGCGAGCCAGCCGAAGCCAATGGCGGCCGCGAGCACGAACCATCCGATGCGGCCGACGGTGATGTGCCCGCCGCCGGTGACGTACACGGTGATTGCACCCATCAGGGCCAGGTTCGCGATGCGGGGACTCCACGCGCGCAACGCGTACGACGAAAACATCAGCAGGACAAGCAGTATCGCGGCGATCCATACGGCGATCAGAGTCAGCTGCACCGTTGCGACCACTGCCGCGGCGGAGACGACTGCGGCCAAGCCGAGCGTGCGCAATCGGTCCTTGGGCTGCGGGTCGGGTGCCAGCAGTGCGCCTTCGAAGGCTGCGCCCGCTGCGAACAACGTGATTCGCAACGGCGCGTCGACGTCGAAGGCCGCTGTCATCGCCAGCATCGTGGCCCATGCGAGCACCGTGGCGCAGACCGCTCGAAGGCCGCGGCGGGAACGCACGAATCCCGGATCGACCAACTCCAGTCGCCCGGCCACACTACCGATCAAGGAAATGGCCGCCTGCTCGTCCGGCTACGTCACACGAACGCGGCAACCGTATCCGAAGTGGCGCTTCCCATCTCGTCCTCGTCCTCGTCGTTGGACCAGTGCAAGTAACGCCGCCTTCGGACAAGAAGATTCCCAAACTGAACTACCTCCTCCCGCTCTGAGCGGCGCCTTCACCGGATGCTCGAAATATGTTGATAGCGCGCTTGTGAATGCGCGACTTACGTTACCGTCAGCGCCATTGCTCCGATTCGGAGTTGCGCTGACCAGCCCTCAGTGCCGATTGAGAGGGAGCCCAACCATGCGAATCGTGGTCGATCTGAATCGTTGCCTGGGATACGCGCAGTGCGTACCGCTGGCGCCGGAGGTGCTTCAACTCAACGGCGAGGAAGCCCTCGCGTACGACCCGAATCCCGATGACTCGCAGCGCCAGCAGGTGGCGCGGGCGGTGGCGTCGTGCCCGGTGCAGGCCATCATCGCCGAGATGGATCCGCCGTCGGATCGGACGACCAAGTGAGCACGCACCCGCTGATCGACGAGCTCGTCAGCGCGTTCAAGGCCGAGGGCCGCATCGTCATCGTCGGCGCGTCGCTGGCAGGGCTTCGTGCGGCGGAAGCGTTGCGGGACGAGGGCTTCACCGGCTCGCTGACAATCATCGGCGACGAAGTGCACGAGCCCTACGATCGTCCGCCGCTGTCCAAGCAGGTGCTCAAGGGCTGGGTGCCTGCGGGCAACACCAAGCTGCCGCGCCTGCGGCCCGTCGACGCTGACTGGCGGCTCGGTGTGGCGGCGACCGGACTTGACCGCGACAACCGGGAAGTGCTGCTCGCCAACGGCGACAAGGTGCCCTACGACCGACTGCTCATCGCGACCGGCGTCCGCTCCCGCGCGTGGTTCAACCCCGACGAGGCGAAGCTGAAGGGCCTCTACACGTTGCGCACCAGCGATGACGCAGCCAAGATTCAGGCGGCGTTCAAGGCCAAGCCGAAACGGGTGCTGATCGTCGGGGCGGGGTTCATCGGCTCCGAAATGGCCTCGGTCTGCCGCGAGCTCGGACTGGACGTGACCGTCGCGGAACGCTCCAGCGCACCGTTGGTGGGGCCGCTCGGCGGGGTCATCGGGGACATCGCCGCCAAGATGCAACGCGACGCCGGAGTCGACCTGCGGACCGGCGTGGCGGTGGAGGCCCTGAAGGGCGACGCCGACGGGCACGTCCGCCAGGCGCAGTTGTCGGACGGGACCACGCTCGACGTCGACGTGGTGGTCGCATCGCTGGGGTCCGTGCGCAACATCGAGTGGCTCGAAGGCGCCGAACTCGCCACTGGCTTCTGGGGGGTGGCCTGCGACGCGGGCTGCCGCGCCTTCGACATCAACGGCGTCGTGACCGACAACATCTTCGTCGCCGGTGACATCGCGCGGGCCCCGCACGTGCTGTACGAGTACCAGTTCATGGCGATCGAGCACGTGGACGCCGCGGTGCTGGGCGCCCAGACCGCTGCGCACAACATGGTCCACCTCGAGAAGGGTCGCCGCCCACACCTGCCGCTGCCGCAGTTCTGGTCCGGCCAGTTCGGCGTCAACATCAAGGGCTGCGGCGTGTGCTCCTTCGGCGACGAGATCGTGTTCACCCAGGGCTCGGTCGAGGACCTTCGGTTCGCCGCCGCCTTCGGCAAGAACGGACGCATCGTCGGAGCCATCACCTTCAACCACGGCAAGTGGCTGGAGTACTACGGCAGGCTCATCGAACAGTCGGCGCCGTTCCCGCCCCCGCCGCCGGGTTACGACGTGCCTGCGAACTCGGAAGTGATGTCGGCCCGCTTCGGTGATCCGCGCGCACCGACCGGGATTCCGGACGTCGTGCTAACCGGCCACGACCCGACCTCCCGCGGCGCTGAGTTCCGCGCCAAGAGCCGCTAGAACGGAGCCCAATGACAACCGCAGAGACCGCCTGGACCGAGGCGATGAAGTACGAGAACCGCCACGACCCTTACCGGTTCTTCGACGAGCTACGCAAGACGCCCGTCGTACAGGTCGCCGACAAGGTCTACGTCGTCACCGGCTATCGCGAGCTCCTTCAGCTCGCCCACGACCCGCACGTCAGCTCGGACATCTCGAAGAGTCCGATCTCGACACAGCCCGCGGCAAATGCGCCTGACGTCGGCGCCGAGCACATGGCTGCCTACGGTCGGGAGCCGAGCCTGATCGTGTCGGACCCGGCGAAGCACGACAGGCAGCGCCGACAGGTGATGCGGCACTTCGCGCCGCCGCATTCCCCGGACGTCATCCCCAACATGGCCGCCGACATTCAGGCGCTGTGCGATGATTCGCTGAACAAGATCATTGCCAAGGGCAGCAACACCTTCGACGTCGTCGACGACTATGCCTATCCGGTTCCGGTCGCGGTCATCTGCCAGATCCTCGGTGTTCCGTTGAAGGACGAGCCCACCTTCCACGGCTGGATCTTCGACTTCATGGCGGGGGCGGACATGGGCCCTGACGCCAAGACAGAGGAAGGTCAGGCGCGGCTGGCGAAGGGCAAGGAAAGTACCGCCGCGCTGAATGCGTACATGGCCGACCTGATCCAGGGGTTCCTCAAGGAACCGGGCGACAACGTGCTGTCCAAGCTGGTGAACGACAAGGACGGTCCGGACGGACCGATGACCCCGACGGAAGCCGCGGCGAACGCCTTGCTGATGCTGATCGCCGGACACGATTCGACGGTGAACACAATCGCGCACTGTGTGTTGACGCTGCTACGCAACCCCGAGTCGATCGAGTTGCTCCACGAGAAGCCCGAACTGATCCCGAAGGCCATCGAGGAGGTGCTGCGGCTGCAGTCGGCAGTTCAGTTCTTCCCGAGTCGCAGCGTCACCGCCGACATCGAGGTCGGCGGGACCGTCATCCCCGCGGGCTCGGCGGTGCACCTGCTCTACGGCGCGGCCAATCGCGACCCCAAACGGTTCGACGACCCGGAGAAGTTCGACATCCAGCGCCCCGACAATCAGCACGTGGGCTGGGGTCGCGGCGTGCACAGCTGCGTCGGCGGCCCGCTGGCGCGGCTCGAGGTCAACATCGCGCTGGAGACGTTCCTGCGGCGCGTCGAGAACCCGCGGCTGGTCGTCGACCCGCCGCCGTACCGTGTGAACCAGGTGTTCCGCGGACCGCTACATCTCGAGGTCGAGTTCGACCGGATCAAGGACGCAGGCACTCCGTGAAGGCGTTTCAGTTCGTCGAATGGCAACAGCCGGGCCAACTCCGGGACGTGCCGGTGCCCGAGCCGGGACCGGGGGAGGTCCTGGTCAAGGTCGGCGGTGCCGGAGCCTGCCATTCGGATCTCCACCTGTTGGAAGCTCCCGCTGGGACAAAGGCTTTCACGCTCCCCTTCACCCTCGGCCACGAGAATGCCGGTTGGGTGGAGAAGATGGGTCCAGGTGCCACGGGCTTTGCGCCGGGAGATCCGGTGATCGTCTACGGCCCGTGGGGTTGCGGATTGTGCATGAATTGCCGTCAGGGGATGGAGAACTACTGCCAGACACTTGGGAATCCCAGTCCGGGCGGGCTTGGCGGCACCGACGGCGGCATGGCCGAGTATCTCCTCGTCCCGTCGACGCGCTACCTGATTCCATTGGGCGACTTGGACCCCCGTGAGGCAGCGCCGCTCACCGACGCCGGGCTCACCAGCTACCACGCGGTGAAGCGTTCAGTGCATCTGTTGGGGCCGGGTTCGACGGCGGTGGTGATCGGAGCCGGGGGTCTGGGTCAGATGGCCATTCAGGTCCTCAAGGCGCTGGCCTCGGCGACAACCGTTGTCGGTGGATACTTCGGCTGACAAGCTCGAGATTGCCAAGACGATGGGCGCCGACGAGGTACTCATCTCCGGCGACGAAGCGGTGAAGCGCATCAAGGACATCACGAAGGGGCACGGTGCCGAACTCGTGCTCGACCTGGTTGGCGTCAATCCGACACTCACGATGGCCGCTCAGGTGTCACGGGTGCTCGGGCACCTCACCATCGTCGGGCTCGGAAACGCCGCCCTCCCGGTGAACTTCAACAGCCCGGCGAAGGAGTGTTCCGTCGCATCGCCGTTCTGGGGCACCATTCCCGAGTTGATCGAGGTGATCAGCCTCGCGCAGACCGGCAAGATCAATATGCTCGTCGAGCACTTCGCCCTCGACGACGCCGAGCACGCCTACCACCTGCTCCACGATGGGAAGATCCAAGGCCGCGCGGTCATCACCCCGAATGACTAGTGGCGCCAAAGCGAGTTCACCCAACTTTGTAGGTCGCGATCGCCTTGGCGACGGCCTCGCCTTCCGAGGTGACGACGTCCACGTCGCAATTCACCAGCGTCTTGCCGCGACGCAATACCCGGCCCACGCCGACGAGGTCGGTGGCGCGTGCCGGGGACAGATACTCCATGGCCATCGACGTCGTGACTCCGCGTAGGGACCCGGCGGCTTCGACACCGGCCCAGGCCGCGGCCACGGTGACGTCGGCGAGTGCGGCGATGGCACCGCCGTGCACCATGTCGCCGAGCGTGACATTGGTCGGAATCCACGGCATCCGCAGCCGCACCTCGTTGCCGTCGAGGATCTCTGCGACGATGCCGAGCGTGGCGACGAACGGGGTTTGCGGCAGGAACTGGGCCATCACTTCGGCGCCGGTTGGGGTGGTCATGGCAGTGAGTGTGCGGCCGCCCGGGAAGCGTTTCAATTACCTGTCGGGTAAGCGATCTACCCTCGCGCCAGGACGGCCAGTGCGTCGGCGGTGCGCTCGCAGAACGCCAATCGATCGATGAGCCCACGTGTCATGGCCCGCGCCACCGTGATGCCGACCAGGAAGTCGAAAACGATGTCGGCGTGCGCCTCGTCGTGTGGCACCCTTGGCCGCGCCGAGGTCAGCAGTTCCACCATCTGCTGGCGCACGTCGACCTCGGAGCGCAGCACCAACCGCTCGTAGACCTGTTCGTCCCGGTGATATGCCGTGAGCAGGCCGGGCAGCGCCGCGCGCACCGCGGGATCGGCGAGGAAGTCAAGAAACGTCGACACCCACGCGTGTAGATCGGCCGATAGGTCTCCGGTCGGCGCCGGCATCGGGGCGGGCTGCGGATGGCCGAAGGCCGCGTCCTCGACGAGGGCCTCCTTGGTGGCCCAGCGCCGGTAGATCGTCGGCGCACCGACGCCGGCGCGGCGCGCGATGGCCACCACCGTGGCGCCCTGGTAGCCGACCTCGATCAGTAGGTCGCGGGTGGCCTGCAGCACCGCGACGTCCTTGGCGGGGTCGCGGGGCCTACCGACGGCGGAGGTCGCACTCGTCATGGCCGGCCCCCTATCCGAACGGGTTGATTACGTTTCACACCATAACGTAATCGCTGACGGACGTCCCGTCTGGCTCGAGCGTGAATCTGGCGACGCCCGCCCCGCCCGATCCGTCGTGACATTCTCATCGCGCACGGACCGCGACCGCTGTGCGCCCCATTCGAACCAGCGCCGTTGACACGTCGCCGCGTGCCGCCGTACATTCTTGGCTATGATTGTAAACCTGGCTAACTCTACCAACTTAAAGAGGAAGTCATGACGGCGCCGACAGACCTCGATCAGCCGGTCGGCAAGTATGAACTCAGCCACCTGAGGTCGCTCGAAGCCGAGGCCATCCACATCATCCGCGAGGTCGCGGCGGAGTTCGAGAAGCCCGTGCTGCTGTTCTCCGGCGGCAAGGATTCGATCGTCATGCTGCACCTGGCCATCAAGGCGTTCCGGCCCGGTCGGCTGCCGTTCCCGGTGATGCACGTCGACACCGGCCACAACTTCGACGAGGTGCTCCAGGTCCGCGACGAGCTCGTCGCGGAGAGCGGGGTACGGCTCGTCGTGGCCAAGGTGCAGGACGACATCGACGCGGGGCGCGTCGTCGAGACCATCCCGTCACGCAACCCGATGCAGACCTTCACGCTGCTCAGGGCCATCCGCGAGAACAAGTTCGACGCCGCCTTCGGTGGCGCCCGCCGCGACGAGGAAAAGGCCCGCGCCAAGGAGCGCGTGTTCAGCTTCCGCGACGAGTTCGGTCAGTGGGACCCCAAGGCGCAACGCCCCGAACTGTGGAACCTCTACAACGGGCGTCACCACAAGGGTGAGCACATCAGGGCGTTCCCGATCTCGAACTGGACCGAATTCGACATCTGGTCCTACATCGGCGCCGAGAAGATCAAGCTACCGTCGATCTACTACGCGCACGCGCGCCAAGTCTTCGAACGTGACGGAATGTTGCTGGCCTTGCACAAGTACCTGCAGCCGCGCAAGGACGAGGAGGTCGTCGAGAAGGTCGTGCGATTCCGCACCGTCGGCGACGTCACCTGCACCGGCTGCGTGGAATCGACCGCAGGAACGGTGTCCGAGGTGATCGCCGAGACCGCGGTCTCGAGGCTGACCGAACGTGGCGCCACGCGCGCCGATGATCGGATCTCCGAGGCCGGCATGGAAGACCGCAAGCGAGAGGGCTACTTCTGATGTTGGGGCGAGCGAAGCGACGGGGGAAATAGCATGGCGACGTTATTGCGGCTCGCAACCGCCGGTTCGGTCGATGACGGCAAGTCGACGCTCATCGGCCGCCTGCTCTTCGACTCCAAGGCCGTCATGGAGGATCAACTGGCCTCCGTGGAGCGCACCTCGAAGGAGCGCGGACACGACTACACCGACCTTGCGTTGGTGACCGACGGCCTGCGCGCCGAGCGTGAACAGGGCATCACGATCGACGTCGCGTACCGCTACTTCGCCACGGCCAAGCGGAAATTCATCATCGCCGACACTCCTGGCCACGTGCAGTACACGCGCAACATGGTCACCGGGGCCTCGACGGCACAGTTGGTGATCGTGCTCGTCGACGCTCGCCACGGGCTGTTGGAACAGTCGCGGCGGCACGCGTTCCTGGCGTCCCTGCTCGGCATCCAGCACATCGTGTTGGCGGTCAACAAGATGGACCTCGTCGACTGGGACCAGGAGCGGTTCGAGAAGATTCGCGACGACTTCCACGAGTTCGCCGCGCGCCTCGACATCCAGGACGTCACGACCATTCCGCTGTCGGCGCTCAAGGGTGACAACGTCGTCACCAAGTCGGACGTCGCACCGTGGTACGAGGGTCCGGCACTCCTGTCGCACCTCGAAGAGGTCTACATCGCAGGTGACCGCAATCTGGTCGACGTCCGATTCCCCGTGCAGTACGTCATCCGGCCGCAGACACGCGAGCACGCCGACCACCGCAGCTACGCGGGCACCATCGCCAGCGGCGTCATGCGTCCCGGCGACGAGGTCGTGGTGCTCCCAGCCGGAAAGACCACCCGCATCACCGAGATCGAGGGTCCCAGTGGACCGCTCACGGAGGCGTTCGCGTCGATGGCCGTGTCGATCAGCCTCGCCGAAGACATCGACATCTCGCGCGGCGACATGATCGCGCGGCCCAACAACCAGCCCCATGTCACGCAGGACTTCGACGCGACGGTGTGCTGGATGGCCGACGAAACGTCGCTCGAACCCGGTCGCGACTACATCATCAAGCACACCACGCGAACCACCCGCGCCAGAGTGACGGCGCTGGACTACCGGCTGGACGTCAACACGCTGCACCGCGACAAGAGCGCAACGGCGTTGAAGATCAACGAACTTGGCCGCGTCACGTTGCGCACGCAGGTGCCGCTCTTGCTCGACGAGTACTCGCGCAACGCTGCCATCGGGTCGTTCATCCTGATCGATCCCGACACCAACGGCACCGTTGCGGCGGGCATGGTGCGTGACACCACCCCCGCAGCGACGCGCTCGGCCACCCCGAATGCGGTGCGGCATCAGAATCTCGTCACGGCGCAAGACCGGCTGTCCAGGGGCAGCACGGTGTGGTTCACCGGGCTGTCTGGTTCTGGCAAGTCCTCGGTGGCCATGCTGGTCGAGCAGAAGCTGCTCGAAAGCGGCCGTCCCGCATACGTTCTCGACGGCGACAATCTGCGCCACGGGCTCAACGCCGACCTCGGGTTCACGATGGACGACCGGGCGGAGAACCTGCGCAGGCTGGCGCACATCGCGACGTTGCTCGCCGACTCCGGGCAGATCGTGCTGGTGCCTGCCATCAGTCCGCTCGAAGAGCATCGCGCGCTGGCCCGCAAGGTGCACGCCGATCAGGGCTACGACTTCTACGAGGTGTTCTGCGATACCCCGCTGGAGGACTGCGAGCGCCGAGATCCCAAGGGGCTCTATGCCAAGGCGCGCGCGGGGGAGATCACCCACTTCACCGGAATCGACAGTCCCTACCAGCGGCCGAAGAAACCCGACCTGCGGCTCACTCCGGAGCAGTCGGTGGAGGGCCTGGCCCAACTGGTGATCGACATGATCGACGCCAAGCAGTGAATAGCGCTTGCGCGAAGAACGGAGCACGGTGAACGACCACGAGCTCGCCGCAGCGCTGGCAACACGGGCCGGTGAACTGCTGCTCGGCGTACGTACGGAACTCGCCGACGCCACCGCAGGTGAACGGAAGGCAGAGGGGGACAAGCGTTCCCACGTCTACCTGATGGAAGCGCTTGCGAAGGAGCGACCCGCCGACGCCGTGCTGTCCGAAGAAGCCTCCGAAGCGGAGAAGGCGAACTCGGCGCGGCTGACCGCGGACCGGGTGTGGATCGTCGACCCGCTGGACGGCACGCGGGAGTTCTCGGAACTCGGGCGCGACGACTGGGCGGTACACGTGGCGCTGTGGCAGTCCGGCGAACTGGTCGCCGGAGCGGTCGCACTTCCGGCGCAGGGCGTCACGCTTGCGACGCCGGACGTGGCCGCCCCACCCGCCGCGCCGGCCAGGCCGCGGATCGTCGTGTCGCGGACCCGGCCTCCCGCGGTGGCACTGGCGGTGCGCGACGCGCTGAACGGCACGCTCGTCGAAATGGGTTCGGCGGGAGCCAAGGTCGCGTCCGTGGTGCAGGGCATTGCGGACGTCTACGTGCACGCGGGCGGTCAGTACGAATGGGATTCCGCGGCGCCGGTCGCGGTCGCTCGTGCGGCGGGCCTGTTCACCTCGCGCATCGATGGGTCGCCATTGGTCTACAACCAAACCGACGTGCTGCTGCCCGACCTCATCGTGTGCCGCCCCGAGGTGGCGGATGCGGTGCTCGCCGTCACTACGGCCTGACTGGCGGCGGTGCTCGTGAAGGGCTTCGTTCATATGGGTGGTCGCGCTGAAGCAGGCCTTGCTCGGCGGTGACATCGCATCAAACTGGCGCGCTTAGTCCAGTCCGTTGGCCAGCGTGATTGATTCGCCCGATCGACAGCGGCCCTGGTCCGACACCAGGTACAGCACGGCGTTGGCGACGTCCTCCGGCTCGAGGAGACCGGGGCGCGGCCGACCCTGCGCGAAGATCTCCTCGGCGTCGGCCCGGGTCGGGTGCTCCAGATCCGGTCGGATCATCCGGTAGATGCCCGGATTGTGGATCATCGCGGTGTTCACCCCGGCGGGCAGCACTGCATTGACGGTGATTCCGTGTTCGGCGACCTCGTATGCCAACGACTTCACCAGTGCCACCACCCCGGCCTTGGCGGCCGCGTAGTGGCCCGAATTGGTTGCCCCGGTGCTGGCGACGAGCGACGAGGTCGCGACGAGTCGTCCAGCTCCGCGTTCGATCATGTGGGGGAGCACCGCCCTGAAGGTGTTGAACACACCGGTGAGGTTGACGTCGATCATGGTCCGCCAACGTTGTTCCGACATCGTTGCGATCGGAGCGCCGGTGGCGATCCCGGCGTTCGCGACCACGATGTCAAGCCTCCCGAAGGCCTCCATCGCCGTGGTGGCCAGCTTCTGCATCGCCGCCAGGTCCCTGACGTCGGCCGTCACCGCCAGGCAGCGTCGACCGTGGGCCTCTACTTCCTCGACCGTCTGCTGGACGTCGGCGGGCGTGGCGGGCGCGTACTCGACGTCTTCGACCGCCGCTGCGACGTCGCACATCACGATGTCGGCGCCCTCGCGGGCCAGTGTCGTCGCGTGCGCCCGGCCCTGCCCGCGCGCACCTCCTGTGATCAGTGCTGTCCTGCCGTCCAGCGCACCCATGCACCTACCTCCAAATTCGGCCTCGAGAAGGAGACCACGACGTTCGGTGAAACTCATCGAGCAAGTCGCTTCGAGCTGACTACGCTCGCAGGGTGACGAGACCGACGCTGCGTGAACTGGCCAGCCTGCCCAGTCGCCCCTCCGCCCTGGCCGAATCGACCCTGGTGCTGATCGACTGCCAGCACACCTACACGCAGGGAGTGATGGAGCTCGACGGCGTCGCCGCCGCGCTTGAGCAGGCCGCGACGCTGCTCGAGCGGGCCCGGTCGGCGGGCATCCCCATCATCCACATCCAGCACTCCGACGGGCCCGGATCGCTCTACGACGTCGAAGGCGAGAGCGGGGCCATCGTCGCGCAGGTCGCGCCGCGCGAGGGTGAGCCCGTCGTCGTCAAGCAATACCCGAACTCGTTCGTCCAGACCGATCTCGACGACCGGCTAAAGGCGCTCGGCGCGAGCAACCTGGTGCTGGCGGGCTTCATGACGCACATGTGCGTCAACTCGACGGCCCGCGGTGCGTTCAACCTCGGCTACGCACCTACGGTGGTGGCCGCCGCGACGGCGACCCGCTCACTACCGGACGTCTACGGTAAGCCCCTGCCCGCCAACCTGATTCAGGACGCCAGCCTGGCCGCGATGTCCGACCTGTTCGCCATCGTCGTCGCCGACGAGGCCGAGCTCCCGAACTGAGCCATCCATGACTCGGCCACCACTTCCTGCGACGAATATCAGCAGGCTCAGCGAGCTTCAGAAACCCTCCCGCAGCGGCCTCGACGAACTCCTGGACAGCACTCCGCTGGCCACCGTCGCCCTGATGCGCGACGGGCATCCGGTGATCTTCCCGACCGGGTTCGCCCGCATCGCCGACGAGTTGGTCATCCACGGATCGACGGGTTCGCCCTGGATGCGTGCGCTGGCCAGCGGGGCGCCTGCGGCCGTATCGGTGACGGCCTTGGACGGGCTCATCGTGGCCCGCAGCGGATTCGAGTCGTCGTTCCGCTACCGCAGTGCAGCCCTCTTCGGCGTCTTCGAGGTGGTGCCCGAGGACGAGAAGATCGGCTACTTGAACACGCTGACCGACTCGTTTCTCCCCGGCCGGGTCCACGAAGTGCGCACCAGCACTCGCAAGGAACTCGCTGCGACCATGGCATTGCGGATGCCGATCGGTCTGGAGAACTGGTCACTGAAGGTCAGCGACGGCTGGTCAGAAGACCCCGACGAGGACATCGCCTCCGGCGTCTGGGCGGGCGTCGTCCCGATGTCCGTCGCATACGGCGCACCGCTGCCCGCCCCGGACTGCGGCCCGGCGACACCAGTGCCCGAGTCGGTGCGCGCGCTATCCGGAGTGTCGGGCGCCGAGCCGCCGTCAATCCAGTAGCGAGGTGCGGCGGTACAGGTCGGTGCGCCGGTCGCCGTGGACGTCGTTGTGTTCGTTGAACTTCTTGATCCGCGATTCCGCCAAGTCGACGTCGGCGGTGATGTTGCCCGGCTTGCCGAACTCGGCGATCGCCAGCGGATAGCCGTCGGCATCGGTGATCACGCTGCCGCCGATCCAGTGCTGCCCGCGCTCCACGCCCGCGCGATCGCACACCGCGATGGGCATCCGGTTCATGCCCGCACCCGCCAGAACCCGCACCAGCTCGGTGGGTCGTTCGCCCTCGGGTCTTGGCAGCAGCGGCCAGTTCACCGGCGCGCACAACAGATCCGCGCCCTCGAGCGCCACCGCACGCACCCATTCCGGGAACTCGACGTCGTAGCAGATCATCACGCCGATGCGACCGTGCTCGGTATCCACCAGCAAGGGCAGGTCGTCGGCGCGGTCGAACACCGCGTTCTCGGTGTCCCAGAGGTGCGCCTTGCGGTAGACGCCGCGCAGCCCCGTCGGGTCGACGACTGCCGCGCTGTTGTAGACCGCATCGCCCGCTGCTTCGGGAAAACCGGCGACGATGGTCACCCCGAATGCCGTCGCGAGATTGGCCCACTCGGTGACGGACGGACCGTCGCGGGGCTCGGCCAGCGACACGAGTTCGGACCGATCGGCGAAGACGTAGCCCGACGACGCGAGTTCCGGCAGCACGACTATCTGTGCGCCGTCGCCGGCGGCCTGCTCGATCGCCGTCCTGGCGGCGACGCGGTTACCGTCGGTGTCGCCGATGTGCAACGGGAGCTGGCAGCAGGTCGCGCGGGTAGTCATGTATTGATCGTGGACCACGCTTGCCGGGTTCGCAGCCACGTCGATGGCACAATTCGCAGCATGAGGATGTCGGCCAAGGCGGAGTATGCCGTCCGGGCCATGATCCAGCTGGCCACGGTCGGGGAGAACGTGCTGGTGAAGACCGACGACCTGGCGAAGGCCCAGGGCATTCCGCCGCAGTTCCTCGTCGACATCCTGTCCGACCTTCGCGGCGACCGGTTGGTACGCAGCCACCGCGGCCGCGACGGCGGTTACGAGCTCGCGAAGCCGGCCGCCGAGATCAGCATCGCCGATGTGTTGCGCTGCATCGACGGCCCGTTGGCCAGCGTGCGCGACATCGGGCTTGGTGACCTGCCATATTCGGGCCCGACGGCGGCGCTGACCGACGTCTGGCGTGCGCTGCGGGCCAGCATGCGTGCGGTGCTGGAAGAGACCAGCGTCGCCGACGTCGCATCCGGATCGCTACCCAGGCACGTTTCCGACCTCGCGGGCCAGTACCTCAACCAGGAAGAGCGGCGCGGGCACGCCTAGCCCGCTTCGGCGCAGCGCGCACGGCGATTCCGTCGAGCAGCATTCGCAATCCACCATCGAAGTCGGCCTCGACCGAGGTCTGAATCGCAACCTTCGACAGCGCGGCGAGGTGTGGGAATTTCGTCCCGGCCACCGCTCCGATGGCGGCGGCCGCCTCTGCCGCGCCTCCCGTGAAGGGCCCGACCAGTGCTCGACGCCACCCCGAGGTACGCGCGGCAGAAGTCGGGTCGCGACAAGTTGGTGGCGCTGCTGGTGGATCTCAACTACCTGGTGCACACCAAGGCCGGGAAGAAGGATTCGGTGTCCCTCCACCCCACAGCCGCCGACACGGTGTGAGCGTCGGCTACTTTAGCCACGATCCGCGAACTTTAGCCAACGGTTAGCCGGTGCTTTAGCCATGCCAAAACAGCTCTCCACTAGCGAAAACCACTGATCTTAGCCACTTTAGCCACAATTCCGGCGTATCCGGGCTGGTCGCGATCCCACAGCCCATACACCTCACTCTCTATGGAGAGATAGATCTTTAATTTGCGTCTCATAGGCCAATGGCTAAGGTGGCTAACGCTTTTGGCGCAGATGCACCAGATCTGGCTAAAGTGGCTAAGCCACGCTGTTTTGCCAGGTAGGCGGCTGTGGGGCTGTGGCTAAAGTCGTGGCTAACCCGTGGCTAACGGTGGCTAAGGTTGGCCG
>JAOPVI010000322.1 GCA_025966225.1 Mycobacterium sp. | reverse complement strand
TGGCCAACTTCCTGTTCGGCGACGACGACGCGCTCATCCAGATCGACATGGGCGAGTTCCACGACCGCTTCACCGCCTCGCGGCTGTTCGGTGCCCCTCCGGGCTACGTCGGCTACGAGGAGGGCGGCCAGCTCACCGAGAAGGTGCGGCGCAAGCCGTTCAGCGTCGTCCTGTTCGACGAGATCGAGAAGGCGCATCAGGAGATCTACAACAGCCTGTTGCAGGTCCTCGAGGACGGTCGTCTGACCGATGGCCAGGGACGCACGGTCGACTTCAAGAACACCGTGCTGATCTTCACCTCGAACCTCGGCACCGCCGACATCTCCAAGGCGGTCGGGCTCGGCTTCACCCAGGGTGGTGGCGAGAACAACTACGAGCGGATGAAGCAGAAGGTCAACGACGAGCTGAAGAAGCACTTCCGCCCGGAGTTCCTCAACCGCATCGACGACATCATCGTCTTCCACCAGTTGACTCGCGAAGAGATCATCACGATGGTCGACCTGATGATCGGCCGGGTGGAAAAGCAGCTCAAGGCCAAGGACATGACCATGGAGCTCACCGAAAAGGCCAAGTCGCTGTTGGCCAAGCGGGGCTTCGACCCGGTGCTGGGGGCCCGCCCGTTGCGGCGCACCATCCAGCGCGAGATCGAGGACGCGCTCTCGGAGAAGATCCTCTTCGACGAGGTCCGACCCGGCCAACTCGTCAGCGTCGACGTCGACAACTGGGATGGCGAAGGCTCGGTCGAGGACGCCGTGTTCACGTTCGTCGGCAAGCCCAAGCCCACCTCCGACGCCGAACCGGATCTGGCGAAGGCCGGAGCGCCTGGCGCGGCCGGTGCGGCCACCACGACGACCACAGCCGCCGAGTAATCAGCCGATCGAAAAGGGCGGTACCTTCACGGGTGCCGCCCTTTTCGCGTAGATCCCCGACCGTCGATCCAGCGACTGATCAGAACGTGACGGTGTCGTCGAAGAGTCCGGGCTTCGCGAACTGATTCGGCGGATCGTAGGTGCAGGCGATGTGGACCCGCCAAAGGGTGCCGGTGGCTACGCCTGGGATTTGCCAGGACGTCGTGCCGTTCAACCCAAGGACGAAGTCCTTGTGAAACGGAGGCAGCAACGATTCCCCCTCTGACTTGGAATCGTATGAACAGTTCTGCTTGCCCGCGCCAACGGTGTCCACCACCTCCACCCTTATTCCTAGGCCGCCCAGGAGCGGCTCGAAGTTGACGTCCAAGCCGCGGACCGTGGCGTGCGCGGTCCCGGCACCCGCCAGGATGACGGTGGGCACGGCGACGGCTAAGGCCGTTGCTAAGACGGTGCGAAGTTTTCGAGCGCGTATGTCCATGGGATTTCTCCTCCCGAGCCGTGGTAGTCGTCGAAGCAAATCACAGCTAATGATCAGCTGTCGGGCAGTTTGACAATGTCGGTGCACGTGGCGAAGAGCATCGAGACGCGCGGTGGCAACGCCATCGTCGCCATGCGCTTCGACACCACCGAACTCGGCGCCGTGTGGACGGAGATCTGCGCATACGGCACCGCGGTGCAAGCCGTGCCGGTGACCGAGGCCGCCAAGTACACGGCTCAGCAGTTGGGTTACGGCGCCGGAGCCTAGCCCCAGGGTTTACGATTCTGCTGTAATCGACGAACGGCGGAATCTGGTGGAATTCCAGAACGGTCGCGCCACTGAACAGTCAGACCCGACGTTTCGTCACCACCCTTGAACGGGACGCGAATTCCCGAGAGGAGCATCTGATGACCGTTTCACCCCAGAGCCTGCCCCGCGCGTTCGATCTTTCGGCAGCGAAGGCGGCCTTGTGGCTGAGCGCAGCGATCGTGTTCGCGCTGCTCGCGTACTACTTCGTCGGCATCGACCAAGGTGCGACATCGATTTTCGGCAGTGACACCCACGTGCACGAGTTCGTGCATGACGCCCGCCACTTCCTCGGATTCCCCTGCCACTAGAACAGGCGTCCGAAAATGGAAAAGAGAATAATCATTCGGGGTGCCCTCTGGGGCGGACTCGGTGGGCTGCTGGCGTTCGTCTTCGCGCGCATCTTCGCTGAGCCGATAATTCAGCGCGCCATCGACTACGAAGGTGCCCGCGACGAGGCCCAGCACGCCCTGGACCACGCCGCCGGTATGACGATGGATGAAGGCGACCATGCCGAGGTGTTCACCCGCACCATCCAAGCGAACGTGGGCATCGGCTTCGGCATGCTTCTGTTCGGAATCGCAATGGGGGCGTTGTTCGCCGCCATTTACTGCGTCGTCTACGGTCGGTTCACCACGCTGCGTCCGGGCACGCTGGCACTCCTGCTGGCCGGAGCGATGTTCTTCACGCTGTATCTGGTGCCGTTCCTGAAGTACCCGGCCAATCCGCCGTCAATCGGCCACGGTGAGACGATCGGTGTCCGAACGGGCCTGTATCTGACCATGGTCGTCGCCTCGGTCCTGGCATTCACGTTGGCGGTGTGGTTGGCGAAACGACTGCAGGAGCGGTTCGGGTCGTATTCGGCGACCGTGCTTTCCGGGGCCGCCTTCATCGTCGTGATTGCCATCGTGATGCTGCTTCTGCCGTCGCTCGGCCATCTGAGTGCCAACGCGGAGTACGGCAACTTTGCGACGGAGACGCCGCAGCCGTTGCTCGATCCGCAGGGCAAGATCGTCATCGCGGGCTTCTCGGCCGACGATCTCTACATGTTCCGGCTCTACTCGGTTGGCGCCCAGCTGATCCTGTGGGCCACCATCGGGCTGGGCTTCGCTCCGATGGCGAACAAGCTGCTCGGCGGCGCCGAGTCGACTGACCGGGCGCAAGCAACCGTGTGAGTGACGTCCTCCGGCTGACTCTCGTGTCGCACGGTATGACCGATGCGATGTCAGCCGGACGATTTCCCATCGACGAGCCCTTGAATGCCTTGGGGCACCGGCAGGTCGACGCGACCGTCGACCTCGGGCCAATCGACGCGGCGCTGTGCGGTCCGGAGAAGCGAACGCGTCAGACCGCCGAGCTGCTCGGGTTGCGCGCCGAGACGGACACCGCGCTTGCGGACCTGGACCACGGGTCGTGGCGCGGCAACGTGCTGGGCGGCGTCCAGCCTGCCGAACTCGCGATCTGGTTGACCGATCCCGCGGGGGCGCCGCACGGTGGGGAGTCCGTCGTCGGCCTGATGGTGCGGGTGCGACGTTGGCTCGACTCACTCGGTACCCGGCGCGGCCGGATCGTCGCCGTCACCCATCCGGCGGTGATTCGGGCGGCCATTCTGATCGCGTTGGACGCGCCGCCGAAGTCGTTCTGGCGCATCGACGTTGCGCCCGTGAGCCGAACGGTGATGCATCTGCGCGGGCAGGCGTGGACGTTGCGCTCGACGGGGTGAGCCGGCCGGTCGTCAGCTGACCGGCAACATGCCGAAGCCTTGCTTGGCGATCGACAACACCCACTGGGCGGCGGCCAGGCTGCGGTACTTCGGCCAGGTCAGCTGGAAGCTGACGACCCACGGCTGACCGGTCCGGTCGATGGCATACCAGCTGAAGGTCAAGTCGCCGGGAAGGTTGCCGGCCTTGGCGCCGATGTAGGGCCACTTCACCCTGTCGAGGTCGATTCCGGCGACGGCCGAGAGGATGTCCCTGACGGGAGCGGCCCGGCCGACCGCGGCGGCCTGCAACGCCGCGTGCACGCGGCAAATGTCGTTTGCCGTGCCATACCATTCGGCGCCGTACGGCGAGGCCGGCGTGTAGATGCGCTCGGGATCTGGTTCGTAGGCCCGGGAATTCGTTTGCTCGAGCATTTGCGCCCGAATCTGGGGCGACGCCTTCTGCCACTGCTCGCGCAGATCCGGCTTGCCCCAGCCGATGGTGAACAGCTGGTGTGTGGTGGGGAAGGGGGTCATCAGGGCCGGGTCGTGGTGGCCGGCTGCGATCATGGCCCGCTCGACGGCGCGATGACCGAGCCGATTGATCAGCATGTCGGTGGCCATGTTGTCGCTCGCCGAGATCATCTGCTGGGCAACGCTTCTCACCGAGACGCGCGATCCGGGCGGAAGTTTGTCGAAGCCGGCCGATCCGACGTCCTTGACCTCCTTGGTGATGGTCAATTGCTCGTCCCAGTGCACCGTGCCCGCGCTTACGGCTTCGGCCAAGGCCAGCAGCACGTAGAGCTTGAAGATCGAGGCCAGCGGCAGCGATTCGTCGACGTTGGTGCCCGCGAACTTGGTGCATACGCCGTTGGTCACCTTCGACGCCTGGTACGAATACCGCGCGCCCGACTTGGTCAACGTCGCGTCGACGTCGGCCCAGTTGTTGATCGTCGGAGGTTGGACGGTCACCTCGAAGCGATCGACCAAACCAACGTCATTGGTGCGCAATTCGATGTCCTGGGCGGCCCCGTACGAAGTACGGAGGTGCAGGGTGGCCTGGCCGGCGCCCATGTCGATGCCGGTGACGGTGATCGGTCGATCCGACCAGAGCCGGCCCATCGCCGCGGTAACGTCATCGACCTTGTCGGGAGCCGCGAGCGTGCGCACCCCGACGGTGCCGATCGGCCAGTCCGAGTTGATCATGTCGACGGTCTGCTTGGCCCGGACGCCCTGGGGGGTGTTGGTGTCGATGCGAGCGCCATAGGCCGCCGCGTCGGCGGGGGGTGCGCCGGTGTGGGCACAGCCGCAGGCCAGCGCGACCACCAACGAGAGGATCGCCGAGATCCCAATTGCGCGGTGCCGCACCCTGCTGGCGCTACTTCTCGGAGCCGGACCCTGCAACGTCCAGCACGACCTCGAACTCGAGCAGTGACGCTCCGGTGGCGACTGGATTGGCGCGCTGGCCAGCATGCGCCTCGACCGCGGGGCCGCTGGCCCACGCCTGAAACGCCTCATCGGATTCCCACTGCGTCACCACGAAGTAGCGGTTCTCGCCCTTGACGGGGCGCAGCAGCTGAAACCCCAGGAAGCCAGGCTGGTTGTCGACAGCGTGTGCTCGGTGGGCGAACCGTTTCTCCAACTCCGGGCCTGCATCGGCCGGGACCTCGATCGCGTTGATCTTCACCACTGGCATGTGGTTCAGGCTACAACGTCGCTTTCCCGGGTCGCTTCGCTCCTGCCCTCCAAACGCCAATTTCCCAGGCAAGATTGCGGCATGCCCGCTCAACCGCTGACGCGCCGGGCCGGCGAGGGCGAACCCATCGTCCTGGTGCACGGCCTGATGGGGCGCGGCAGCACGTGGTCACGGCAGAGCCCGTGGCTCGCCGCGCACGGTGCCGTGTACACCTACGACGCGCCATGGCACCGCGGGCGCGACGTCGCCGACGACCATCCCGTCAGCACGGAGCGGTTCGTGTCCGACCTCGCTGACGCGGTTGCGGCATTCGGTCGACCGGTGACTCTCGTCGGGCATTCGATGGGCGGATTGCACGCCTGGTGCCTGGCCGCGACACGTCCCGAGTTGGTGACGGCATTGGTCGTGGAGGACATGGCTCCCGACTTCCGGGGCCGAACGACCGGGCCATGGGAGCCGTGGTTGCACACGCTGCCGGTCGAGTTCGATTCGGCGCAAAGGGTGTTCGACGAATTCGGCGAGGTGGCCGGGCAGTACTTTCTCGAGGCGTTCGACCGGACGGCGACGGGATGGCGGCTGCACGGACACACGCAGCGGTGGATCGAGATCGCCGCGGAGTGGGGCACCCGGCACTACTGGGACCAGTGGCGGGCGGTGCGGGCGCCCGCTCTGCTGATCGAGGCGGGCAACTCCGTCACGCCGCCAGGGCAAATGCTCGAGATGCAAGAAACCGGCGACCGGAAGACGTATCTTCACGTGCCCGGCGCCGGTCATCTGGTGCACGACGACGCGCCGCAGGAATACCGCGGGGCGGTCGAGACGTTTTTATCGACGTTCGCCAGTCACGCCTGAAACAGGCCACGCGGGAACCTTTTCGAAGCGAGTGCGCGCGGCATCGGCATCGTGCTGAATCCGGTACCAGTCGGGGTCGTCGGCCACTGCGGCCAGCCAAGCGCGTTTCGGTGCCGACCGGTGACTCGCCCAGCTGACGAGGGCTGCCACCGCAAACGGGGCCATCAAGATGAGGAAGGTCAGTATCACGTCCATGGCAGCAATTATTCGGCCGGATATATTCCGCCAACAAGTGGCAGTAGTGCCGCGATGCGTTAAGATACTGCCATGATCAAGACTGTCTCGGCATTGGTGCTGGAAGGCCTCGCGCCCTTCGAGTTCGGCGTCATCTGCGAGGTGTTCGGCATCGATCGGACCGCCGACGGCGTGCCCAACTTCGACTTCAAGATCTGCGGACCCGAGCCGGGCAAGCCGCTGCGGACCTCGGTCGGCGCGTCGCTCATCCCTGATCACGGCCTCGATGCGCTCATCGGTGCCGACCTGGTCGCCATTCCCGCCATCTCGGGCCCATACCTGCCGGAGGCGCTCGACGCGATTCGGGCGGCCGCAGAGGGGGGCGCGATCATCCTGACCGTGTGCTCGGGCGCCTTCGTCGCCGGTGCCGCCGGATTGCTGGACGGCCGCCCGTGCACGACGCACTGGATGCACGCCGACGAACTGGCCCGGATGTACCCCACCGCGCGGGTCGACCGAAACGTGCTGTTCGTCGACGACGGCAACCTGATCACCAGCGCGGGCACCGCGGCGGGCATCGACGCGTGCCTGCACCTGGTCCGCCGTGAACTCGGCAGTGAGGTGACCAACACGATCGCCCGGCGCATGGTGGTACCGCCTCAACGCGACGGTGGTCAGCGTCAGTACATCGACCAGCCGATTCCGGTGCGCTGCTCCGACGGCTTTGCGCCCCATCTGGACTGGATTCTGACGAACCTGGAGAAGCCGCATACCGTCACCACCCTCGCGAAGCTGGCGAACATGTCGGCTCGCACGTTCGCGCGGAGGTTCGTAGAAGAGACCGGCCGTACGCCCATGCAGTGGGTCACCGACCAGCGGGTGCTCTACGCTCGCAGACTGCTGGAGGAGACCGACCTGGACATCGACCGCGTCGCCGACAGATCCGGCTTCGGTACCGCGACGCTGCTGCGTCACCACTTCCGCCGGGTCATCGGCGTCACGCCGTCGGACTACCGGAGAAGCTTTGCATGCAGCGACTCCGATTGTGCGGCAACGGCTTAGCGACAACGGTCAGCTGTCCGACGGGCAGTCGACGTCGACAAAGGCGGTGTTGAACTGATTCGGCACCAGCTGGTGGCCGTTCGCGTCGGTATTGGACATCCCGTGAACTCCGGTGACCTTGCACTGCGCCAATGGCTCGGTCACCGATCCATTGATCTGCACGGCATATCCCTTGTCCTGTAACGACTGCACCGTGTCGGCAGCTGACGCGCTCCCGGTCGGCGCTGCGGCCGCGATGCCCGTTGACCCGGCGATCGCGGCGGCCATGATGCCGAAAACTGCTGTGCGGATGGCGAACTTCTTCATTGTCTTCCCCTTGGCTCATCCACCCGCGTGTTGGGGTGGTGATTGCTTCACCGGTAGATAGGGGCAGGGGTTACAGCAGCTAGCCGGGCCGCCGGGACAGTGAGTGAAGCCGCCACCAGCCGGGGACGCCCTTGAGTTCGTAATCGCCCCGCTCGACGAAGACCCGGCGCGACCCGGTGACGATCTCGTTCAGGGTCGAGGAGACCAGCACCTCGCTGGGGCCGGCCAGCGCGGACACGCGGGCGGCGATGTGCACGGCAAGGCCCGCGATGTCGTCGCCTCGCACCTCGACTTCGCCGGCGTGAATGCCTGCCCGCACTTCGATGCCGAGCCCCCGGACCGCGTCGACGATCGCTTCCGCGCAGTCGATGGCTCCGCTGGGGCTGGTGAACGTCGCAACGAAACCGTCACCGGCCGTGTTGACTTCGCGTCCGCGGAACCGCTCGAGCTGTCGGCGCACCGCCGTGTCATGGCTGTCGAGCAGATCGCGCCAGCGGTCGTCACCAAGCGCCGCGGCTCGTCGCGTAGAACCGACGATGTCGGTGAACACGATCGTCGTGAGCACTCGCTCGGGATCGGAACCGCCCCGCTTCCCCGTGATGAACTCCTCGATTTCGCTGAGGATGGGCGCGGTGTCGCCGACCCAGTACAGGGTGTCCGCGCCGGGCACCTCGACGTAGTGGGCGCACGCGATGTGCTCGGCGAGGTACCGGCCGTGGCCGACCGCGACGAACTGGGAATCCGCTCGGTGAATGATCAGGGTCCTCGACGTGATGTACGGAAGTTTGTCCCGCAGATCGGCGTCGACGAGCGCCTGGTTCGACCTGCGCGCCATGCTCGGAGAGGCAGCCCGGTTTCCCGCCGCGTCCCACCAGGCGCGGAACGCGTCGTCGTGGGAGACCGACGGTGCGATGAGGTCGAGCACGTCGAAGCCCTGCTCGACCGCGTCGGGTTCCATTGCCACCGTCGTGAAGGGACTTGCGCCGCTGCGTTCGGCCCCGACCTGGTAGTTTGGTGCCCAAAGCGCTCGCGCACTCGCGTTGAGCAGGATCAGGTTGGACACCCGCTGCGGGCGGTCGCTCGCCAGGAAGAGCGCACTCACCGCCGTGAATCCCGAGCCGATGATCGTGGCCCGCTCGCACCCGACGGCATCCATCACCGCGACCACGTCTTCTGCCCAGCACGCAGGCGTGATCTTGTCCGCGCCGATGCGAGACGACATTCCCATGCCGCGGTGGTCGAAGCGGATCACCCGGCAGAACGACGACAACCTGCGGTAGAAGCGGTACATCGAGGGTTCGGAGTCGATCGAGTCGATCGGAATGAACGGTCCCGGCATGACGATCACGTCCTCCGGACCGTCACCGAGCACCTGGTAGGCGATGTCCAGATCGCCCCGCGATGCGTAGCGAGTCCGCGCAGCCCGTGAACCGGTTACAGCCACGGAAAAAGGTTAGTTCACCTGAGTTGGCGCAGGCCCGGCTTCGCCACCTTCACCTGACAGCGCAAACCCGCCGTCCGCCGTCTGCTCCACCAACCCGTCCGTCAACAATGAGTCCAGCGCGCGATCACGTTGCGCGGTGTCGGACAGCCATGCCACGTCCAACTGAGCGCGGGTAACGGGGGTCGCGTTGTCGCGCAACACATCCAGCAGCTTTCCGCGCACCTGCCGGTCGGTGCCCGCATAGCGCTGCGGCCGACGGGCCGGGGTGTCCGCCGGCGGATAGCCGGCGGCGCGCCACGCACACACGCTCAGCGGGCACACGCCGCAGCGCGGCGACCGTGCGGTGCACACCGTCGCGCCCAGTTCCATGAGCGCCACCGAAAAGCGCGGTGCGTCAGCATCATTGGGAAGCAGGGCCTCGACGTCGGCGAGGTCGCGAACGCTGGCGGGGGAGTCGGCCCGCCCATGCACCACCCTTGCGACCACGCGCCGGACGTTGGTGTCGACGACGGGCACGCGCTGGCGGTACGCGAAGCACGCGACGGCGCGCGCGGTGTATGCCCCGACCCCGGGCAGCGTCAACAGCACCTCGACGTCATCGGGCACCACGTCGCCGTGCTCATTCGCGATCGCCGTCGCGCACTCGTGCAACCGCTTCGCGCGGCGTGGGTAACCGAGCTTGCCCCACGCGCGCAGCACGTCGGCAGCGTTGGCCGCCGCAGTGGCGGACGGCGTCGGCCAGCGGGCCACCCATTCGAGCCAGCTCGGTTCGACCCTGGCGACCGGGGTCTGCTGCAGCATGAACTCGCTCACCAGGATCTGCCAGGCCGAAACCCCCGGCCGACGCCACGGCAGGTCGCGCTGCGCCTCTCCGTACCAGCGCAGCAGTTCGCTCGGATCGACCGTCAAGTCCCGCTCCATGCACAATGTGCCAATGCCCAACTCGAACCCGGTATCCGCGTGGAAGGCACTGAGGGAGGGTAACGAGCGCTTCGTCGCTGGTATGCCCGAGCATCCGAGCCAGAGCATCGCCGACCGCGCCCGCCTGGCGCAGGGTCAGACGCCGACGGCGGTGCTCTTCGGATGCGCCGACAGTCGGGTGGCCGCCGAGATCATCTTCGACCAGGGCCTTGGCAACATGTTCGTGGTGCGAACCGCGGGCCACGTGTTCGACTCCGCGGTGCTCGGTTCGATCGAATACGCGGTCACGGTGCTCAACGTGCCCTTGATCGTGGTGCTGGGACACGACAGCTGCGGGGCGGTGAAGGCGACGCTGGGGGCGCTCGACGACGGCGAGATGCCGGGTGGCTACGTGCGCGACATCGTCGAACGCGTCACCCCGTCGATTCTGCTTGGCCGGAAAGAAGGCTTGACCAGGGTCGACGAGTTCGAGGCCAGGCACGTCACGGAAACCGGCCAACAGCTGGTCGACCGCTCGACGGCGATCGCCAAAGGCGTCGAATCGGGCACGCTGGCCATCGCAGGCGTGACCTACCATCTCGCCGACGGGCGGGCCTGTTTGCGTGAGTCCATCGGCGACATCGGCGCAGGCTAACCCGCGACACGCCGGGCGAGGTCGGACGACTAGCGATGACCTGGCCTTACCGTGAACTTGTGCTAGATCTCGAACCGCAAGGCCCGCTGCCTACCCAGATCTACTGGCGGCGTCGGCTGCTGGCCGTGGGCATTGCGGTAGTCGTCATCGCCATCATCGCGGGCATCGCCGTCCTGGTCGCCTCGAACAGCACCCCTACCACCAAGACCGACGCCAAGCCCACCGCGAATGCGGCTCCTCCGACGCCACTGCCCGGGGAGAACCCCGAGGTCAAGTCGCCGGTGCTGCCCCCAGCGCCCCAGGCTCCGCCCCCGACTCCGACGCCGACCGCCGCGGTCACGCCGCCGCCGGTGCTCAAAGAGGGTGACGACTGCCCGGACTCCACGTTGGCGGTCAAGGGCATCACCAGCCAGCCCGACTACGTCGTCGGCGATCAGCCCAAGTTCACGATGGTCGTCACCAACATCGGACTCGTCGCGTGCAAGCGCGACGTCGGCGCTGCCGTGTTGGCGGCCTACGTCTACTCGCTCGACAACACGCGGTTGTGGTCCAACCTGGATTGCGCGCCGTCCAACGAGACGCTGGTCAAGACGTTCAACCCGGGTGAGCAGGTGACCACCGAGGTGACGTGGACCGGCATGGGCTCGGCGCCGAACTGCCCGCTGCCGCGCCAGCCGATCGGGCCAGGCACCTACAACCTGGTGGTTCAACTCGGAAACCTGCGGTCGTCCTCGTTGCCGTTCGCGCTCGCCGAAGCCGCACCCGCGCTTCCAGGGGATGCACCGCCGCCCGCCGGCGCCGCGCCGCCCGCCGAAGGCGGAGCTGCCGGTCCGGGCAACTGACTCAGGCCAGCTGGTCTGCGATGGTCGACTCGGCCAACTGCGACAGTCCTTCGCGGATGTGACGCGCCCACATCGATCCGATGCCGTCCACAGACTGAAGGTCGCTCGCGCTGACGGCGAGCACCCCTTGTAGCGAGCCGAACGCGTGCACCAACAGGTCGACGTGTGCGAACTGCAGACGCGGAATGCCCGCCATGGCCCGGTAGCCGCGTGAGCTCATCGCCGAATCCTGAGCCTCCAAAGTGGTGGGATAGCCGAAAACCCTTGCCAGCGTGGTGAAGTCGAGTAACTCGTTGTCGTTGAGCCCGTCGAGGTCATCCAGCGTCGACGTCACCTGCGTCGTGGTGGGCGGGTCGGGGTTGGCGTGATAGTCGCGGACGATCAGTTCGCGTGCGGTGTCGTTGTCACCGAGGAGTTCCTCGAGCTGCAGTTTGAGCTGTCGCCCCGCAGTGCCGAGTTCGACCACGTCCGCGTCGATCTCGAGGCTGATCCGACGGACCATCTCCAGCCGTTGTACGACCGTCATCACGTCCCGCAGCGTCACGAAGTCCTCGATCTCGGCCGTGGACAGCTGCCTGTTGACCTCGTCCAACCGCGTCTTGTAGCGCTCGAGGGTGGCGATGGTCTGGTTGGCCCGCGACAGGATGGTGGCGGAGTCGGGGACGACGTGCCGTTCGCCAGCCACGTAGACCGTCACGATGCTCATCGAGTGGCTCACCGAGATCACCGGATACCCGGTCTGCACGGCAGTGCGTTCCGCCGACCGGTGCCTGGTCCCGGATTCTTCGGTGGGGATCGACGGGTCGGGCACCAACTGCACGTTCGCGCGCACGATGCGGGTGCCGTCGCTCGACAACACGACCGCCCCGTCCATCTTCGACAACTCGCGCAGCCGCGTCGGGGCGTAGCGCACGTCGAGCGTGAACCCACCGTCGCAGATGGCGTCGACGCTGTCGTCGTAGCCGAGCACGATCAGCGCGCCCGTACGGCCCCGCAGGATGCGCTCCAGGCCGTCGCGAAGGGCCGTTCCTGGGGCCAGCCGGCCCAGGGTCTCCCGCAGCGTCGGGCGGGCCAACTGCACCACGGTGCCGCGTGCGGTCCTGCTGCTCGCCTTCACGGCCATGACGCCTCCTCGGTCAGCCGCCATTGTCGGCGATTCGTTGCACCCCGTGCAACAACCTGCCGATGTCCTCGATGGTGCTGACCCGCAGGCCCGGCGGCGCGTGCTTGACGCCAGGCGGCACCATGGCGGACTTGAAGCCCAGCCTGGCGGCCTCGGCCAACCTGCGGTCCGTGCCCGTGACCCTGCGGATGTCACCGGCTAGGCCCACCTCGCCGATGAACACGGCGTTGGCGGGCATGGGGACGTCTGCGGCCGCCGACGCGATCGCGGCGGCTACGGCCAGGTCCGTCGACGGATCGTTGAACCGCATGCCGCCGACGGTGGAGAGGTACACGTCGCACTTGCCCAGCGGGAGCTTGGCCCGTTTCTCCAGCACGGCAAGGATCATTGCGGCGCGCGAGGAGTCGATGCCGCTGGTGGCGCGGCGCGGGTTGGTCGCCGACGAATCTGCGACGAGCGCCTGTACCTCGCCGATCAGCGGGCGCTTGCCGTCCAGTGTCACCGTCACGGCGGTGCCGGGAACCGGGGCGGGGCGCTGGTCGCGGAACAGTCCCGACGGGTCGGCCACGCACTCGATTCCGTTGTCGTGCAAAAGGAAACAGCCAACCTCGTCGGCCGCACCGAAGCGGTTCTTGACGCCGCGCACCATCCGTAGCGCGGAGGCCCGGTCACCCTCGAAGTGCAATACGACGTCGACGAGGTGCTCGAGCGAGCGCGGCCCGGCGATGGCCCCGTCTTTGGTGACGTGGCCGACGAGGATCATCGCGACGCCGTCAGACCCTGCGGCCTTGGCGTACGAGGTCAGCGCCGTGGTGACGGCCCGGACCTGTGTGACCCCGCCGGTGACGCCGTCGACCTCGGTGGTCGACATGGTCTGCACTGAATCGACGACTACCAGCGACGGTCGGACGGCCTCGATGTGTCCGAGCGCGGTCTGAAGATCCGACTCTGCGGCCAGGAAGACCTCGTCGTGGGTGCAGCCCGTGCGTTCGGCCCGCAGCCGGATCTGACCGGCGGACTCCTCACCTGACAGGTACAGCGCCCGCCGCCCGGCACTTGCCCAGCGATGGACCACCTCCAGCAACAGCGTCGACTTGCCGACTCCGGGATCACCCGCCAAGAGCGTCACCGAGCCAGGCACCAGGCCCCCGCCGAGCACGCGATCGAGTTCGCTGATGCCGGTGTGGAAGTGGCGCGTTGCGCCAGGGTCGATGGACGTGATGGGGACGGCAGGGGAGGTCGGTACGACGGATCGGGCGCCGCTCGAGCCTCCGAGCGCGCTGACCGTTGCTACCTCGTTGACGGTGCCCCAGGTGCCGCAGTCGGGGCAGCGACCCACCCATTTGGCGGTGACGTGATGGCACTCCGAACAGCGGTACTGCGCGCGCACCTTCGCCCCTGCCCTAGCCACGAATCGACGTTAGCCGTCGCGACCGACAGAACTGGGGGCGACGCGCTAGTGGGGGCCTTGTTGCTCGCTGACACCGTCGTTCACGGCGTTGTCCGCGCGGCGCGGCGCCTCACCTGCCGCGATGGGCACCTCGACCGTCTTCTCGCCCGCCTTCTCGAACTTGAAGGTGAATCCGTAGGTCAGGCCGTTGGTGATCGGCTTCGTCAGCGCGACCGCGGCCTCGGCGGTGGCGGCGGGCTCGGCGGCGTCGAGGGGGCTGGGCTGAAGGTCGGGCGTGCCGACCACCAGCGTGCCGCCGGGTGGAACCTTGGTGTCACCGACCACTGACACGGTGCCGACGTCCGACGTGATGGAGACCAGCCGGTCGCCGTCCGCTTCGGAGCCGTTGGCGGCGACGAACAGCAGTTCGACGTCGGCGCCGGGCTGTACGTACGCGGATGTCTGCAACGTCCGCAGATGGACGTTACGGAGGTCGATGTTGCCGACCGTGGCGCCGGTGCCGTTGACGGCAGGCTGCTGCATGGAGGTCTGGGCGACCTGCCCTGCGCTGCAGCCGGCCAGCGTCACCACGACGGCCAGCCCGCCAGCGGCCAGGCCCGCGGTCATGGCAGAAGTGCGCGTTCTAATGCGGTTCACTGAAGCCTCCTGCTCGGCCGACTAGCCGACCGTGAACGTGGGTCCCATGTTTCGGACTATGACGAGTGACTATGACGAGTACTAGGAAGAGTAGTAGGTAGCGGTTGGCCGCGACAGACGAGGGCGAACACGGGGCCGGATCCCGTCCGTACCGCGGGTGGCCAGGGCCTTGAAAGGCGGGGAGCGCAGCGCCCGCGAGGGTTGCCCAGGGCCCGGGGTTTGCCCCGCCAACTGCATGGATTCGCCATGCTGTCAAGCCCCCTTCTTCATCATCAGTGCCCCTGACCTGCATAGTTGTTCAACGTGTGACATGGCTCCGTGCTAACATTGAGAAGTGAAAGGGGCTCGAAACTGATGATTTTCAAGGTCGGAGACACCGTTGTCTATCCACATCACGGTGCTGCATTGATCGAGGCGATCGAAACCCGAACCATCAAGGGCGAGCAGCGTGAATATCTCGTCTTGAAGGTCGCTCAGGGCGATCTCACGGTTCGAGTTCCTGCAGACAACGCCGAGTATGTCGGCGTTCGCGACGTGGTCGGGCAGGAGGGTCTCGACAAGGTTTTCCAGGTGTTGCGCGCCCCGCACACCGAGGAGCCGACCAACTGGTCGCGTCGCTACAAGGCAAATCTCGAGAAGCTGGCCTCCGGCGACGTGAACAAGGTCGCCGAGGTGGTTCGCGACCTTTGGCGTCGCGACCAGGAGCGTGGGCTTTCGGCGGGCGAGAAGCGGATGCTCGCCAAGGCGCGGCAGATCCTCGTCGGTGAATTGGCGCTTGCCGAGAACACCGATGACGAGCGGGCCTCGACCATGCTCGACGAGGTACTCGCAGCCGCGTCCTAGCGGTTCTAGGGTTTCGATAGGGACTTCGTACGTGCGTATCGGGCTTGGCACCGACGTACATCCCATCGAGGCTGGGCGGCCGTGCTGGTTGCTGGGTCTTTTGTTTGCTGACGCTGACGGCTGCGCCGGTCATTCCGATGGTGACGTCGCTGCTCATGCGTTGTGTGATGCGCTGCTCAGCGCGGCCGGGCTCGGCGATCTCGGAGCCGTATTCGGTACCGATCAGCCGCAGTGGCGCGGGGTCGGCGGTGCCGACATGCTCCGCCACGTGCGCGCACTGCTCCTTGCCGAGGGTTATCAAGTGGGAAACGCGGCGGTACAGGTGATCGGAAATCGACCAAAGGTCGGTCCCCGCCGGATCGAGGCCCAGCAGGTGCTTTCCGAGTTACTCGATGCCCCGGTATCGGTCTCGGCGACCACCACCGACGGACTGGGCCTCACCGGCCGCGGTGAGGGCCTGGCTGCGATCGCGACGGCCTTAGTGGTCGGTGTTGGCGACTAGGCGTCTACCAGGCCGGTAAGCTGGCCCGTCGTGACCGACACCGGCGGTGGACTGCGCCTTCACGACACCATGACTGGTGCCGTGCGCGAGTTCGTACCGTTGCGCGAAGGGCACGCCTCGATCTACCTGTGTGGCGCGACCGTCCAGGGGCTGCCCCACATCGGACACGTGCGCAGCGGCGTCGCGTTCGACGTGCTTCGGCGTTGGCTGATGGCCAAGGGCTTCGACGTGGCCTTCGTCCGCAACGTCACCGACATCGACGACAAGATCCTGATCAAGGCCGCCGATGCGGGCCGCCCGTGGTGGGAGTGGGCCGCGACGTTCGAGCGGGCCTTCAGCCAGGCGTACGACGCGCTGGGAGTGCTGCCACCGTCGGCCGAACCGCGCGCGACCGGACACATCACCCAGATGGTCGAGCTCATCGAACGGCTGATCGCGGCGGGGCATGCGTATGCCAGCGGCGGAGACGTCTATTTCGACGTGCTCAGCTACCAGCGGTACGGCCAACTGTCCGGCCACCGCGTCGACGACGTCCATCAGGGCGAGGGCGTGGCCAAGGGCAAGCGCGACGAGCGCGACTTCACGCTGTGGAAGGGCGCCAAGCCCGGCGAGCCGTCGTGGCCGACCCCGTGGGGCAGGGGCCGCCCCGGCTGGCACACCGAGTGCGTCGCGATGTGCGAGACCTACCTTGGCCCCGAGTTCGACATACACGCCGGCGGCATGGACCTGGTGTTCCCACACCACGAGAACGAGATCGCTCAGGCCTGCGCGGTGGGGGACGGCTTCGCCCGGTACTGGATGCACAACGGCTGGGTCACCATGGGCGGCGAGAAGATGAGCAAGTCGCTCGGCAACGTGCTGGCGATACCCGCGGTGCTGCAGCGGGTGCGGGCCGCCGAGTTGCGCTACTACCTCGGCAGTGCCCACTACCGCTCGATGCTGGAGTTCTCCGAGACGGCACTCCACGACGCCGCGAAGGCGTACACGGGCATCGAGGACTTTCTGCACCGGGTGCGCAGCCGGGTCGGCACCGTCGTGCCAGGAACGTGGACGCCCAAGTTCGGGGCGGCGCTCGACGACGACCTCGCCGTGCCCGTCGCGCTCGCCGAGGTGCACGCGGCGCGAGCCGAGGGCAATCGGGCGCTGGATGCAGGCGATCACGAGGCCGCGATGGCGCACGCCCAGTCCATCCGCGCGATGATGGGCATACTCGGGTGCGACCCGCTCGACGAGCGCTGGGAGTCGCGCGACGAGACCTTGGCGGCGTTGAACGCAGTCGACGAACTGGTCCAGTGGGCGCTCGCGCATCGACAGGAAGCGCGCGAACAGCGAAACTATGCACAAGCGGACGAGATTCGCGACCGACTGAAGGCCGCGGGCATCGAAGTCACCGACACTGCCGACGGCCAGCAGTGGACCTTGCTCGATGGTGGCAGCAAGTAGATGGGGCGAGAAACGTAGATGGCCGGAAACTCACAGCGGCGCGGTGCCGTACGCAAGACGGGCAGCAAGAAGGGCCCCACCGTCGGTTCCGGCGGGGTGCGCAGGCGGGGGCTCGAAGGCAAGGGTGCCACCCCAGCCGCCGTCCAGCGCCCACACCATCCGGCGGCCAAGCGCGCCGCGCAGGCCGCCAAGGCCTCGAAGCAGCAGCGGGCTCGCCGCAAGACCGACGACGTCGAGCTGGTACTCGGCCGCAACCCCGTCGTGGAGTGCCTGCGCGCCGGCGTCCCCGCCACCGCGCTGTACGTCGCACTGGGCACCGAGACCGATGAGCGGCTGACCGAATCAGTCACGCGGGCAGCAGATTCCGGCATCGTCATCCTCGAGGTGCCCCGGTCGGACCTCGACCGCATGAGCACCAACGGGCTGCACCAGGGCATCGCGCTGCAGGTGCCCCCGTACGACTACGCCCACCCCGACGACATGCTGAAGTCCGCGACGTCCGACGTACAGCCCGCGCTGTTGGTGGCGCTGGACAACATCAGCGATCCCCGCAACCTCGGCGCCATCGTGCGGTCGGTCTCGGCCTTCGGGGGACACGGGGTGTTGATCCCGCAGCGCCGCTCGGCCTCGGTCACCGCGGTGGCCTGGCGCACCAGCGCGGGCGCTGCGGCCCGGCTTCGCGTCGCGCGCGCGACCAACCTCAATCGGACGCTGAAGAGTTGGTCCGACGCCGGGCTCCAGATCGTCGGTCTGGATGCGAACGGGAATACCGAACTCGACGAGCTGGATGCCAGCGGGCCGACGGTCGTCGTGGTCGGCTCCGAGGGCAAGGGGTTGTCCCGGCTGGTGCGCGAGCACTGCGATGCGATCGTGTCGATCCCGATGGCGGGGCCGACCGAGTCGCTCAACGCGTCGGTGGCCGCGGGTGTGGTGCTGGCCGAGATCGCGCGACAGCGCCGCGGCTGACCGGCTTCGCGTCAGACCCCGAACACCTGGATCCCAACCCACAGGCCGAGCACTGCCACCAGCAGCGTGGCCGGCACGGTGGCCAGCCCGACGCGGCTGAACTCTCCGAACCCGGCTGGCAACTTTTCACGCTGAATGACGCTGCGCCACAGCAGGTTCGACAGTGATCCCGGGTAGGTCAAGTTGGGCCCGACGTTCACCCCGACCAGCACCGCGAGTACGGCGGCAGGCCCCAGCCCGGCGACCAGGGGCAGGAGCACGAGCACGGCAGGCAGATTGTTGACCACGTTCGAGAGCAACGCCGCGGCCAGCGCAATGCCAAGCAACGCGGACAACGTCGTCGTCCTTGGCAACACCTGGCGCATCGCCTCGTCGAGCCCGTGCTGCATCACCGCGGTCACCACCACGCCGAGGCACAGTACGAACGCGAGAAACGGGACGTTGGCGGCCTTGGCGATACCCGCCCAGGTGCTGCGCCGGCGCGCCAACGCCCGTACGCCGAGCACGATGGAGCCGGCCAACGCCGCCCACGCCGGCGATGCGCCGAACAGCGAAGTGACCGCGAATCCGACCAGCGTCAGCGCCAGCACGCCGAGCACGAACACCGGCAGCTCGGCTGCGGGTGGAGTCGACTGCTCGGGTGGCGGTTCGGCTAGTTCGCGTCTGAAGTACCAGCGCAGCACCAGGTACTCCGCTGCGATCGCCAGCAGCCAGGGGAGTGCCATGACGGCGCTGAAGTGGGCGAAGGTCAGGCCCGCCGCGGAAAACGCGAGCAGGTTGGTCAGGTTGGATACCGGGAGCAGCAGCGACGCCGTGTTGGCCAAGTGGGCCGTCGCGTAGGCGTGGGGCCGAGGCGGAATGCCAAGCGTCCGCGCGGTTGCCAGCACTACGGGCGTCAACAGCACGACGGTCGCGTCGAGGCTGAGCACCGCGGTCGTCGTCGCCGCAATGGCGAACACCGTGCCCATCAACCGCTGTGGTTGGCCCGCACTTCGGCGCGCCATGGCCACTCCCGCGGCGTGAAACAAGCCTTCGTCGTCGCACAGTTTGGCCAGCACGAGGACGGCCGCGAGGAAACCGACGACGGGCAGCAGGTCCTCGACCTCGGCGACGGCGTCCCCCCAGGACACCACGCCCGTCGCGATCAGTAGTCCCGCGGCCGGTACCGCAACCACCGCCTCGGGCCAGCCTCGCGGCCGGACCATCGCGAATCCGAGTACCACGGCCAGCGCGGCGAGCGCCAGCGTCAGCTCCACGGGTCAGCGCGCTGCCACAACGTGGGGAGGTGCAGCGGGACGCCGTCGGCCTGCGCCAGGTGCGAAAGCACCCGCATCGACACGTCCAGATCGTCGCCCGCATAGGGCAATGCGCGCAACGGCGCGTGCAGCGGCCGGAAGAAGTCATCCCAGTGGATCAGCACCACGCGGCGGGCCTCGACCGTTCGCACGGTCTCCGTCCAGTAGTCGGTGAGGTAGCGCTCTGGCTGCAGCCCGAGCTGACCGATGCCGAGGTACACCACGTCGGCGCGCTGACCACTCAGTGCGCCTGTCACGTAGCCGGCGCTGCCGACGACGAGCAGCCGACGGTCGGTGGGTACGTGGTGGATCAGCGTCGACCACGACTCCCCGCACCGGTAGGCCGACGACTTGACCGGTGGAACGACCGGGGCGGTGATCTTGCCGGGGAAGCGATCCGGAGGGCAGTGGTCGCCCTCGATCAGGGTGACGGCCCAGTTCTGATTGGCGCCCAACGTGATTGGCTCACCCGGAGTGACCGTGACGAGCCGATCCTCGGCTAGCCCGCCTCCGCGCGCAATCTGGGTGGCCGACGTCCCGCCCACCACCTTCGCGCCAGTGCGCGCGGCGACGACTGCGGAGTCCATGGCGTGGTCGAAGTGGGTGTGCACGGGCAGCACGGCATCCAGCGAGGTGACGCCCAACCGGGCCAGAGCGCCGTCGATGCGGGGTTCCGACGGCGAGAGCTTGCGCGTGCCCACGGCGGCGAGCGTCGGGCGGGAGAAGAACCCGTCGGTCATCAGCGCGGAGTCGCCGTCGTCGATCAGCAGCGTGGTGACGCCAGCCCAGGCCACGGTCAGCGGGGCGTCTGCGGTGGCCGGAGGTGCGTCGAAGAAGTCCGTGTAGTCGTCGAGCTTCGGTCTTCCGAGTTTCAGCCGCATCATGTGAACGCTGCCAACTCGATGCCCTCGGATTGCAGTCGCTGCCGCAGGGTTTGCGCGATCTGCACCGCGCCCGGTGAATCGCCGTGCACACAAACGGATTCCACGCTGATGGGAATACTGGATCCGTCCACCGCGTCGACGAGGCCGGTGTTGATCATCGCGACCACCCGATCGGCGATCTGGTCGACGTCGTGCAACACGGCGTCGGGTTCCCGCCGCGAGACCAGTTGGCCGTCGGGTCGGTAGGCCCGGTCGGCGAACGCCTCCGGCACGGTACGCAGGCCGAGCTGTTGGGCGGCGGTGAAGAACTCCGATCCCGCCAGCCCGAGTACCGGCAGTCCGGGGTCGACGGCGTGGACGGCCTCGGCAACTGCTGATGCCTGGGCGGCGTCGGTGACGACGGTGTTGTACAGCGCGCCATGCGGTTTCACGTAACTGACGGTCGAGCCGGCGGCATGAGCCAGCGCCTGCAACGCACCGATCTGGTACACGATGTCGGCCAGCAGGTCCTCGGCCGAGACGTCCATGAAGCGGCGGCCGAACCCGGCCAGATCGCGATAGCCCACTTGGGCGCCGATGCGCACGTTCCGCGCCGCAGCGGAGCGACACGCGCGGGCCAGCCCGGCCGGGTCGCCCGCATGGAATCCACACGCGACGTTCGCGCTGGTCACCAGGTCGAGCATGGCGTCGTCGTCGCCCAGCCGCCATACCCCGAAGCCCTCGCCGAGATCGGCGTTGAGGTCGATGGTCACGGCGGACAGCCTACGTCGACCGAGCAGCCGAAGGTGCCCAGCCGTTCTCGGACACGAACTCCGCCAGCGGACGCCCGAACGTCCACTCTTCGAGTTCGAGCACGGGTCGATCGGGAAATGCCGGTACCGGACCGAGACACAGGATCGCGACGGCTTCGGCGTCGTCGGGCATGTCCAGCATCCGCGCGAGTCGGTCCGGGTCGAACATCGACACCCACCCGAGTCCGAGGCCCTCGACGCGCGCGGCGAGCCACAGGTTCTGGATGGCACACGACACCGACGCCAGGTCCATCTGGGGCATCGTGCGACGGCCGAAGACGTGTCGGCCGCGGTCCTCGCCGAGCGCGACGACTAAGAGCTCGGCACAGTCGAGAATGCCCTCGACCTTGAGCGCGAGGAACTCGTCGCCCCGTGCGCCGAGCGCAGCGGCGGTGAGCCTGCGTTCTTCGTCCACCAGCGCGTGGATGCTTTTGCGCAATCCGGCGTCGGTGATCCTGATGAACCGCCACGGCTGCATCAGCCCCACGCTCGGCGCGGCGTGCGCGGCCGCCAGCAACCGGGCCAACACCGGCTCGGAAATGGTTGTGTCCGGAACGAACTCGCGCATGTCGCGGCGTTCCGCTATCGCGCGGTACACGGCGTGCCGCTCCGCCTCGCCGAACACGTGTCCCGTCACGCCGGTCAGCATAGGTGGCAGCCTTGAGGGATGACTGCGAGCCGTGGCGACGTCCTGATCAGTGCGAGCGAACTACGGGTGCTGTTGGCAGGCGATTCCCCACCGACCGTGCTCGACGTGCGTTGGCAACTCGCCAAGCCCCACGGGCGCGGCGATCACGAGGCCGGCCACGTGCCAGGCGCGGTGTACGTCTCGCTCGAGGACGACCTGACCGACCACGACGTCGAAGCGCGCGGCCGTCATCCGCTGCCGTCGGGGCGTGCGGTCGAGTCGGCGGGACGCCGGTGGGGGATCCGCGCGGGCGTGCCAGTGGTGGTCTACGACGACTGGAACCGCGCCGGGTCGGCCAGGGCCTGGTGGGTGCTGACCGCCGCGGGCATCCCGGGAGTGCGGATTCTCGACGGTGGACTCGCCGCATGGACGGCGATGGGCGGTGAACTCGAAACCGGAACGGCGACAGTCGAACCCGGTGATGTGTCAGTTGCGTACGACGACCTCTACTCCGGTGGATTGCCAACCCTCGCGGCCGACCAGGCGGCCGCGCTGGGTGGCCGCCTGGCCGATGCGCGCGCGCCTGAGCGGTTTCGCGGCGAGGTCGAACCGGTGGACCCGGTGGCCGGGCACGTGCCGGGCGCGGTCAACGTGCCGAGTACCTCGCTCTTGGCCGCCGATGGCACGTTCCTGGCCGACGACGACCTGCGGGCGGCGTGGGGGGAGGCGGCCGGGGCGTATTGCGGGTCCGGCGTCACCGCGTCGGTCGTGGTCGCGGCGCTGGCCTCGGCGGGGGTACCGGTGGCGCTGTTTCCTGGTTCGTGGTCGCAGTGGTGTGCGGATCCGTCGCGGCCGGTGGAAAGGGGTCCTGCCTGACGGGGGCTTATTGGAAACGGTTATCATTATCGTCATGTCGACCATTTGGAGGCGCGGCCTGGTCGCCGCGGTCCTGCTTGCTGCCCCGTTCGCGCTCGCGTCGTGCTCGAGCGGCGGTGACGATCAGGGCGTCGCGTCCTCGTCGAAGGACGCCCCGCCATGCCCCACCACGCCGGTCGACGTCGTCGTGAGCGTGGACCAGTGGGGTGGCATCGTGTCCGAACTCGGTGGAGCGTGTGCCAAGGTCACCACCCTGTTGGCCAGTTCGTCGATCGACCCCCACGACTACGAGCCGTCGCCGGCCGACGCCGTCAAGTTCTCCGGTGCCCAACTGGTGGTGGTCAACGGCGGCCACTACGACGAGTGGGCGACCAAGCTCGCCGCGGGCTCCGCGCCCGCCGCGCCCGTCGTCGATGCCGTCCAGGTGAGCGGCCTCGATCAGAACGGCACCAACCCCCACACGTGGTACAGCCCCACCGCGGTCGCGCAGATGGCCGATGCGGTCACCGCCGAGCTGAGCAAGCTGGCGCCGCCCGTGGCCGACTACTTCGCCCAGCGGCGCAGCGAATTCGCCACGTCGCTCAAGCCCTACGACGACTTGATCGCCGCGATCAAGAAGGGGGCGTCAGGAAAGCGGTACGCCGCGACCGAAGGCGTCTTCGACTACATGGCGTCCGCGCTCGGGCTCGCGAACGACACCCCGGCCGGCTATCAGACCGCGGCCAACAACGAGTCCGACCCGTCGCCCGCCGACCTCGATGCGTTCCTCGGACTGCTGCGGGAAAAGGGCGTCGACGTGCTGATCTACAACACCCAGACCGAGGGCTCGGTGCCCCAACAGCTTCGCACCGCCGCGGAATCGGCGGGGGTTCCGGTGGTCGAGGTCACCGAAACGGTGGCGCCGGGGGCGAAATCGTTCGAGGCTTGGCAGGTGGACCAACTCACCGCCCTAGCCAAGGCCCTCGGTGTCGCAACCTGACCAGGCGGCCGACCCGGCCCAGGCGCCCCCCGCGTTGTCCTTCGACGACGTCAGCGTCGTTCGAGGTGGCCGGCTGATCTGGTCGGAAGGCACCTTCGACGTGCCGTCGGGCGGCATCATCGCCGTCATCGGAACCAGCGGGTCGGGAAAGACGACCCTCCTGAACGCCGTACTGGGCACCATCCCGACGGCCTCGGGGGAGATCCGGGTGCTCGGCAAGCCGCCCGGTGCGGCCACCGGCCTGATCGGCTACGTGCCGCAGAACTACGCCGCCGCGGCTGGCAACGCGGTCCGCGCCCGCGACGCGGTGATGCTCGGATTGACCGGTAACCGGTGGGGCTTCGGACGGGCCGACGCCGGCCAACGCCGTCGCGTCGACGAGATCCTCTCCGCCGTGGACGCAGGAGAGTTCGCAAACCGGCGGCTGTCGCAGCTGTCCGGTGGCCAACGTCAACGCGTCGCCATCGCCGAGGCGCTCGTCGGCAGGCCCCGACTGCTCATCCTCGACGAGCCGTTGACGGCGCTCGACGTCCGCAACCAGCGCGGGATCGTCGGCCTGCTCGCCAGGATTCGGGAGGAGTTCGGCGTCACCATCGTGGTCGTCGCCCATGACCTCAACCCGCTGCTGGGGATCCTCGACGGCGCGATCTACCTGCTGGACGGGCACGCGCACTTCGACACCATGGACGAGGTGGTCGACGAGCACCTCCTGACCCACCTGTATGGCACGTCGATCCAGGTCGTGCACACGCCGCAGGGCGACCTCTACATGCGGAGCGTGTAATGAGTTCAAGCATGCGGAGCGTGTGATGTCCGTCAACGTGATCGCACTTGGGTACCAAGACAATTGGGCGCAGATCCTGACTTCGGCCTTCATGCGCAACGCGCTGATCGGCGGCACGCTGGTCGCACTGGCCGCGGGACTGATCGGATACTTCATCATCGTGCGCAGCAGCGCGTTCGCCGCGCACGCGTTGGCCCACATCGGCTTTCCCGGAGCCACCGGCGCGGTCCTGGTCGGTCTCCCGGTGACGGCCGGACTCGCCGTCTTCTGCATCGGCGGCGCGCTCGTCATCGGGGCGCTCGGCAAGCGTGCCGACGAACGCGAAGTGGCGACGGGGACGGTGCTGGCCGCTGCAACGGGTCTTGGGTTGTTCTTCAGTTCACTGGCGACCAAGAGCAGCAGCACCGTTACCAACGTGCTCTTCGGAAACCTGCTTGCCGTATCTCACCAGCAGTTGATGACGTTCGCCGTGGCGCTCGCCGTGATCGCAGGCGTCGTGGCATTCGTGTACCGGCCGCTGCTCTTCGCTTCGGTCAATCCCGAGGTGGCCGAGGCCAAGGGCGTACCGGTGCGTGTGCTGTCCGTGATCTTCATGGCCCTGCTCGGACTGTCGGTGACGATGGCGGTCCAGGCCGTCGGCACCCTGCTGCTGTTCGCCCTGGTGGTCACCCCTGCAGCGACGGCGATACTGCTGACCGCGCGCCCGGGCGCGGCGATGGCGGTGGCGACCGGCCTTGCCGTGGTTTCGGTATGGGCCGGCCTCGCGGTGTCGGCGATGTTCAACGTGCCGCCGAGTTTCGTCATCACGACCATCGTGTCGACGATCTGGCTGGTGGTCTGGCTGATCGCACAACGCGGTGCCAAGGATCGCAGCGCGCCCGCGCCGTCGCACGGTGCGCCCGTTGTCGAGGGCTGATCCACTAACGTCATGGAGCATGTCCAGTGGTCCGATGCCAAGGCGGCGCGCGACTCTGGCTTCCCTCGCCGCTGAACTCAAGGTGTCCCGCACCACCATCTCCAACGCCTACAACCGGCCAGACCAGTTGTCGGCCGACCTTCGCGAACGGGTGCTCGCCACCGCCAAGAAGCTCGGATACCCCGGCCCGGACCCCGTCGCACGCTCGCTGCGCACCCGCAAGGCAGGCGCCGTTGGCCTTGTGCTGACCGAACCGCTCGACTATTCGTTCAGCGACCCGGCGGCGCTGGGATTCGTGACGGGGCTCGCCGAATCGTGCGAGGAGGCGGGTCAGGGCCTGCTGCTGGTCGCCGTTGGTCCGGGGCGCAGCCTGACCGACGGAACTTCGGCGGTGTTGTCCGCAGGCGTCGACGGGTTCGTCGTGTACTCCGCCGCCGATGACGACCCCTACCTTGCGGTCGTCGCGCAGCGCGGACTTCCCGTAGTCGTCGTCGACCAGCCCATGGGAGTGCCTGGGACGTCGCGGGTCTGCATCGATGATCGGGCCGCCATGAGAGCGATCGCGGATCACGTTGTGGGACTGGGTCATCGGAACCTCGGCCTGCTGACGATGCGGCTGGGAAGGGACTGGCCGCACGACAACGAGGCACCCGCGCTCGCAGGCCCGGACCGGGTCAAATCGCCACACTCCCACGTGCAGCGGGAACGCATTCACGGCGTGCTCGACGCGATGGAAGAAGCAGGGCTCGAACCGGATTCGCTCACCGTGGTGGAAAGCTACGAACACCTGCCGACCTCTGGCGGTGCCGCCGCAGAAGTCGCGCTAGCGGCCAACCCGCGAATCACCGTACTCATGTGCACCGCCGACGTGCTCGCCATATCCGCGATGGATTACCTACGCGCACATGGCATTTACGTTCCGGGTCAGATGACGGTAACGGGTTTCGACGGAGTACCGGAAGCAATCGCGCGAGGCCTCACGACCGTGATCCAACCCAGCGTCGAGAAAGGCCGCCGCGCGGGCTGGCTGCTCCACAACCCACCGCGGTCGGGCCTGCCCGTCGTCGAAGTACTGGAGACCGAGTTGGTGCGTGGCCGTACGTCGGGACCCCCGGCCTAGCGAGAGCCACTTTCAGAACGGTGGCGGGTCGGAGGCGGTGGCGGAGTTGTTCGTCTGTCCAGCCCCAGAAGGTCTTGAGCAGACGGTGAGTGCGACTGGCTGAAGAACGCTTTGACGGTCGGCAGGCAGGCATTGCACCCTCGCCGTCGATTTGCGTGATATCGCCGCCGGTCGGGCCATGCCTACGCAATGCTTCGTAGAGCTTTCGGCGGGGTGTCATCGAAGGGGTTGGGGACGATGCAAACAGTGAGCATGCGGCGGTCCGTTGCCGCACCCATCGACGAGGTGTTCGACTGGATCGCAGATGGGACGAACTGGGCCTCCGTCCCCGGAATGTTCTACTCCCGAGTCCAACCCGCCGATGGACCCGATCCCAACGGTGTCGGCTCGATTCGAGAATTCGCCAGCGTGGCCTCGAAGATCACCGAAGTAGTCACTGGATTCGAGCGACCGCGCTACATGAGCTACAAAGCTCTTTCGATGATTCCCCGCATTGAGCACGACGGTGGGTCGATCACGTTTCAAGAGATTCCTGGTGGCACTGAAGTATTTTGGACGACTACGTTCCGAATGACTGCTCCAGTGTTCTCCGGTCTTCTCACGCGTCTGTATGCGCGACTCGTTCCAATGGGGATGGAGGGTGTCACGCGCACTGCTGAACGGGCGCTGACGCGTTAACCGCTACATTCCCCGGGCGGTGATTGGCGGCGGCGAGGCTGTAACCTTCGCGACGGCGCGCGTGCCGCAGAGGTTTCAGTACATGGTGAAAGCGGCACTGGCACTTGAGATTCGACGGATGGGTGTGGTCATCGTCGCCGTGCGGGACGGTGTGATCGACGTCGCAGGCCAGGGCCGGTTGGTCGCAGTTGGGGAAGCGGCAGGTCAGATCCCGGTAGCGCACATAGTCGGACGGCAAGCGCCTTCGATGGCGTGTAGCCGGGTTCGGGTTCGGGTGCGGGTGACGGTCCCCAATCCACCGACACATTGAGCCGCGAATCAACCTCTGTGGACAAACCCGCCGCGCACGTCCAAAAGGTACGCCAGCGCCGCGGCGACGTCGTCCGGTGCGTCCACGCGGTACGCGGCAAGAGTGTCGCCGTGACCGACCTTCACTCCGACGTCGGCATCGCGCATGCGTCGGAACGCCTTCTCGTCGGTGACGTCGTCGCCGAAGAACACCACTGCCGTCCCGCCGGTCTGCTCCCGCAGCACGTCGATCGCCTCCCCCTTGTCCGTGGTGACGACGGCGAACTCCAGCACTGCCTTGCCCGCGGTGAGTTCGGCGTCCCACGACTCGGAGGCCGCGCGCGCCGCATCCAATGCCGCCGCGCCGTCGTCGGCGCTGGCGTTGCGCACGTGCAGTGCGACGCTCGCAGGTTTGGGCTCGACCGTCACACCGGGCCGCCCCGACGCGATCGCGGTCAACTCCGCGGTGATCCGCTCCAACAGTTCGGTGTCGATCGGGTTGGCGAAGCCGCCGGAATCGAACTCGGCCCCGTGGCTGCCCACCAGATGCACGGTCGACGGCATCGCGGAGAGCTCACGCAGGGTCGTCAGCGCCCGACCCGACACCAGCACGACGGACGTGCGCGGCAATTCTGCCAGTGCGGCCAGCGCCTCGGCGGCGCGGGGGAGAGCGCGCGCGTCGGCCGGGTTGTTGACGATCGGCGCGAGCGTGCCGTCGAAGTCCGACGCCACCAGGAGGCGGTCCGTTGCAGCGGCCGCGTCGAGCGCGACGACGAGGTCTGCCGGTAGCCCGCTCACTGTGGTGATCAGATCTTCGGGTGCTCGCCGTCTCCGATGAGCAGCCTCATGGCCAGGTCGAGCCGTTTGCTGACGTCGGTGGCCGAGGCGCGGCGCGTCAGCCATGCCAGCAGGTTCGACAGCCATACGTCGGAGATCACCCGTGCGATGTGGAACTGATCCTCGGTCGGTTCGCCCTCGCTCATCGCGCGCGCGAACATCGAGTCCATCAGCTTGCCGACGTGATCAACTTCACCGGCGGCCGACGCGTCGGCGAACACGAATGCGCGTGTCATGGCCTCGGTGAGCAGCGGGTTTCGCTGCATGGCTCGGTTGAGCCTGCCGACCATCATGTTGAGCCGCAGATACGGGGTGCCGCCTGTGAGCGCCGCCCGATCGGTCTTGGCGTCGATACGCTCGAACTCGCGGCCGAGCGCGGACACCAGGAGGTGCACCTTGGATGGGAAGTAGCGATAGAGCGTGCCGACGGCGACGTCTGCGCGTTCGGCCACGGCCCGCATCTGAACGGCCTCGTAGCCGCCCTTGGAGGCGATTGCCAGGGTGGCGTCCAGGATGCGCTTGCGGCGTTCCCGTTGAGCTTCGGATCCGAGCTCGGACTCGGCCAGAACGGACACGGTGGTCACCCGGCGTGGGCTGGTGGCCGAATCGGACCCCGAACCCGGGGTGGTAACTGCTGGCTGTGAAGATCCAGACATGAGGCGAGCAGCTCCTTCACGTTCGTCACTGTGTGAAAACGATACGCACGGCGCCGACTAATTTCGCACCTCCGCGCCCCCGGGACACCGGCGTGTCCTGCTCTAATGGCGGTCGACTTGACGTTCGATCGCTGTCACCATTAGAACACGTTCTAGTAAGAAGCACCGCCTTCTTGCCCGAAGCCTAGGAGGCCGGAGATGTACGTGGTGTCTTCCACCGTCACCGACGAACAGTTTGCTGCGCGCGAGCTGGTCAGGAGCTGGGCCTCGGGTTCCGGTGCGATCGCGGCCGTGCGTGCCGTCGAACAGGGCAACGCCGACGCGTGGCGGGCCGTATACGAGCGGTTGGCGCAGCTAGGGATATTCGGAGTGGCGATCCCCGAAGATCTGGGGGGCGCGGGCGGCAGCATCGAGGACCTGTGCGCGATGGTCGACGAGGCCGCCGCGGCGTTGATCCCCGGCCCGGTCGCGACGACGGCCCTTGCGACCCTCGTCGTCACAGACGAGAAGCTGCTCGATGGGTTGGCCTCCGGCGAGCGCACTGCGGGTGTCGCGCTGGGTTCGGACATCACGTTCGACGCAGGCTCCGGCACCGCGACCGGCACCGCGGAGTTCGTGCTGGGTGGGGTGGCCGATGGGCTGCTCGTCCTTCCGGCTGGCGACCAGTGGGTGTTGGTCGACGCCGCCGCAGGGGGGGCCGCCGTCGAGGCGCTCGAGGCCACCGACTTCTCCCGTCCGTTGGCCCGGGTGGAACTTGCGTCCGCGCCCGCGACGGTGCTGCCGCTGACGCACCAACGGATGGTGGACCTGACGGCGACGGTGCTCGCGGCCGAGGCCGCCGGACTGGCCCGCTGGATGCTCGACACCGCGACCGACTACGCCAAGGTGCGCGAGCAGTTCGGCAAGCCGATCGGCAGCTTCCAGGCGGTCAAGCACATGTGCGCCGAGATGCTGCTGCGCGCCCAACAGATCGCCGTCGCCTCGGCTGACGCCGCAGGCGCGGTTGCCGATGACGACGTGGCGCAGCTGTCCATCGCCGTCGCCGTGGCCGCCGCAACCGGCATCGAGGCCGCGAAGGTCAACGCCCGCGACTGCATCCAGGTGCTCGGCGGCATCGGCATCACCTGGGAGCACGATGCGCACCTGTACATGCGGCGCGCGTACGCCATCGCGCAGTTCCTCGGTGGCAAGTCGTTCTGGCTACGGCGGTGTGCGGACCTGACCCGCGCGGGTGTGCGGCGCCAACTCGACGTCGACGTCACCGACGGCGAAAACATCAGGGCCGAGATCGCCGGGGTGGTCGCCGACATCGCCGCGCTGCCCGAGGAGAAGCGTCAGGTCGCGCTGGCCGAGTCCGGCTTGATGGCGCCGCACTGGCCCAAGCCGCACGGGCGCGCGGCGTCGCCCGCCGAGCAGTTGGTCATCGATCAGGAGCTCGAGGCTGCGGGCGTGAAGCGGCCCGACATCTCGATCGGTTGGTGGGCGGCCCCCACGATCCTCGGGCACGGCAGCCCCGAGCAGATCGAGAAGTTCATTCCGGGCACGCTCAACGGTGACGTGTACTGGTGCCAGTTGTTCAGCGAGCCGGGGGCGGGCTCAGACCTTGCGGCGTTGCGCACCAAGGCCGTTCGCACCGACGGCGGCTGGCTGCTCACCGGGCAGAAGGTGTGGACGTCGAACGCGCACCGCGCCGACTGGGGCATCTGTCTGGCCCGTACCAACCCGGACGCTCCAAAACACAAGGGCATCACCTACTTCCTGGTCGACATGCGCTCGCCGGGCATCGACATCCGCCCGCTGCGCGAGATCACCGGGGAAGCCCTGTTCAACGAGGTCTTCTTCGACGACCTGTTCGTGCCGGACGGCATGGTCGTCGGACCGGTCGACGGGGGCTGGCCGCTGGCGCGCACCACGTTGGCCAACGAACGGATCGCGATCGCGGCCGGAGGTGCGCTCGACAAGGGCATGGAGCACCTGCTCGACGTGATCGGCGACGGGGACGTGGATCCGGCCGAAGCCGACCGACTCGGGGCGCTCATCGGCGCGGCTCAGGTCGGAGCGCTGTTGGACCAGTTGATCGCGCAACTGGCCGTCGGCGGTCACGACCCCGGGGCGCCGTCGAGCGTGCGCAAGTTGATCGGCGTGCGTTATCGGCAGAACCTCGCCGAGACCATCATGGATTCCTACGACGGCGCAGGCCTCGTAGATTCGCCCGACGTGCGGTACTTCCTCAACACCCGTTGCCTGTCGATCGCGGGGGGCACCGAGCAGATCCTGTTGACCCTGGCCGGGGAACGGCTGCTTGGCCTTCCGAGGTAGGGACTCCGCGTTGAGAACTCAAGCCTGCTGTGAGTTCAGCAGCTTGTGCCACTCCTGGTCGGAATGGGTGACTTCGAAGTTCCCACTGGGCGGCGCAGCCTCGGCCTTGTTGCGCAGCGAGCTGCATCCCGCGAGCACGCCGAGCATCGCAGTGCCGAGCAGTACGCGCCGTCGGGGCATGGGCGGTGAGGTCGGGACGGTCATGTGTCGACGGTAGGACCACCACGGCCCAGAACCGGTTCGGGGGCCCATTCCGTCAGCAGCCGGCAACAACCGTTTCCACCGATTGGGAATGGCCGCTGGGACACTGGTGCATGCGTGCAATGACATCCCGCGTCCGGCTGACCCTCGCGACCGGGCTCGGGCTAGTGGGCGTCGCCGGAGCCGTGTTCATCGGCTTACCCCAGGTGATGCAGGCCACCAGCGACGCATCCGACTCCATGGTTCCGGCTCCGGCCCTCGACGAACCAACGCCCGTGTCGGCCGCCAGCGAGACGACGTGCTCGCAGGTGGCTGCTTCTGGGGTGTCCAAGGGGTGTTCCAGCACGTCAAGGGCGTGCCCGAGGCGGAGTCCGGATACGCGGGCGGCAGCAAGGACACGGCGGACTACGACACCGTCAGCACCGGCAGTACCGGCCACGCGGAGTCCGTGCGTATCACCTATGACCCGAGCCAGGTGACCTTCGGCCAGCTCCTGCGGATCTACTTCTCGGTCGTAACCGACCCCACCCAACTCAACCGGCAGGGTCCGGATGAGGGCACGCAGTACCGGTCGGCGATCTTCGCGCAGGATGCGACTCAACAGCGAGTCGCGGACGCGTACCTCGCTCAGCTGAACGCGGCCAAGGCCTTCCCCGCCCCGATCGTCACCAAGGTCGAGCCGAAACACCGGGTTCTTCCCCGCCGAGGGCTACCACCAGAACTACCTGAACTCGAACCCCACCTACCCGTACATCGCGATCAACGACATGCCAAAGGTGAACGGGCTCAAGCAGTTGTTCCCGGCGCTGTACCGCGACCAACCGGTGCTGGTCCCCGTCAACTCCTAGTACGTGGTGGTCGCGCAGGCGGTCGGTGACGTCAGGTTCACGTTGGCGTAGCCCACCTGGATGTACGAGCAGGCGATGAAGTTGGCATCGGTCTTCGGTCGCCCGGTGGCCCAATCGGTGGTCCGCGTATTGCCATGCAGGGTGAACTTCTCGGGCGGTCCGCCGTCGAAGTAGACGGTGCTGAACTCAACGGAGCCAATCGATTTGAACATTCTGGTGTTCGGGGCGGAGAAGTCCGAGTCAAGGTAGACCATGCGGTCCATCGACCGCACCGTGGTGTTCTGACGTGCATAGAACTGAGGCGGGAAACCCGTCGGGCCGTCCGGCGTCAACAGGTTCGCCGACGAGGTGAAGTAGCACTGGCCGTCGGCCTTCACACAATTGGCGGTGGTGTGGACCTCGAGGGTGGTGACGTCGTCGATCGGGATCGAGGCCGTCGCAGAGTTCTCCGCGGCCGAGGCCACGGCGGTCGGCGTGATGAGCGCGATGGTCAGCGCCACGGCCCAGCCGAGTGCGGCGACGCCGGCAAACCGCCTCATGTCCATCCCCTTTCGAATGGGGCAAAGGTTAGCCCGCTGGCTACTCGTCATAGGTGACTTCAACGGAATCGGACTTCGGGTGCGCCTGGCAGGCCAGGATCAGGCCCTCGTCGAGATCGGACTGTTCGAGCACGTCATTGACGTGCATGTCGACGTCACCGCTCTTCATCAGCACGGCACACGCGCCGCAGTGCCCCTCGCGGCAGGAGAACGGCGCGTCGAGCCCCTTGTCCAGCAACACGTCGAGCAGCTTGGCGTTGCGTGGCCAACGCACTTCGTGGGTGTCCCCGTCAAGGGTCACCACGGCGGTGGCCGGACCTTCGTCGCTGTCGTCTTCTTCGATCGTCACCGCAGCGAACGGATCGGACTCGAGCGACTTGAAGACCTCGATGTGGATGCGCTCCGGCGCGGCCCCTGCGGACTTCAGCGCTTCCTCGGCCGCCGCCATGAACGGCCCTGGTCCGCAGATGAAGGCGTCGCGCGCGCTGTAGGGCGACACCAACCCTCCCAGCGCCAGGGCACTCGGCAGGCCCTGCACCGACTCCAGCCAGTGCACGACCGTCAACCGGTCGGGGTACTTCGCCGCCAGCTCGCGCAGTGCGGCGCCGAAGATCACCGAACCCTCGTCGCGGTTGGCGTAGACCAGCAGCACCTGGCCGCCGCCCTCGGTCAGCGCCGACTTGAGGATCGCCATCATGGGCGTGATGCCGCTGCCTGCTGCCAGGAGCAGGAAGTCTGCGTCGAGCGTCTTGGGTACGAACGTGCCCGACGGAGCCAGCACGTGGATGCGCATGCCGGGGTGGGCGTTGTCGCACAGCCAGTTGGAGGCGTAGCCGTCCGCGGTGCGCTTGACCGTGACGGTCAGGGGCTCGCCGGCGAACGGCGAGCTGCACAGCGAATAGCAGCGCGCCACCGACCCGGTGCGCTCACTGGGCACGCGCAGCGTGAGGAACTGACCCGGCGCGTGCCGCAGCCGGTCCGCGGGAATCTGCACGCCGTCGGGCACCCTGAAGACCAGCGAGCGCGCGTCGGCGGTCTCATCGACGACGTCGGTCAACTGCAACTCGAGCACGTGGCTGCCGAGCGGCTCGTCCGTCACGCTAGCGTCCCCTCTTCTGAAAGAGTCTGAGCGATTTCCGAGAAGTATCCGCCCAGAACTAGAACATGTTACAAAAATGCGCTTCCGCAGGTCTAGCCGCCATAGGAATGCGTTACTCGACACAAATCGTAACGTGTTCTAATCTCTGTCTAGTTCCTACACATCGAGCATCCGGCCCCGCATTCTCCTGGAGGCAAGTCCGTGACGTCCATTGAACAACGCGACGCGCAATCCGTCCTAGACGGCGTCGTTGATTTGTTGCCACGCATCGGCAAGCGTGCTCAGGCGGCCGAGGACCTGCGGCAGATCCCCGACGACACCATCGCCGAACTCGACGAGGTCGGATTCTTCAAGCTGCTGCAACCCGAGCAATGGGGCGGGCTGCAGTGCGATCCGACGGTCTTCTACGAGGCGGTCCGCAGGCTTGGCAGTGCGTGCGGGTCCACCGGCTGGGTCAGCTCGATCATCGGCGTGCACAACTGGCACCTCGCGCTGTTCGACCAGCAGGCCCAGGACGAGGTCTGGGGCGACGACCCGACCGTTCGGGTGTCGTCGTCCTACGCCCCGATGGGAGCAGGCCTCGTCGTCGACGGCGGCTACCTGGTCAGCGGAGCCTGGCAGTGGTCGTCGGGATCCGGACACGCCACTTGGGCATTCCTCGGCGGCCCGGTCATCAAGGACGGCAAGCCCGTCGACTTCGGCAGCTTCCTGATTCCGCGTAGCGAGTACCGGATCGACGACGTGTGGCACGTGGTCGGGTTGAAGGGCACCGGCAGCAACACGGTCGTGGTCAAGGACGTGTTCGTGCCGCGCCACCGCTTCCTGTCGTACAAGGCGATGAACGACCGCACCGCCGGCGGCCTGGAGAACAACACCGCTCCGGTGTACAAGATGCCTTGGGGCACCATGCATCCCACGACCATCACCGCGCCGATCATGGGCATGGCCTACGGCGCCTACGACGCGCACGTCGAGCATCAGGGCAAGCGCGTGCGCGCCGCGTTCGCAGGCGAGAAGTCCAAGGACGACCCGTTCGCCAAGGTTCGCATCGCCGAGGCGGCCAGCGACATCGACGCAGGGTGGCGTCAGCTGATCGGCAACGTGCGGGATGAGTACGAGTTACTCAAGGCGGACAAGGAGATTCCGTTCGAGCTTCGTGCCCGCGCCCGTCGCGACCAGGTGCGTGCCACGGCTCGGGCCATTGCCTCGATCGATCTGTTGTTCGAGGCCTCGGGTGCCACCGCACTCAACGTCGATCAACCCGTACAACGGTTCTGGCGCGATGCCCACGCGGGACGGGTACACGCGGCCAACGAGCCCGAGCGGGCCTATCTCATCTTCGGCAACGATGCGTTCGGGCTGCCGCCCCAGGACACGATGGTCTGATGACTGCGGTTCAAGACATCACGTTCGAGTCGACTTCGCGCTACGCGCAGGTCCGAGATGACATGCGCCTGCACTATCACGAAGCGGGCGTAAGCAATCGGGAGACTGCCGGAACTGTCGTACTGCTGCACGGCGGTGGGCCCGGTGCGTCGAGTTGGTCGAACTTCTCGAAGAACATCGCCGTGTTGGCCGAGCACTTCCACGTGCTCGCCGTAGACCAGCCGGGGTATGGCCAGTCCGACAAGCACACCGAGCACGAGCAGTACAACCGCTACAGCTCACTTGCGCTTCTGAACCTGTTCGACCACCTCGGCATCGAACGTGCGGCGTTGGTGGGTAATTCGCTCGGCGGCGGGACCGCGGTGCGGTTCGCGCTCGACAACCCGAAGCGAGCGGGCCGGCTGGTGCTGATGGGCCCGGGCGGGTTGAGCGTCAACCTGTTCGCGCCCGACCCCACCGAGGGCGTCAGGCTCTTGGGCAAGTTCACGCATCAGCCCACGCGCGAGAACATGGAGAAGTTCCTGCGCATCATGGTGTTCGATCAGAACCTCGTCACACCGGAACTGATCGACGAGCGCTTCGCCATCGCCAGTCAACCCGAGTCGTTGGCCGCCGCGAAGGCGATGGGGAAGTCGTTCGCGGGAGCCGACTTCGAACTCGGCATGATGTGGCGCGAGGTCTACAAGCTGCGTCAGCCCGTGCTGCTGATCTGGGGACGCGAGGACCGGGTGAACCCGCTCGACGGAGCGCTGGTGGCGCTCAAGCAGATTCCACGGGTGCAACTCCACGTTTTCGGGCGGTGCGGGCACTGGGCGCAGCTGGAGAAGTTCGACGAGTTCAACAAGCTCACCGTAGATTTCCTTGGGGGTTAGTGATGAGCATTAAGTCGCTGGGGTACCTGAGGCTCGAAGCCACCGACGTGTCGGCCTGGCGTGAGTACGCGCTGAAGGTGCTCGGCATGGTCGAGGGGGCGCCGGTGCCCGGAACGAGCCCAGACGGTGCGCTGTACCTGCGGATGGACGAGTTCCCGGCGCGGCTGGTCATCGTGCCCGGTGAGCACGACCGGCTGCTCCAGTCCGGCTGGGAGACTGCGAACGCCGCAGCGCTGCAAGAGATTCGCAACCGGCTCGACGTCGAAGGCACGCCGTACAAGGAGGCCACGGCGACCGAGTTGGCCGACCGCCGCGTCGACGAGATGATCGTCTTCGACGACCCGTCCGGCAACACGCTCGAGGTCTTCCACGGTGCCGCACTCGAGCACCGGCGCGTGGTCAGCCCCTACGGCCATAAGTTCGTCACCGAGGATCAGGGCCTCGGGCACGTCGTGCTGACCACCAAGGACGACGTCGAGTCATTGCACTTCTATCGCGACGTCCTTGGCTTCAGGCTGCGCGACTCCATGCGGCTACCACCGCAACTGGTCGGAA
>JAOPVI010000292.1 GCA_025966225.1 Mycobacterium sp. | reverse complement strand
GCTTGGACGCCCCGCTCATGTCCCACTCCCACGTCGAGGAGTGAATCTCGGGATCGTTCATCCAGTCCCACTGGCCGTGCATGACGTTGTGGCCGATCTCCATGTTCTCGATGATCTTGGCCACGCCGAGCGTCGTAGTGCCTGCCCACCAAGCCGAACGGCGCGAACCAGCGGCGAGCATCAGCCGGCCTGCCACTTCGAGCGCACGTTGGGCGGCGATGGCACGGCGGATGTAGCGCGCGTCGCGCTCACCGCGGGAGTCTTCGATGTCTTGGCGGATCGCATCGAGTTCGATCCCCAGACTTTCGATGTCGGAGTCAGTCAAATGCGCGAACTCCGGTACGTCAGTAATTGCCATTGGTCACCCTCCTTTCGTTACCTACGTTAGCGTAACCTACGACTGCGTAGGTTACCGGCCAGTAAAGGTCAGACGTCCAGTACGCAATCGCCAGAAGCTGCGGAAATACACGTCTGCACGCGACTCCCAGCTTCGTGCTCGATGCCGGTCCGCAGGTCACGTACGTGGCCACCGACCAGACCGACCACACACGACTGGCAGATCCCCATGCGGCACCCAAACGGCATCCGCACGCCCACCTGCTCCCCGGCGTCCATCAGCGACGTTGCGGCGTCGGCCGCAACGGTCTTGCCGCTGCGTTCGAACGTGACCGTGCCACCGGCGCCGTGGACCGCCCCGCGCGACGCGGCGAACCGCTCCAGGTGCAAGCGTCCGCCGATCCCGGCTGACGACCACAGTCGATCAGCGTCGGTGAGCATGCCCTCTGGCCCGCACGCCCACGTCTGACGTTCGCGCCAGTCCGGCACCTCGTCGTCCAATCGCGACAGATCCAGCCGGCCCTCGGTCCTGGTGGCGCGAACGCTCAGCCGGTAGCCCTCGTGTGCTGCGGCCAGCCCCGCGAGCTCACTCGCGAACAACACATCGGATTCTGTTGGGGCCGAATGGATGTGGACCACATGACCCGAGCCGCCGATCCCATTGCGCTTCGCCAAGGTGCGCAACATCGACATCACCGGGGTGATCCCCGACCCAGCCGTCAGGAACAGGACGGACGCAGGTGCAGGATCGGGCATGACGAAGTTGCCCTGCGGGGCGGCCAACCGAACGATGGTTCCCGGCGCGACTCCGCCGACCAGGTGCGTGGACAGGAAGCCCTCCGGCATGGCCTTCACGGTGATGGTGATGGTCCGCGTGCCCCTCCTGGATGTCGCCGGCCCGGCTCCGCGCACGGGGCTGGAGGTCAACGAGTACGACCTCCAGCGCCAACGCCCGTCGATGAGCACACCGATTCCGACGTACTGGCCAGGGTCGTAGTCGAAGGAGAAGCCCCAGCCCGGCTTGATCACCAGAGTCGCGGAGTCAACGGTCTCTCGACGCACGTCGAGCACCCGGCCGCGTAGTTCGCGCGCAGACCACAAGGGATTGGCCAGTTTCAAGTAGTCGTCAGGCAGCAGCGGAGTGGTCACGCGGCCGACGATGGTGCGCAATGCGTGCCAGGCCGGATGATTCTTGGCGCCCGCTACCGCGGGCCGTTTGGTATCCACGACATTGGCGGCGATCTTGATTTCGTGCTTCGCCATGAAAAGGCTCCTGATCAGATGTCGTGACTTTCCAAGGGCCGGAGTCTGGGGCCCACTGGATCAAACCTACGGTACCGTAACTTACGGTGTCGTTTCCACCGCTCAGAGCAAGTCGAGTAGAAACGGCAGCTCCTGCGTGGCATACCAGGCCAGGTCGTGATCTTGAGCGTCACCGACTGTGAGTTCGGCGTCCTCGTCACCCATGTCAGCGGCGTCGACGACGCCGACCGCAGCCAGCACCGCCTGCTCGGCCGACGCGTTGTCGACGTACGCGGCGATGACGTCGGCAAGGTCCACGGGCCCCGTCAGCCGCACCACGGCATCGTCGAGATCGGGCCTCGGCTTCGCTTCCGCCACGTCGGCGACCAGCACCACCCGGCGCGGGGGAAGGCCCCCGTCGGGCCCGTCCGACCCCTCGGCCCCGAGCAGTCGCAGTGACGCCACCGCCGCCTCGCGCAGTGCCACCTCGGCGAGTTCGTCGTCGTCGCCCTCGGCGTAGGACTCCCGCAGGGTCGGTGTCACCGCGAACGCGGTTCCGCTCAACGCGTGCATCGACCCGTCGGCGACGAACCGCTGCAACATGGCCAAGGTCGCCGGGATGTAGACACGCACAAGGGCGAGGGTAGCGGGACTCCGCCGACTAGCCCTCAGCATCGCCCATCAACGTGGCGACGTGGTCGTCGACGTAGGTCGACAACGCGCGCGAAGGCCGCTCATAGGTGCGGCTCGGGATCGGTCGCTCAGGCAACTCCACCTTCGGAAGCTCCACGTCGTGATAGTCGATGGTGGACAGCAAGTGGGACATCATGTTCAGCCGGGCGTGCCGCTTGACGTCGGACTCCACGACGTACCAGGGACTCTGCGGGATGTCGGTGTGCACCATCATCTGATCCTTGGCCCGCGAATAGTCTTCCCAGCGGTACACCGACTCCAGGTCCATCGGACTCAGTTTCCACTGCCGGACTGGATCGTTCATCCGGGACTTGAACCTGCGCAACTGCTCGTCGTCGGACACCGAGAACCAGTACTTGCGCAACAGGATCCCGTCCTCCAAGAGCATCTGCTCGAACACCGGGGTCTGCCGCAGGAACAACATATGTTCTTGCGGCGTACAGAATCCCATGACCTGTTCGACGCCGGCCCGGTTGTACCAGGACCGGTCGAATAGCACGAACTCGCCCTTCGCGGGCAACTGCGCGATGTAACGCTGGTAGTACCACTGCCCGCGTTCGCGGTCATTGGGTGCGGGCAGCGCGGCGATCCTCGCGACCCGAGGGCTGAGGTACTCCGTGATGCGCTTGATGGTGCCGCCCTTGCCTGCGGCGTCGCGGCCCTCGAAGATCACCGCGATGCGTGCACCGGTATGGCGGGCCCACTCCTGAAGTTTCACGAATTCCGTTTGGAGCCGAAACAGTTCAGCCTCGTATACGTCGTTGGGAAGCTTGTTCTTCGACTTCTTCTTGGAGTCCTTGGCCGACTTGCTCTTGCTCATCGGCGAATCGTAATGCGATCCGACTTACTGCGCTGACTCGCGCAATTCGTCGAGCGACTCGCGCAGCAGCAACGGGAACATGTCGACGTCGCTCATCGCATCACGGTCGGCGTTGATGCCGAAGTACAGCATGCCGTTGTAGGACGTCACGCCGATCGCAAGCACCTGCATGTTCAGCAGCGGCGGAACCGAGTACGTCTCGAGAAGCTTGGTGCCCGCGACGTACATCTGCTTCTGCGCCCCTGGGACGTTCGTGATCAACAGATTGAACTGTCGCGCCGAGAAGCTCGTCGCCACCCGAATTCCCATGGCATGCAACGTCGGTGGCGCAAAACCAGAAAGCGTGACGATGGTCCTGGCGTCGACCAGGCTGGCCGCCGTCGAGTGTGACTCCGTGGCGTGGGCGATCTGCGACAACCGCACGACGGCGTTGCCCTCCCCGACCGGAAGGTCGACCAGGAACGGTGACACCTCGCTGATCGCCTGACCCGGCCCGCCCGAGTCGAGTTCGGAATCGGGGTAGACCGACATCGGCGCCATCGCCCGCACGGTCTTCGTCGACGTCACCGGCTCACCGCGCGACAGCAGCCAGTTGCGCAACGCGCCTGCCACCACCGCGAGCACGACGTCGTTGACGTCACAGTCGTAGCGCGCCCGCAGCGCTCGGTAATCCTCGAGCTTGTGGCCCGCCACGGTGAACCGGCGATTGCGCGACACGGTGGCGTTGAGCGGGCTGTTGGGCGCGGTGCCCCGCGCGAACGTCCGTGCGACGTCGGCGAATCGGCGCCCCGCCTCGAACAGCTGATCGGAGTTGGTCGCGACGTCGGTCACTGCCGAACGGACGGCCGCGAGCTGCGCGGTGGGGCGTGCGATCCACTCGCCGACGGCACCCAGGAACAGCCCAACGTCACTTGGCTCGCGCCCCGGGATCCAGATGTCCTCGCCGAACTCCGGGGCCTTCTGCGTGCGATCGGCGATGACGTGCCCGATCTCCAACGCAGACATGCCATTTACGAGGGCCTGATGGGTCTTGGTGTAGATGGCGATGCGGTTCTTTGCCAACCCCTCCACGAGGTACATCTCCCACAGCGGCCGGGACTTGTCCAGCGGGCGGGAACCCAGCCGCGCGACCAGGTCGTGCAGCTGAGCGTCACTGCCCGGCGAGGGCAGCGCAGACCGCCGGATGTGGTCGGTGATGTCGAAGTCGCGATCGTCGATCCACACCGGCCGCGCGAGGCTCCACGCGACCTCCCGCACCTTCTGCCGGTATCGCGGAATCTGCGCTATCCGCCGCTCGACGGTGGCGAGCAACGTCTCGTAGCTCAACCCGTTGCGCGGCTTTCGCAGGATCGACAACGAACCGACGTACATCGGCGTCGACGAGTTCTCCAGGTGATAGAACGACGCATCCGACGCCGACAACCTCATCACCATGACGGCGTCGCCCTCCCTGCCCGAAATGCCCCTTCAACGAACTCCGTCACGGTAACCGCCGAATCGCCTACCCCGCAGCACGGGTGCATTGGCGTGTCCTTGAAGCGTGCGATCATGAAGACGTCTGACCCTCTCCAGCAGACGCCGTCCCATCCGATCGAGCCCGCTGGAGCAGCTGTGACCTCAGCACACCCCACGTCCAATCTCGACGACGCGCGGTCGTCGCTCGTCTCGCCGATCGTCGACTACGAACCGCCCCCGGTTGGCCCGGTGCCGCCGCCGTGCCCGCCACCGTCTCCCGCGGCGCTGCGCCGTCGGGCCTCCCGTCACCTGCGGCCGGTCCGCGTGGTCCGCGAGCTGCCGCCGCCACGGGCCGCCGCCGTGTTCGCCGACGCCGCGTTGCGCTGCGTACTGGAAGTGTCGGACCGGCGCAGGCCGATCGCGGCGCTGCGGACCCTGCTGACGGCACCGCTGATCGATGCGGTCGTGGCGCTGGGCCGGACGCCGTCGAAGGAGGGTGCGGCCGTGCTGCGCCGGATACGCGTACGCACCGCCGAGGTGGTCGACGGGGAGGCGACGGCTGCCGAGGTGTTCGGCACCTACACGCGTGGCGAACGGGTACGTGCGCTGGCCGCCCGCATCGAGGTGAGCGGTGGGCGCTGGCGCCTCGTGGCACTGCAGCTCGGCTGAGCCGCCGGAGCGGGCCGGGGGCTAGCCCCGACGCGCCTTTGGTCCACCGCGGGTCTGCTTGCGAGCCGCCTCGCGACGCTCTCGCCGGCTCGGGGCGGCATGTCGTCCATTGCCCTGGCCGTTGCCCTGGCCCTGCCGCTGCACCTGCGCAGAGCCGTCCTCGGACGGTCCGCTGTACGTGAGCTGCGGGCCGTCGTCGAGGTCCCCGATGCCCTTGACCCGCAACGCCGCAGGAGCCTCGGATTCGCGGTCATCGGTGGCCACCGAGCCACCCGAGCTGGCCTCCTGCGCCTTGGACGCGGCGTCCGCCGCGAACTGGGCCAGGTTGGGCGGCGCAGCCATCGGCGCGACCTCCTGCTGGGGCGCCCCCTGGACCTGGGCGTTGAACAGCAGCCCGACCGACTCCTCCTTGACGGCATCCATCATGCCGACGAACATGTCGTAGCCCTCGCGCTGGTACTCCACCACGGGATCGCGCTGCGCATGCGCACGCAGGTTGATGCCCTCCCTGAGGTAGTCCATCTCGTAGAGGTGCTCACGCCACTTGCGGTCGATGGTCGTGAGCAGGACCGTGCGCTCCAGCTGTCGCATGGCGGTGTCGCCACCGAGCTCGGTCAGTTCGGCTTCGCGCACCGCGTAGGCCCGCTCGGCGTCGGCAATCAGCGCGTCGCGCAGTTCGTCGCGCGTCAGCTCGCCGGGTTCACCGACCGCGTCGGTATCGACGAGGTCGTGGTGGTCGATGCCGACCGGATAGAGCAGCTTCAGCGCCGACCACAGGGATTCCAGATCCCAGTCCTCGGCGTAGCCCTCCGCAGTGGCGCCGTCGACGTATGCCGTGACGACGTCGACCACCATGGCGTGGGCCTGATCGGCTAGGTTCTCGCCCTCCAGAATGCGCTTGCGCTCGGCGTAGACGACCTTGCGCTGCTGGTTCATCACCTCGTCGTACTTGAGCACGTACTTGCGGATCTCGAAGTTCTGCTGCTCGACCTGGGTCTGCGCGCTCTTGATCGCGCGGGTCACCATCTTGGCCTCGATGGGCACGTCGTCGGGCAGGTTCAGCCGGGTCAGCAGCGACTCGAGGGTCGCGCCGTTGAACCGTCGCATCAACTCGTCGGCCAGCGATAGGTAGAAGCGGGACTCACCGGGGTCACCCTGGCGGCCGGAGCGGCCGCGCAGCTGATTGTCGATACGGCGCGATTCGTGCCGCTCGGTGCCGAGCACGTAGAGGCCACCGAGGTCGCAAACTTCCTTGGCCTCGGCCTCGACCTCGGACTTGATCACGGGCAGCACCTCGTCCCAGGCCGCCTCGTAGTCCTCGGGCGTCTCGACGGGATCCAGGCCACGTTCGCGGAGTCGGACGTCGGCGATGAAGTCGACGTTGCCGCCGAGCACGATGTCGGTACCGCGCCCGGCCATGTTGGTGGCAACGGTGATCGCGCCCCGACGGCCCGCCTCGGCGATGATGTTCGCTTCCTGCTCGTGGAACTTCGCGTTGAGCACGTTGTGCGGGATGCGCCGCTTGGTGAACTGCTTCGACAGGTATTCCGAGCGTTCGACGCTGGTGGTGCCGATCAGGACCGGCTGCCCCTTCTCGTACCGTTCGAATACGTCGTCGACGACAGCGATGTACTTGGCTTCTTCGGTCTTGTAGATGAGGTCCGACTGGTCTTGGCGGATCATCTCCCGGTTGGTCGGGATGCTGACGACGCCGAGCTTGTAGATCTCGTGAAGTTCGGCGGCCTCGGTCTGGGCCGTGCCCGTCATGCCCGAGAGCTTGTCGTAGAGCCGGAAGTAGTTCTGCAGCGTGATGGTGGCCAGCGTCTGGTTCTCGGCCTTGATCTCGACCTGTTCCTTGGCCTCGATGGCCTGGTGCATGCCCTCGTTGTACCGACGGCCGACCAGCACGCGGCCGGTGAACTCGTCGACGATGACCACTTCGCCGTCGCGGACGATGTAGTCCTTGTCGCGGGCGAACAGTTCCTTGGCCTTCAGCGAGTTGTTCAGATAGCCGACCAGCGGTGAGTTGGCCGCCTCGTACAGGTTGTCGACACCGAGCTGATCCTCGACGAACTCGACGCCGATCTCGTGCACGCCGATGGTGCGCTTCTTGATGTCGACCTCGTAGTGAACGTCCTTCTCCATGAGCGGAGCGAGTCGCGCGAATTCGACGTACCAGTTCGACGCCCCGTCGGCCGGACCGGAGATGATGAGCGGCGTTCGGGCCTCGTCGATGAGGATCGAGTCGACCTCGTCGACGACGGCGAAGTTGTGCCCGCGCTGCACCATTTCGGCTTCGGAGTGCGCCATGTTGTCACGGAGGTAGTCGAAGCCGAACTCGTTGTTGGTGCCGTAGGTGATGTCGGCGGTGTACGCCGCGCGACGCTCTTCGGGCGTCATCTGAGAGAGGATCACGCCGACCTCTAGCCCGAGGAAGCGGTGCACGCGACCCATCCACTCACTGTCGCGTTTGGCCAGGTAGTCGTTGACCGTGACGACGTGGACGCCGTTACCGCTCAAGGCATTGAGGTAGGCGGGCAACACACAGGTCAGGGTCTTGCCCTCACCGGTCTTCATCTCGGCGACGTTGCCGAAGTGCAGGGCGGCGCCACCCATCACCTGAACGTCGAAGGGACGTTGATCCAGCACCCGCCAGGCCGCCTCGCGGGCCACCGCGTAGGCCTCGGGCAGGATGTCGTCGAGCGCTGCGCCATCGGCGACGCGCTGCTTGAACTCGTCGGTCTTGGCACGGAGTTCGGCGTCGGACAGCGCCTCGACGTCATCGGCCAAGCTGTTGACATAGTCGGCGACCTTCTTGAGGCGCTTGACCATGCGGCCTTCGCCGATGCGGAGCACTTTCGACAGCACGTTGATTTCCCTCTTTTAAACGAGATGCAAATGAGTCTTGGAGTGCCCCCATCCTAGGCGACGGGTGAGCTGGGCCGGTCGAAGCCACAGGTCGCCGCGACTATGGCGGCTCTGGAGCACGTCGTAGTAGTGGCGCCAAGCCGCGATCTCGTCAGGGTCGTGCAGGTGGCGCGTTCAGGCGAGCCTGATCAACCCGTAGTCGTAGGCATGGCGCCGGTAGACGACGGTCGGCTTGTCGGATTCCTTGTCGTGAAACAGGAAGAAGTCGTGGCCGACGAGTTCCATCTCGTACAGCGCGTCGTCGACGGTCATCGGCAGGGCCGGATGTTCCTTGGTGCGCACGATCCGTCCGGGTTCGTGCTCGTCACCTGCGGCGGCCGCGCTGGGCTCGGCATCGGCAGGCGCCTCGGGCGGGAGTGCGATCGCAGTGGCCTCGTGCAGGGACACGGGCGTCTTGTCGCCGTAATGGATCTTGCGCCGGTCCTTGCTACGGCGAAGTCTGCTCTCGAGTTTGCAGACCGCAGACTCCAGCGCCGCGTAGAAGCTGTCTGCGCAGGCTTCCCCACGAACGACGGGGCCGCGACCACGCGCGGTGATCTCTACGTGCTGGCAGTTCTTCCGCTGGCGGCGGTTGCGTTCGTGGTCGAGTTCGACGTCGAACAGGTAGATGGAGCGATCGAAGCGCTCGGTGCGGGCCAGCTTCTCTGCGACGTAGATGCGGAAGTGGTCGGGAATCTCGACATTGCGACCCTTGACGACGATCTCGGCACGCGTTGTCGATTCAGGCTCATCCTCGACGTCCACCATCGTCGAGCGATTCGTGTCCACGGATTGTATTGACATACTTGGCAACTCGCTTCCTCTTCGGCGTCGCACGCACGCAGCGTGCCCGGCTTGTGACAGAAACGCGCCGAAGGGCCCTGAATGTCATCGGCCAGCGGCGCAAGGTGTCGAGCACTCACCTCCTACCGCTGTTTAGGCGATGTCGCGCCGTTGGTGCTCGGCGCCGCCGTGAGTCGTTCACGGGTGGTTGGCCCCGACGGTAGTCCGTGTTCACCCACATGTGCCACATATTTCGCAGACGTGATTTGAGTTCTTCATTTCGGTTTGATCTCGCGTTGATCGCGCGGTAATTGCCACCCGCGTAGACGCGCACCGTCACGCGTGCGCCACGGCCAATACCGCGGCCACGCGGGCGCCCGCAGTTCGCAGGACCCTTACCGATTCGCACGCGGTCGCGCCCGTGGTCACGATGTCGTCGATGAGCACCACCTCACCGGAGACGGGTGTGCGCACTCGGACCCGTCCCGCGATGTTGACCTGGCGCGCGCCTGCCGAAAGTCCGACGGAATCACGGGTGAACGCCCGCGTTCGCAACGCCTGGACCACGACGGCGTCCAGTGGCGCAGCGACCTGCGCCATCCGGGTCACCGGGTCGCCGCCGCGTCGGCGGGCGGCCGACCGTCGGGTGGGCCCCGGCACGAGCGTCAGCGGGGTCTCGACGATGCCCCACGCGACGAGGTTGCGCAATCCGACGCCGAGGGCCGCCCCAAGTGGTCGTGCGAGTTCGCTGCGGCCGTGTTCCTTCACCGCGATGATCGCCGCGCGGCGCACGCCGGCATGCCGCCCGAGCGAGAAGACGGGTACACCGGGTTCGAGTCGCGGCGTGATCAGCACCGGATGGTCGGCCCGGACGGCCAGCGCCTGGGCACACGCGTCGCACCACCGGGTCGACGGGGCTCCGCATCCGCCGCACTCGAGCGGCAGGACGAGGTCGGCGAGCATGGGGCCAGTGTGATGACGACGTCCGACAGCGCCGGCCGTATCGCTTACAGTTGCCTCGTCAGTTGACAGGGGAAATCATCGTGGAGGCTTCAGTGGTGGACAACGCAGGCGGGCGCACGGCGCTCGTCATCGGCGGCGCATCGGGCATCGGCTGGGCGACGGCGACGGCACTGGCCGGCGACGGTTGCCGCGTCATCGTGGCCGACCTCGATGGCGATGGTGCCGCGGCGCGGGCCGCGGAGCTCGGTACGCCGCATACGAGTGCCGAGGTGAACGTCACCGACGAGGACTCGGTGGCGGCCCTGTTCGAGCAGGGCGGAACCCTCGACGTCGTCGTCACGACGGCCGGGTTCAGCAACATCTCCTACATCGTCGACATGCCGGTCGATCAGTTCCGCTCGGTCGTCGACGTCTGCCTCACCGGGTCCCTCATCGTCGCCAAGTACGCCGGAAAGCATCTGCGCGATGGTGGTGCGCTGGTGTGGATTTCGTCGCTGAACGCCCGCCAGCCGGCCGCGGGGATGAGCGCGTACTGCGCGGCCAAGGCCGGGCTGTCGATGCTCACCCAGGTTGCCGCAATGGAATTCGCACCGCGCGGCATCCGCGTCAACGCCGTCGCTCCCGGATTCGTCTACACCCCGCTGACCGAGGGCGCCGCGATGATCCCCGGCACCGTGGAGGAGTACGCCGAGAACACCGCATTGGGTCGCCTCGGGACCCCGGAGGACATCGCAGAAGCCGTGTTGTTCATGACGAAGGCACCGTGGTTGACCGGCGAGGTGATGGACCTCAACGGCGGCGCGCACATGAAGCGCTACCCCGACGTGATGGGTCATCTCCACAAGTTGATGGGAACTGCGTGACATTCTTCGGCCAGCGAGTTGACCGGGGGACACGCTGCGGGCCATCGAGCGCAACAAGGCGCTGCTGGTCTGGCCTCGGCAGGCCCGCACCGCGTGGCTGTTCTCCCGCCTCGCACCGGGGTTGCTCCAACGGATGTCGATCAGGTTCATCGCCCAGCAACGTGCGGCTCAGGCGACCCGGGTGAAAGGCTAGCCCGACAGCACGGGCACCGCGCCGGCCACCATCAACGGCCGGACCTCTGCCCACATCAGATCGTCCTCGGCCGCAGACCCCGAAAGTTGAAGTACCCCACGCTGATCGCCGACGTAGACCGTCGACGGGTTCGCGGCCACCGTCGTCACTGGTGCAAGCAGATTACGGCTCGGCCCATCGGAGTTCACGCCATCGAGGTTGACATAGGACACCGGATGCTGCGGGTCTGTCCGGGTCACGACGATGTCGTCACCGGTACGCCAGGACAGTGACACGGCGGTGCTCCCGAGCCCGAAACCCAGCCGGCGAGGGTAGGTCAGCGCGTACTGGCCGCCGGCCGTCTGCTCGACGCTGGCGATGACGACCTGACCCCCGATCACCATCGCCGCCCGCGTGCCGTCCCGCGACAACTGCAGCTCGTCGACCGCACCGGGGAACCGCGCCTGAACGACGGTGGAATCAATGGGAATTCGGGCCGGTTGTCCCGACGCGGCCTCCTGGATGACCCGCACGACGTTGTTGCCGTCGACCACGATCCAGATCGCGTCTTCGAGCGACCAACTGGGTCGCGAGAGCGTGCGTCCATCGAGGGCCTGGGCGGCGTCTCCGCCAATCGGACCGACCCAGAGCGACGACGCCATGTCCGGCGCGCCCGGCCGTAGCGTCACCACCGAAGCGACCTCTTGCCCGCTGCGCGACAGGGTCGCCGACGTCTGGTCCGGCATCTGACCGAACGACCCGGCGACGCGTGGCGCCTTCTGTCCATCCAGCGACACCAACGATCCGCCGATCAGCGCGTGCAGGCCCGCGGCGGCCCCCGGATCGGAACCAGGGTCGGTGGCCGCCACGTCGGAGGTGTTCCAGCCCTCGGCGAACCGGTCGTCGAGCGCGGCCCCGTCGGCGTTGATGACGTACGGACCGTTGATTCCTGCTCGGTTCAGCGTCCAAATGATCTGGGCCGCAAGCAATTGCCTACTGTGAGGGTCCGTGGTCGAGAGATTCTCCACGTCGATGCGCGCCCCGCCATAGCCACGGCCGACGCCGGTCTTGCCGCCGTCGGCGCGTGTGACGGGCCCCCGCAGCCGCAGCGGCTGACCGAGCAGATTGCGCACGGTGTTGACCATCTCCGGTCGAGGCCCGGACACCAATTTGGTCAGCAGTTCGGTAGCCAACTGGTCGGGGTCGGACACCGCGACATACCGCGGGTCGGGCACCACCGTCTTACCGGTGGGGTCCACGAAGTACAAGGTGTTGCGCTTGTAGGTCGATTGGAACTGTTGCCAGTCCAGGAACACCCCGTTGGGGAGCTTGTCGATGCGCCAACCGCCCGACGTCTTCACCAAGTCGATGGTGCCCGGGTCGGGCAGCGCACCCTCGGCGGTCTCGAACACGCCCACGTCGGACAGCGAGCCGAGGAGGTCGGCCTTCATGGTCACCGAAACCCGGTCGGGGCCACGCGTTTCGACGAAGACGACGCGGTCGATCAGTAGCGCACTACCCGCATCGTCCCAGGACTGCGACGCCGACTCGGTCAGAAATTGGCGGGCGGCGAGATGCCGGTTCGCGGGGTCTGCCGTCGCCTTGAGGAACTCGCGCAGTAGGACGTCGGGGTCCATCGCGGGGGTGGGCGTCGGCAGGCTCGGCGGAGCGGGTCGATCCACCGTTCCGATCGCCTGGGGCGCCGACGAACTCGGCACGCCTGCGCACCCGGTCAGCGCCGCAACGATTACGAACAGCCACGCCCCCAGCAGCGCGCGTCTCACGCGCGCTCCCCCGCGGGCTCACGGGCCCTGGTCGACGTCCGCGGCGCGCGGTCTTTTCCTGGCGGCTTGAGCGGAAGCGGGCTTGTCGTCACCTTGTGGCCGCGCACCAGCGGCAGGGTGAGCCGGAAACACGCCCCCTTGCCCGGCTCGCCCCACGCCTCGAGGCGGCCCTGGTGCAACCGCGCGTCCTCGATGCTGATCGCCAGGCCGAGGCCGGTGCCGCCGGAGCGACGCACCCGCGACGGATCGGATCGCCAGAAGCGGCTGAAGACGAGCTTCTCCTCGCCGGGGCGAAGACCGACGCCGTAGTCGCGCACCGTCACGGCGACGGTGTCCACGTCGGCGGCCATCCGGATGCGCACGGGCTTGTGCTCGGCATGGTCGATGGCGTTGGCGATGAGGTTGCGCAAAATTCGTTCCACGCGGCGCTGGTCGACTTCGGCAATCACGGGCTCCGCTGGCATATCGACGATGAGGTCACTGCCCGCGTCCTTGGCCAGGTGTCCGACGTTGTCCAGCGCGCTTTCCACCACGGACCGCAGATCCTCCGCCTCGACCGACAACTCGGCGACGCCCGCGTCGTGGCGGGAGATCTCCAGCAGGTCGGCCAGCAGCGTCTCGAACCGATCCAATTCGTTGATCATCAACTCGGTAGACCTGCGTAGCGCAGGCTCGAGATCCTCGCTGTGGTCATAGATGAGGTCGGCGGCCATCCGGACGGTGGTGAGCGGGGTGCGGAGTTCGTGGCTGACGTCAGAAGTGAAGCGCCGCTGCAGGTTTCCGAATTCCTCGAGCTGGGTGATCTGCCGCGAAAGACTCTCGGCCATGTCGTTGTACGACACCGCCAGCCGGGCCATGTCGTCCTCGCCGCGCACCGGCATGCGCTCGGTCAGGTGCCCCTCGGCGAACCGCTCGGCGATCCGGGAGGCCGAGCGCACCGGGAGCACGATCTGACGCGCCACCAGTAGCGCGATGGCAGCAAGCAGCCCGAGCAGCACGATGCCGGCGGTGGCCATCGTGCCACGCACCAGCGTGAGGGTGCTCTCCTCGTTGTTCAGCGGAAAGATCAGGTAGAGCTCGAGATTGGTCACCGGCGACGACGTCGGGCTCCCGACGATCAGGGCGGGCCCGTTGAACGCGTCGGTGTGCACGGTCGCGTACTGATAGCTGACCTGACCGGCCTTGACGAACTCGCGCAACGCATTGGGCACCTCGGCGGACGGCCCAGCCGCGGTCGCTGCCCGTGGTCCGTCGCCGGGTACGACGAGCACCGCGTCGAATGCGCCTGCCAGCCCCGCCCCCGTGTCGGCCTTGCGGTCGATCAGCGTGTTGCGGGCCAACTGCAGACTGCTGTCGAGCGAGCGCGTCTCCTCACCACCGACGATGCCGCTGACGGTGTTGCGGGCCCGCTCGATTTCCTCGGTCGCAGCGCGCACCTTGACCTCGAGAATGCGGTCGGTGATCTGGCTCGTCAGCACGAAGCCAAGAACGAGGATGACGGCCAGCGACAGCCCGAGGGTCAGCGTCACGACCCGCAGCTGCAGCGATCGACGCCACGCGAATCCAAGCGCTCGACCTAGCGCTCCGAGCCCGCGCAACATTGGCGCCGAGCGACTGCGGATGCGCCGCCTCGAGCTCCAGATCACGGAGGTCCGGCCTTGTATCCCACTCCTCGAACGGTGAGCACCACCTGCGGGTTCTCCGGGTCCTTCTCAACCTTGGCGCGCAACCGCTGGACGTGCACGTTCACCAAGCGGGTATCGGCGGGATGCCGATAGCCCCACACCTGTTCGAGCAGCACATCCCGAGTAAACACCTGCCGCGGTTTCCGCGCCAACGCCACCAACAGGTCGAACTCCAGCGGGGTGAGCGAAATCTGCTCGCCCTGGCGCGTCACCTTGTGGGCGGGCACGTCGATCTCGATGTCGTGGATCGAGATCAGCTCGGCGGGGCCGTCGTCGTTGCGACGCAAGCGGGCCCGCACCCGAGCGACCAGCTCCTTCTGCTTGAAGGGCTTCATCACGTAGTCGTCCGCGCCGGACTCCAAACCGAGCACGACGTCCACGGTGTCGGTCTTGGCCGTCAGCATGACGATTGGCACGCCCGAGTCGGCGCGCAGCACGCGGCACACGTCGATGCCATTCATGCCGGGCAACATGAGGTCGAGCAACACGAGATCCGGGCGGAGCTCGCGGACAGCCGTCAGCGCCTGACTGCCGTCGCCAACGACCGCGGTGTCGAAACCCTCGCCGCGCAGCACGATCGTCAGCATCTCGGCCAGCGATGGATCATCGTCGATGACCAGAATCCTTTGCCTCATGGTGACCATGGTGTCACCAGATCGCGATAAACCCCGGTTACCACACCGTGCGTTTTGCAGGTAGAACGCCCGATCAGGGCATCAGCGCGTCCGCAAGGTCTGCGGCGGCGGCGTCCGGTCCCGCCACTAGCCACCGTCCGCCCCAGTCTGCTGCGGCGAGCCCGGCGTACGCGTCGCCGGTACGACGTTGGAGACCGTCGTCGCGCTCGTAGGCATCGCGGGCCCGGTCGGCTTCGGTCTCGGCGCGATGTTGGGCGCGTTGGGCAGCCAGTTCGGTCGGCACGGCCAGCAGCACCTGCCAGTCGGGGACGGGCATCGCGAATCTGTCGAACTCCAACGCGCGCACCCACTCGACGACCTCGCCATCGACGTCCTCGTGCAGCCGGGCCGCGCTGTAGGCGGCGTTGGACGCGACGTAGCGGTCGAGGATGACGACGTCGTTCGAGGCCTGCAGTAGAGCGAGCTCCTCGCGGGCTCCGGCGCGGTCCAGGGCGAACAACACCGCCATCGCATACACCGATTGGGCGAGGTCGCCATGACCGCCGTGCAACGCCTCTGCGGCGAGGTCGGCGTGGATGGACTGCTTGTATCGCGGGAAGGCCAGCTGGGCGACGGAGCGGCCCGCCGCCTCGAACGACGAGCGCAGGCCCTCGGTCAGCGTGCGCTTGCCCGCGCCGTCGACACCCTCGATCGCGATGAGCACCCGGCGAGCGTAGCGAGCGATGCTCCCCCGATAGTCAAACGGTGGTTCGTAACGCAATTCCCTCAAGGCAGCACACGCACTCGGTCGGGGGTGCGGCCACCGCCGGATGCTCAGAGCACAATCCACAGCCGACTGACAGTAAGTGCGCAGCAAATAATTTGGCGCGCGGCTCGTCACCCGGCCCGAAGTAGTCTGTTGACAACAAGGGCGGGTGTAGATCGGGGTGATGGTGGCGGACTTGCGGGTGAACCCGGAAGTATTGGGACGGACGTCGGAGGCCTTCAGATCAGTTGCGCAGGAGTTAGGCGCAGGCCTGGGCTCCTTGGACGCTGAGGTGAGTGATCTCTTGGGCGGCAGCTGGACCGGTCACGCGTCGTCGGCCTATGACGCGGCTTGGCGCGAGTGGCATGAGGGCGCGTCGAAAGTGTTGCAGGGGTTAACGACTCTGTCAGCGTTGTTGGATGAGGCTGCAGGCCACTACTCGCGCGTCGACGAGGTCGGGGCGTCGAGCATCAACGAGTCCGGGGTGCAGTCGTGAGCGGCTTTCGGGTTGATCCAGCGGCGTTGATATCAGCGGCTGATCGAATGTCAGATTTCGAGCAGCACACCGAAGCGCAACTATCCCAGTTGGCCGCCGCCCAGCAGCAGCTGGGATCGGCGTGGGATGGTGCCGGCGGCGAGGCGCAACGCGCCGCTCAGCAAAGGTTGTCTGAGGGCATCCACGAAATGCGCCACGCATTGGCCGAGCTTCGGCGGATCGCGGTGACCGCTCATGAGAACTATCAGGGCGCCATTCAGACGAATACACGTAACTGGGGTTGAACCGGTGGGCGGAATCGACGTCGACCCAACGCTTCTTTCCGGGTCGGGCAACGCGCTGGCAAGCGAAGGGGACGCGGTAGCCGCGGCATTGCAAGCACTGCAATCAGCGCTGTTGTCGTCGGGGCAGATGTGCGGCCACGACCACCCGGGTCAGGCGCTGACCATCAGTTACAGCCAGGGTGGCCAAGCGCTCTTCTCGGCAGGCGAAGCCGCAGTGAACACCTGTCGCAGGCTGGGCTACGGCCTGAAGGTGTCAGCTCATAACTATGCCCTCAGCGAGGCGGCGTCGACGGTAGGTGGCGGCGAGCCGTCGGTGCCACAACCCAGTGAACCGGCAAAGTTCACCGGGCCGACAATGCCCTCGCCATTCGGGCCAGCAGTAGGCGAGCCGTTCTTGTGGTCGCTCGTCAGAACGCTTGTGGACAGTCCCTGGCCAGATGGAAACCCCGGCACGTTACGGGTCGCTGCGGCGGCGTGGCGAGCGTTCGGCACGGCAATGACGGGAGCATCAGGACAGATCACCGCGTGCTCGTCGGGACTGACCGGACAGCAGATCCCGGAGTCCGGACAGATCACCAACGCGCTGACTCAACTGGCTGGCGGCGTCCAGCAACTGACTGGCCAGTGCCAAACCATCGCATCCGAACTCGAGTCCTTTGCCAATGAGGTCGAGAGTTCCCAGAACGCAATCCGCGACCTGCTCGACCGACTCAGCGTCTCAGGGATTTTCGACGAGCTGGGCAGCATCTTCGAGGGCCACAACCCGTGGGATGACATCAAACAGGTCGCCGACGACATCGCCGAGATCCTCCATACCCTCAAGCGTGAAGTCGATGGCATCAAGTCGCTCGTCGACGCAGAAATCGGCGCCATGGACGCGCTCACGACCCAATTGCAGGGCTGGCTGCGCAACGAGTTCACTCAGTACCTGGGCAACGACGTCGGTAATCCGTTGGCCACGGTCACGAGTGACATCCTCAGCCTCGACAAGGGGATCTTGGAAGGGCTTGTCCTAAAACCAGTTTCGGGCATTATGGGAACGCTCACCGATCCCGAGGCGCTAGGAAAGACGCTGCTGGAGGCGAACCCGCTGACTGCGCCGGTGATGTTCGCGATGGATCCGGAGGGCACCATCAACCAGCACGTCGACCAGTTCAAGCAGCTGGTAGATGCCAAGGACTGGACGGGCGGGGACCCGTTCGCCGCGCTGGGAAACAACCTGGGCACCGTTGGGTCGTTCTTCATCCCTGGCGCAGGAGAGGGTCGCGCTGCTGCGGAAGCCGGCGCCGTGGCCGGCGGAGCCGAACGGGGCGCAGCCGCCGAAGGCGGTGCCGCGGGTGACGGACTCGGCGGGTTGACCGGCGGTGCAGGCGCAGACATCGCCGCCCAAGGCACCAAGATCGGCAACGATCTAAACGGCATCTCGTTCAAGCCCACCGAAGTCCCAATCAAGCCGCCCGACACAGTCCCGGCCGGGAGCCTCGACCCGGGTGCGGCAGGCGGCCCCGGAACCGGGCGCGCCCCCGTCGACAGCGGCCCCCGGCCAACCGACGGGACAACGGCCAATCCCACGCCGGCACCCACTCCACGGGAGCCCGGCGGCCCGCACTCGACTCCTCAAGTCCCCGAGAGCTCGCCAGGCCCGGACTCTACTGGCGCCAAACCGCCAGTCACACCTGATGACTCGACCCCGCGGTCACCGATGCATGAGTCACCGGCTGCAACCGGCGCGGAAGCTCCCGTCGCACGCGCACCCGAAGCGACACCCACGCCCGCCGGCGCAGAAGCACCCATCCGCCATCAGCCCGAACTCGTGCCTGCCAACGCGAACGTCCCCGAATCGGTCCCTGCGCATGCGAATACCGCGACGCCGGGCAGTGCCGAACTGCCGACAAGCCCAACCGCCGCCTCGGCCCCCCACACTCCGACGGAGTACACCCCGTCGCCGCCAAGTGCATCCCACACTCCCATCGACACCCCGACCGGCGGCGGTTCACCGTCCGAAGCACCTCATAACCCGGCACCGGAACACACACCTGGCGGACCGCACGACCCGCCCTCGCACGGCGACCATCCGTCGGGGTCGGGGGATCACTCAGACGCAACACGCGATCACGAACCGCCGACCGATTCATCCCACGATTCAGACGATGGCGACGCCGGGGGCCATTCTCACGACGGCCACGCATCGTCTCCGTGGGATCACAATGTGCTCACCGACGAACAACGCGATGAAATTCTGGCGACCGAAAAGGGCAGTCGGCCTGATCCATCGGACTATCTACCTAGGGAATTCATCGAACATCATCTGCACAAATTTGATGACGGTGCGAGCCGATTCATGACCGACAAGAACTATGACATGTACGGCATCGGACAGCGGGATGGAACGAGCTTCGTGATGCCCTCAAATGAGGTCGACGCCTTGATCGAATCGGCGCATGGCGATCCAGTGGCACTTGCGCGCTCGTTGGGCCTGCCGGAGGATTACTTTGTTGAGAATCATGTCGTTCGAGTCGATATTCCAGACCCGCAGGACTACAACCTTCGCGTTCCGTCAGGGAACGAGGCCGGTGCAAATGAATACTGGTTGCCTGGAGGTTTTTTACCAGACGGTGTTTCGGAAGCCGTGATCGATGGCGGGGCCGTGCCAGACGGAGACATCATCGTCACGGACGTTACAAACGGCGGAGGACAAAAATGAGATTCGATGACACTTACATGTCTCGCGAGAACAGGTACTGGCTAGGTATTGAATCGGAGTCGGGCAGGCATTATGCGTCCATCCCCGTGGCGAACGGCATGATCGACTACGTCGAGTATTACTGGATCAGCACGAACCAGTATGAAGAATTTATGACAGACCCCAAACTCGCCATTGAGTTCGTCGAAGCCTGCCGGCGTCGCGAACATGACGATCTGCTGGTTCACAAACCAGGGACCAATAGAGGGATACCCGTCTAGGTCGAACGACACGTATCCGGCATCAGCGCTGCGCCTAGCACTCCTCACAGTTCGACGTCGTAGGTGAACCGTTGCCCCGGTCGGCAATCCACTGCATCGTGCCCTCTACAGCCAACTGCTCGCGGCCGGCATCGGGCCAATATCGCGTGCGCGGATCTAGCGCCGAGACCCTCGTCGACCGCCATAACTTCGAGAGATGATGGAGCTTCTGCGTGGACGACTCTGAACTCAGCACCGCAATCGTGGAGTCGATCGGTCATACTGCGGTGCCCCACGTAGACAAGGAAAGGCTGATCGCCATCTACGGCCCCGAAGCCGGCGCGGGGATCGGCGCCGATGTTCTCGCGCTTGTGCAACAGGCGAACGCCATGCCGATCGAATGGGGCGACATGACCTTGGTCCAGCGCGTGAACGACATCATGGCGCGGTTCCGCAAACTGCATCCCGGTCTGACGGTCGACGCCTTGCGCGAGATCGGACGATGTGTCGGCTGGAACTGGCGGTGAACCGCTGCTAGAACGCCCCACAGTTCGGCGTGGTCGGTACCGCGTTGAATCGGTCGGCGATCCACTGCATCGCGGCCTCGCCGTCGACCAGCATCGGCAGCGCATGATTGATCACCAACTTGTTGAGGAACGGCGGCTCCTCGTTGGTGCGGAACTCGACGTCGGCACCCTGGGCACACCAGTCCCGCCCCAGCTGATTGGCGGCCGTCCACGGCACCAGCGGATCGTAGCGGTTGCTGTTGATGAGCACTGGCGCATTGGGTTTCAGGCGGCCGATGCGTTGCATGTCGAACAACGACTTGAACGGCTCCTCGTTCACCAGCTGGTTGATGTCCTCGGTGAAGTACGGCTGCAGGTGCCGGAACATGAACTTCGCGATGGTCTCCGCGATGCATTGGTCTTGAACCTTGTCGAGCATGTCCGCGCCGCGCGGTGTCAGCTTCGAGCGAATGGCGTCCGCGAACTCCGGATACGTGGTGATGACGGAGTTCAGCGCGTAGCCGACCACCCCGACCAGGGCACTGCCGTCGGCGTACGGGAACAGCTCCTTCAGATCGGCGGGCGGCGCCCCCGCGTAGCTGCCGACCACGTGCAGGTCCGACCCGTACGTCGACGCGAGCTCGGCGGCGCTCGCGGCGGCTCCCCCACCCTGGGAGTATCCCCAAAAGGCCAGCGGCCCATGAGGATCCAACGACGTGCCCGGCAACCGCATCGCCGCCCGGGCCGCATCGATCATGGCGTCACCTTGGGCGGCGCGGTTGACGTAGGTATGCAATCCCGGCGTCCCAAGCCCCTGATAGTCGGTCATCACGATGGCGAACCCGCGCGCCACCATGGTCGCGACGAACAACTCCTCGTAGTTGAACGCGAGATCCAGATACGGCGACCAGTGGATGCCCTGGTTGAACTGCCGCGACGGCGCACACTGATCGCCTTGGCCCTGGGTACCGGGCCCGTAGACGATCAACGGTCGCGGACCCTGGCCCGGCCAGTCGTTGAACGGCTCGAAGTAGGTGCCCGTGACCGCCATCGGATTTCCACGGGCGTCCGTGCTGCGGTACATGATTCGCGTGCCGGTCGCCATGATGGCGCCGAGCTGACCCGACGGCTCGAGAACCAGTCGCGAGGGCTCGGTGCGAATCAGGTCGCCGGGTCGGCCAGGCGGCAACGGATCGGGCGGGGTGTAGAACTCGGTGTACTCGTCCTCGTTGAAGTAGGGGTCGGGCGCGTCGTGCGTGGGGTCCGGATTCGCGTGCGCCGTGACAGGCGCGAAAAGTGTTGCGAATAAGGTGAATACGACCATGAACGCTCTAAAGACCGGCCCCATTACTAAACGGTAACATATGGAGAGCGTTATTCTTCGCAAAAGAAAATTAGCTTCTCTTCGCAATCACGATCCGCACAAGGCCGAAGCGATCGCCAGGTACGGCCACAGCAGCGTCGTCAGTCCGAACGCCGCCACTTCGGGGCCAGCAGGTATCAGGGGACGCAGTCCATCCTCCACCCGCTCGACCGTCGCGAAGTGGATGAACGACCAAGCCAATCCGACGAGGACGTGGACGAGGCCCGCCCAGAGCAAGAACTCCAACATCGCTTCGACACTGACCTTGCGGCTCAGCAACCGTCGCACCCGCGTCACACCAGCCTCTCCTTGGTTCGAACTCGTCTTCGGACATCGGCGAGCAATGCGTAGCTGCCACCCTGCCTGAGGAACACCGGCATGAACCGATTCACGAAAGCGACCACGAGGAAAAGCCATTCGAACAGCCGCTGCCTCATCGGGCCCCAATTCACCCCGAGTGCCTGACGGAAGGCGGGGGCCAGAAATCCGACGGTCAGAAACCTCAGCAGCGGCCGAAACGGGATGCGCAGCAGCGGATTGATCATCTTCAGGCCGATGAGGTCGAACAGATACTGGCGCACCGTGTCGTCGATGCTGACCCGGGCGCACGCGCTGGTCCAGTAGGCGTCGAACGCGGCCCGCGTGGCGGGCCACTGATCCTCGGTGACCTGCAAGGTGGTACCCAACGTCCACGCGGACCGATAGAACTGCTCGGCCTGCTCGGCGGTCATTGCGCCGCGCAGCAGCTGGTAGGTGTCCTCCAGCCCCACGAACAAGCAGGCAGCCACCCACATCTGCAGGTCACGGTCGAACGCGTTGTAGCGCACCGGACTGTCGGCGGCCGACTTGACCTGGCGGTGCGCGCCATCGACGGCCGCGCGGAACGCCAAGCGGTCCTCGGGGGTGCCGAGTATCGCCACCGCGATGTACTGGAACGTCGTCCGCGCCCGCTTCCACGGATGCTTGAGCAGGTTGCCGGAGTCGACCTTGCTCTCCACCACGCCATGGCCGACCGGTGGCCACGACAGTTGCATGACGACGTTCGCCGCGCCCGCGGCGAACGCCCAGAAGTCCATCGCTTCGGCCGCGGTCACGTCCGCGTCGCTCCAGCGCGCCGTACGGCTACCGACACTGATTCTACAGTCGCACAACGTCATTGGCGTACTCACGAGCTGCACACGTTCGGCAGCAACAGCACGGGCCACGCGAGCACCGAGCCAACGACCGCCAGCGCGAGCTCGACACCGTGGAATCCGTCGAACCGACCCACATTGGCCAATGACCAGACGATCCCCAACGCGATGTGGGGCAGGCCGAGCAAGAATCCGGTCCCGATCCATTCGGCGACCGTCATCTGCGATGACAGCAGTTTTCGCAGCGTTGCGAGCATGTGCCGTTGCGCCCCTCCCCGACCGCGTGCCGTGACACGCTGCTGACCCCCGGACGCATATGTTAATGACCATTCTCCGTCGCCGGACGCGTTTGGCTCAATCGAACGAGAAGCGCTACATCTCCGTGGACATCAGCGCCAGGTCGTTGCTTTGCGCGTCCAGGTAGGCGTAGCTGGCCAAGGCTGGCGTCGTGAACGCGAGCTCGAGCCAGCACGTGGGGTCGGCGGTGGCGGCGTCGCAAGGACTACCTCGCCGCGGCCGCAGCCGGCAAGCAGCAGCATCCCGACCAGCAACGCGCACGACCGCCGACGCAAGCGACGTGTCACCAGCGATGGCCATTCGAAGTGCCGCCCGCTAGCCACCCAGCAATGTGAAGCACGGTAGCGGAATTTGGCAGATCGGCGCGATGGCACAGCAACTACGAAGTGCGCCTTAGGAATTCGAGTAGCCGATTACTGGGGTTGTTTGCGTCGTGCGCGAAAGGATCGAGTCGTCAGACTACCCATCGAAAAGAAACTCCACATGATCACGAAATCTTTGATGAAAAAGTTGGTCGCGCAGGGCCGCACCGTCGACGTCGCCGAAACCGGCGATCCGGCGCTTGGGCCGTTCCGGCAACTTCCCGGCACGTGGACCAGCGAGGGCAACGGCTGGAACATGATTGCTTCCCCGGCTTCAATCCCGTTGCGCCGCACGAACTCTTGCGGCTGGCACTGACCGGCTTCAAGGACGACATCGTGAAGACCACGTTGCTCGAACTGGACACCAGCAATTCGACCGGCGGCATCCACAACATCCCCTTCGTGGTGACGCACGCCAATGCGGCGTCGATGAAGTCGACGTTCTGGATTCACGAACTGAACGACGACTCATTGCGCCTGCAGTACCTGCAGAGCGTGATGCTCGACTTCTTCCCGCGCCGGGACGGCCTGCCAGGGCGCATCGGATGGCCGCACGTAAGCATCAACACGCTGACGAAGGTGTCGGAAGAGCCCACCAGCTACCGCGGACTGGCGGAACCCTCCCAGGGGTGATCAGTAGCGGTTGTGCTCGGGCTTGTACGGGCCGTCGACGTCGACGTTGATGTACTCGGCCTGCTCCTTGGTAAGCCGGGTCAGCGAACCGCCGAGGGCCTCGACGTGGATCTTGGCGACCTTCTCGTCGAGGTGCTTGGCCAGTCGGTAGACCTCGTTGTCGTACTCGTCGTTCTTGGTCCACAGCTCGATCTGCGCGATGACCTGGTTGGAGAAGCTGTTGCTCATCACGAACGACGGGTGACCCGTCGCGTTGCCCAGGTTCAGCAGTCGGCCCTCGGACAGCACGATGA
>JAOPVI010000254.1 GCA_025966225.1 Mycobacterium sp. | reverse complement strand
GGTCGGGCGCGGACTCCGAGAAGGCGGTCAAGGCTGCAATGATCTCGATCGGGAAGGTGATCACCGCCTCCGCCAACACGGTGGGCCTCACCTTTCTCCTGTTGAGCTTCGCCAAAATGGGAGTGTTCAGAACGGTCGGAAGCTCGTCGGCGATTGGTATCGGCATCGCATACCTGGCCGGAGTGACCCTGCTGCCGGCAATTCTGGTGCTCGCCGGGCCGCGCGGGTGGGTCAAGCCGCGGCGCGAACTGACTGCTCGATTCTGGCGACGTTCCGGCATACGTATCGTGCGCCGGCCGGTGGCACACTTGGTTGCCAGCCTGCTCGTCTTGGGCCTACTGGCCAGCTGCGCGATCTTCGCGAAGTTCAATTACGACGATCGCAAGGCCGTGGCGGCGTCGGCGCCGAGTTCGGTCGGATACGCCGCGCTGGAACGCCATTTCCCCATCAGTCAGTCCATCCCCGAATTCATCCTCATCCAGTCACCGCACGATCTGCGCACACCGCGGGCGCTCGCGGACTTGGAACAGATGGCTTCGCGCATCGCCCAGTTGCCGAACGTCGGGCTGGTCAGTGGCATCACCCGGCCCCTGGGCGAAGTGCCGCAGGAATTCAGGGCCACGTATCAGGCCGGGCTGGTCGGTACCCGACTGGCCGACGGCTCCGACCAGATCAACCAGCGCACCGGCGACCTCAACCGACTGGCGACCGGGGCCAACACGCTGGCCGACAGCCTCGGTGACGTGCGTTCACAGATCAACAGGATCGTGCCGAGCATCCAGAGTCTGATCGTTGAGTTCTCCTCGATGAGAACCCAATACGGCGGGGACAGGCTGGTACGGGACGTCGACACCGCCGCCAAGCTCGTCGACAGCATCAACGCGCTCGGCAATTCCATGGGTGTGAACTTCACCGCCACCAAGAACTTCTTCGCCTGGATAGGCCCGGTTCTCATGGCGCTGGACGGCAACGCGATCTGCGACGCCAATCCCTCCTGCAGCGACACCCGGATGCAGTTTCGGCAACTGGTCGACCCGAGTAACGAGGGAAACCTCAACCAGATCAACGACCTCGCGCACCAGTTCCAGGGTTTCGGTGACAAGCAGACCCTCAACGCCACGGTGAACAAGCTGAATGGCGCACTCACCAATGTTGCCAAGGCAGTCAACGCCATGGGCCTGAACAAGCCCGGTGGCCCGCAGGCGGGCCTGGCCCAGCTGACCCAAAACGCCGACCGCCTGGCCGGCGGAAGCCAGCAGGTGGCGGGCGGAGTGGACCAACTCGTCGATCAGATCAAACTGGTGGCGTCCGGACTCAACGAGGCCTCGGCCTTTCTCTTGACGATGAAGGACAACGCCGCGGACCCGTCACAGGCGGGGTTCAACATTCCCGAACAAGTGCTGGGTCTGCCGGATTTCCAGAAGGCCGCCAAGGCGTTCATCTCCCCCGACGGCCACTCGGCGCGCTATCTGGTGCAGACCAAACTGAACCCGTTCAGCTCCGAGGCGATGGATCAGGTCAATGAGATCAGTGACACCGCTCGGGGTGCCCAGCCGAACACCACCCTGTCCGACGCCACGATATCGATGGGCGGGTTCCCTGCCGCGCTGCGGGACACACGCGACTACTACGAGCACGACATCCGATTCATCATCGTCGCGACCCTCATCGTCGTCCTGCTGACGCTGATGGTGCTGCTGCGTGCGTTCGTCGCACCCCTCTATCTCGTCGGTTCCGTGGTGATTTCGTATTTCGCGGCGCTCGGCATCGGCGTCCTGACGTTCCAGTTCGTACTCGGCCAGCAGTTGCATTGGAGCGTGCCCCCGTTGGCCTTCGTGGTGCTGGTCGCCGTGGGCGCCGACTACAACATGCTCTTCGTGTCGCGAATGCGGGACGAGTCTCCGCACAGCACGCGTTACGGCGTCATCCGCGCCCTGAGTTCGACGGGTGGTGTGATCACCGCGGCGGGGTTGATCTTCGCCGCTTCGGTGGGCGGGCTCTTGTTCTCCAGCATCGGCATCGTGATCCAGGGCGGTTTCGTGATCGGGGTGGGAATTCTGCTGGACACCTTCGTCGTGCGCACCATTACCGTGCCTGCGATTGCCGCGTTGGTGGGGCGGGCGAACTGGTGGCCCTCGCGAGTGGGCGAGCAGCGTTCGGCGCCGTCGAAGGCCAGGCCACCAGCCGAGCAGTCGAGTTAGCAGGGGTCCGTGATGTATGTGAAACTAGAGAAGACGAGCGGTCAGGAATAGGGATGAAGAAACTCCTCGCAGGATTTGCGGTGCTGGTAACTGCCGGTGTCACAGGATGTTTCGGCGCCGGGAGCGCGATCGCCGACGACTCGGCGGCCCCAGTGCCGCCGGCGCCCGGCGCGACAGGACCCGCCGCGACGCCGCCTGCCGCGACGGGGCCCAACGCGACGGCGTATGCCCTGGGCGGAGCTCACGTGCTCGGTATTCCCTATGACGAATACATCCGTCTTACGGGCGCGGACTGGTTCCCTGGCATGAAGCGGGTGAAGGTCGACTACCCGGCAGGACAGGTGCAGGGGCACGTCCTGGAACGCCTGTTCCCGGGTATCGGCCGGATCGGCGAAGAGCTCCATCCCGGTCTGGGGCTGGATGGGCCGAGCATCGGCGAGTCGGTCGACGAGGGAGAGCCAAACCTCGAAACGGCCATCCGCAACGGTGGCCCCGGGACCGCGATGGGGTTGTCTGAGGGAGCGTTCGTACTCAACGCCGTGAAGGCATCGATGGCAAACGATCCGACCGCTCCGCCGCCTGATCAACTGAGCTTCGCGACGTTTGGCGACCCACTCGCGAAGACCCCCTTCGGGGAGAGTTTCCTGACCCAGATGTTTCCCGTCGGCAGTGTCGTGCCCGCGCTGGACTATCGCATGCCGCCACCGGTGGAGAGCCAGTACCACACCGACCAGTTCGTCTCTGCCTACGACAGCATCGCCGACTTTCCCGACCGGCCGGACAACCTGTTCGCCCTCGCCAACTCGATCGCCGGCCTGGCCACCGGTCACACCGCGATTGCGTTCACCAACCCGAGCAATGTTCCGCCGCAGAACATCCGAACGACGGTCAACTCGAGGGGGGCAACGACGACGACGTACCTGGTCCCCGAGCAGCACCTTCCCCTGGTGCTCGCCTTCAAGTACCTCGGGTACAACGAGGACACGCTGAATCAGTTGGACGCGATACTGATGCCGCGGGTGAATGCGGGCTATTCGCGGAACGACGATCCGGCGACCGCACCGGTCCAAGTCGACCCGGTGCACGGCTTCGACCCCGTGCAAGTCACCGCACCGGCCAACGACGCGACGTTCGGCGGCGGCGGCGATCCCATTTCGACGCTCGTCAACGGTGCCATGTCCGTGCTGTCCAACGGCGCACACTGAAAACGGACGTGACGCGACGCCTATGACGACTACCGCCCAGTCATCCATTCTCTCGATGCTGCACGGACGTGCCAGCCTGCGCCCCAATGAGGTGGCGTTCACCTTCACCGAATACGGCCACGACCCGGCCGGTGTTCGCGAAAGCCTCACGTGGGCGCAACTATCCCGCCGAACCATGAACGTGGCACGCGAGCTCAACCTTCGTGCGTCGGTCGGAGACCGGGCCGTGATCTTGGCTCCGCAGAGCCTTGACTACATTCTGGCTTTTCTGGGATCCATGCAGGCTGGGCTGATCGCGGTGCCGCTCCCGTTGCCGCATCGCGGCTCGACTGACGAGCGCGTGGGCGCGGTCTTTGTCGACACGTCGCCCTCGGTCGTGCTCACCACCTCCGCGGTCGCCGGCGATGTCGGCGACTACGTAGATCAAGCACGCATGGGAACTGCTCCCAAGATCGTCGAAATCGATTCCTTGAATCTGGACGTTGAGCCCGGCCCGACCATCGAGCCGGCTGATGTGCCCAGCGTCGCGTACTTGCAATACAGCTCGGGGTCGACTCGAACGCCGACGGGGGTCATGCTTTCGCATCGCAACCTCCAGGTGAATTTCGAGCAATTGATGCGCAGCTATTTCACGGACTGCGGCATCATGACCCCACCGGATACGATCGTGTCGTGGTTGCCCTTCTACCACGACATGGGTTTGGTGCTGGGCGTCTGCGCCCCGATCCTGGGCGGCTTCCGCGCTGATTTGACCGGCCCGGCGGCGTTCTTGGAAAGACCGGCCAGGTGGATGCAAGCCCTGGCCGAGAATCCTCGTGGTTTTTCGGCGGCGCCCAACTTCGCCTTTGACCTGGCCGCCCGCAAAACCACCGATGGTGACCTGGCGGGACTCGACCTCGGCGGGGTGCTCGGCATCATCAGCGGCGCCGAACGGGTCGAGCTGGCTACCTTGCGACGCTTCGTTGATCGGTTTGCTCACTTCAACCTTCGGGATCACATGATGCGTCCTTCCTATGGGTTGGCGGAGGCGACCGTCTTCGTCGCGGCCGGCACCTGGAATGAGTCATCGCCGGCGGACCGCTTCGATGTCGAAGAGCTGTCCGCGAGCCGCGTGGCGCGGTCTGCGGCCGGAACCGGCACGGCGCTCGTCAAATACAAGGTGCCTCAAGACCCGGCGCTGCGCATCGTCGATTCCGACACGAATCGCGAGTGCCCGCAGGACGTGATCGGCGAGATCTGGGTGCACGGCGACAATGTCGCCACCGGCTACTGGGGCAAACCGCCGGAAGAGCAGCGGTGCTTCGGCGCAACGCTGGTCGACCCGTCGCCTGGCACGCCAGCTGGCCCCTGGCTGCGAACCGGTGACCTGGGTTTCACCTCCGAGGGTGAGCTGTTCATCGTCGGCCGCATCAAGGATCTGCTGATCTTCCGTGGCCGCAACCACTACCCCGAGGACATCGAGGCGACGGTTCAAGAGATCACACGTGGTCGGGTCGCAGCGATCTCGGTCCCGCTGAACAGCACCGAGAAGTTGGTCACCGTCATCGAGCTCAAGAGGCGAGGTGGTTCCACGCTGGAGGAAATGGACTGGCTCAGCTTGATCAAGAGCGACGTCACCTCTGCGGTATCCAATGCACACGGCTTGAACGTCGGGGATCTCGTCCTGGTCCCGCCAGGGTCGATTCCCACCACCACGAGCGGCAAGATTCGGCGCGCCGCCTGCGTCGAGCAGTACCGCCAGGACGAATTCACCCGGTTGGACGCCTGAGCGAGGGGTGAGGCGGCCTAGAGCCCGCTGAACCCCGCGCCGAGTAGCACGCAGCCGACCACGGCCAGTAAGACGGCGACGTCTCGGCGACGCCGCCTCCGCACCCAGTCCTGCAGTGCCGACAGCGTTGCGCGCGTACGGTCCGGGGCGACCAGGTAGGAGACCAGCGGGAGCTCCACGAACCCGAACGCCACCACGTTGAACAGCAGTAAGGCGCCGACCTGGGTGGCCGCCCCGGCGCCGGAGGCCGCGATCAGCGCCAGCACGGCGAGATAGTCGATGGAGGGCAGCGCGATGCCGAGGCCCGCGATGCCTGCCGTCCACGGCGAACGGTCGTCGAGAAGTTTCCGGATCCGCGTCGCGAGCGGTCCGAATCTTCGGTCGGCTCGGCCCGCAGCTCCGTGACCGCGCATGCGTCCCACTCGCCCTATCAAGTCCGTGGCCACCACCGCGGCGTAGATCAGTAGCACTGCGCCGACCGCGAGCTGCACTCTGGGCAACGTGAAATGGGCTGACCCCAGGGCCGGTCGCAGCACGAACAGCACGATCGTGCCCACCGTGATGCCCATCGCGAACCCGCAGGCGAGGAAGACGAATAATTGCATCAGCGGCCGCCGCCGGTTGATCATCAGGATTGTCATGGCGATCCGGAACGGCTCCAAGCTGACCGCAACGGCCATGGCCAGCAGCGTGATCCACATGTCGGGGTGTGACCTTACCGTCCCCGGGCCGACCGATTCCCCCCCGCTTGTGTTCACGACGATTCCGACTCTGGCGAGCGTGGCGTGAGCAGGCCATCATGGCCGGGTGAGCTCTGTTCGGACCACGCTGCCCGTCATCGACCTGAGCGACGAAGCGCTCGGTGAACGCCTTCGGTCGGTCGCGCACGCCGTCGGTTTCTTCTACCTGACCGGGCACGGAGTCCCCGACGGCCTGACCGATCGGCTCTTGACCGCGGCGCGCGCGCTCTTTGCGTTACCACAGGCCGACAAGGACGCGGTCGCAATGGTGAACAGCCCACACTTCCGCGGCTACACGCGCCTCGGTGGGGAACTCACGGGTGGAGCGGTCGACTGGCGCGAACAGCTCGACGTCGGTCCCGAGCGTGAACCGTTGACCGACCCAGCCGAAGCGTACCTTCGGCTGCAAGGCCCCAACCAGTGGCCCGCCGGGCTGCCCGAGCTTCCGGCCGTCGTCGCGGAATGGGATGCCGCCCTCGCGGCGGTGGCACGAAAGTTGTTGCAGCACTGGGCTATATCGTTGGGCAGTCCGGCGGATGTCTTTGATGCGACGTTCGCGGATACCCCTGCGACGCTCATCAAGATCGTGCGCTACCCGGCGCGGGCCGACAGTCCGCAAGGCGTCGGCGCGCATCGCGATGCCGGCGTGCTCACCCTGCTGCTCGCGGAGCCCGGCACCACGGGACTCGAAGTCCGAGGGGCTGGGGCGAGCGAAACGACGGGAAATGGTGAAGCCGGCGAGTGGATCGACGTGCACCCGCTGCCCGGTGCGTTCATCGTCAACATCGGGGAGCTGCTCGAGCTCGCCAGCGGCGGCTATCTGCGCGCCACCGAACACCGGGTCCGAATCGGCGACACCGAGCGCATTTCGGTGCCCTACTTCTTCAACCCGCGCCTCGACGCCCGACTGCCCGTGCTGACGCTGCCCGACGAACTGGCCTCAGGCGCCCGCGGAGTCACCGCAGACCCCTCCAACGAGCGCATCTTCGCGGTGTACGGGCGCAATGCGTGGAAGAGTAGGTTGCGGGCGCACCCGGACGTGGCGGCCGCTCAACAGTACGTGTGAAGATGGAAGTGTCATGAGTAGCACCGACCTCAGCCCAGCCTCCCTGCGCGAAGCGTTCGGCCACTTTCCGACGGGCGTCATCGCCATCGCCGCGGAAGTCGAAGGGGAACGCGTCGGCCTGGCGGCCAGCACGTTCGTGCCGGTGTCGCTCGACCCACCCCTGGTCTCGTTCTGCGTCCAGAACACGTCCACGACTTGGCCCAAGCTCAAGGATCTGCCCGCGCTGGGGATCAGCGTGCTTGGCGAATCGCACGACGCGGCCGCCAAGAGCCTCGCCGCGAAGACGGGGGACCGGTTCGCCGGCCTGCAGACGGTGTCGCGGACCAGCGGCGCGGTGTTCGTGCACGGCACCAGCGTGTGGATGGAGAGCACCATCGAGCAGCTGATCCCGGCAGGCGATCACACCATCGTGATCCTCAAGGTCAGCGAGCTCACCGTGCACGACGACCCCGAGATTCAAGCGCCCATCGTGTTCCACCGCAGCACGTTCCGGCGGCTGGGCGGCTGACGCTTCCCGCAAGATTGAACTCACTCGACGGAAGTGCGAGTGAGCATTTGCCTGACTGCCATCTCGCAGCGCGGTTCTACGGTCTAGCGGCGAGTTCGTCCCGGTAGCCCTGCACGCGTTGCTCCAGCTCAGCCGCGTCCTCGGGCCTGCCCTCTTTTCGAGCCAGCTCGGCGCGGGCGGAGAGTTCGCGGATGGCGGTGCGAATGTCGTTGACGCTCTGGGTATCTCCAGTGCTCATGTGGGTGCCTTTCGTCGCTGAATGGCGTGGGTATGGCGTGGATTGGCTCCGAAACTTACCGTACGCCGACTGGGTACCCGCATGGCCGCCAAAACCAAACGGCTGCGAAGTCCTGTTGGGACTTCGCAGCCGTTCACGTCAAACTCGAGCCCTACTTCTTCTTGAAGAGCACCTTGCCCAGCCAGACGACCGGGTCGTACTTGCGGTCGGCGACGCGCTCCTTCATCGGAATCAGCGCGTTGTCGGTGATCTTGATGTGCTCGGGGCAGACCTCGGTGCAGCACTTGGTGATGTTGCACAAGCCCAGCCCGAACTCCTCCTGAGCCATGTCCTTGCGGTCCACGACGTCCAGCGGATGCATGTCGAGCTCGGCGATGCGCATGTGGAAGCGCGGTCCGGCGAAGTTCTCCTTGTTCTCCTCGTGGTCACGCACGACGTGGCAGACGTCCTGGCACAGGAAGCACTCGATGCACTTCCGGAACTCCTGGCTGCGTTCGACGTCTTCCTGCTGCATGCGGTAGTCGCCCGGCTGAAGATCCTTGGGCGGCGTGAACGACGGGATCTCCCGCGCCTTCTGGTAGTTGAACGACACGTCGGTCACCAGGTCGCGCATCACGGGGAACGTACGCAGCGGCGTGACGGTGACGGTCTCGTCCTGGCCGAACGTCGACATCCGCGTCATGCACATCAGCCGCGGGCGGCCGTTGACCTCTGCCGAGCACGACCCGCATTTTCCTGCCTTGCAGTTCCACCGCACGGCCAGGTCGTTGGCCTGGGTGGCCTGCAGGCGATGGATGATGTCGAGCACCACCTCGCCGTCGTTGACCTCGACGGTGTAGTCTTTCAGCTCCCCACCGTCTTCGTCTCCGCGCCAGACCCGCATGCTCGCGTCGTATGCAGCCATGTCAGCCCTTCCTTTCGGGGTGCTCGGTCAATTCGGCGTCGGTGTAGTACTTCTCGAGTTCGGAGAGCTCGAAGACCTCGAGCAGGTCCGGCCGCATCGGAACCTGTTCCTCGGGGTCGACCGTCACTCGGGGCACCAGCGCTTCGGCGGACGCGATCTCGGTGGTCTTGCACACCAGCAGCGTGTTGCGCCAGTTCGCGTCCATCGCCGGATGGTCGTCGCGGGTATGTCCGCCGCGGCTCTCGGTGCGCTGCAGCGCAGCCTTGGCCACGCACTCGCTGACCAGCAGCATGTTGCGCATGTCGATGGCCAAGTGCCAGCCCGGGTTGTACACTCGGCCGCCCTCGACGGCGACGTTCTGCAGACGGCCCCTGAGTTCGTCGAGCTTGGTCAGCGCCTCCTCGACCTCGGCTTCCTTCCGGATGATGCCGACGAGGTCGTTCATCGACTGCTGAAGCTCGGCGTGCAGCGTGTAGGGGTTCTCGGGGTTCTCGTGTGCCTCGTAGGGCGCCAACGCCATCTTGGTGGCCTCGTCGATGGCGTCCTGCGGCGGCTTCGGCCGGTCGGCCAGCGCCCGCACGTAGTCGGATGCGCCGAGTCCGGCGCGGCGGCCGAACACCAGCAGGTCCGACAGCGAGTTGCCACCCAATCGGTTGGAACCGTGCATGCCACCGGAGCACTCACCGGCCGCGAACAGCCCCGGAGTCGCAGCGCCGCCAGTGTCGGGATCGACCTCGACCCCGCCCATCACGTAGTGACAGGTGGGACCGACTTCCATCTCGTCCTTGGTGATGTCGACCTCGGCCAGCTCGATGAACTGGTGGTACATCGAGGGCAGCCGCCGCTTGATCTCCTCGGTGGGCATGCGTGAGGCGATGTCGAGGTATACCCCGCCGTGCGGGGTGCCGCGGCCCGCCTTGACCTCGGCGACGATGGCCCGGGCAACCTCGTCGCGGGGCAGCAGGTCAGGGGTGCGGCGAGCGGAGTCGTTGTCCTTGAGCCACTGGTCGGCTTCTTCTTCGGTCTCGGCGTACTGACCCTTGAACACCGGCGGGATGTAGTCGAACATGAACCGCTTGCCCTCGGAGTTCTTCAGCACTCCGCCGTCGCCGCGGACGCCCTCGGTGACGAGGATGCCCTTGACGGACAGTGGCCAGACCATCCCCGTCGGGTGGAACTGGATGAACTCCATGTTGATCAGGTTGGACCCGGCCCTCAACGCTAGGGCGTGCCCGTCGCCGGTGTACTCCCAGGAATTCGACGAGACCTTGAACGACTTGCCGATGCCGCCGGTCGCGAGCACCACGGCAGGTGCGTCGAACAGGATGAAGTTGCCGGTCTCGCGCCAGTATCCGAAGGCGCCCGCGATCCGGTCGCCGTCTTTGATCAGGTCGGTGATCGAGCACTCGTGGAAGACCCTGATTCGGGCGTCGTAGTCGCCGGTCTCCTTGAAGTCCTCCTGCTGCAGCGACACTATCTTCTGCTGCAGCGTGCGGATGATCTCCAGGCCGGTGCGGTCACCCACGTGGGCCAGCCGCGGGTACGTGTGCCCGCCGAAGTTGCGCTGGCTGATCTTGCCGTCCTTGGTGCGGTCGAACAGCGCACCGTAGGTCTCCAACTCCCAGACCCGGTCGGGGGCTTCCTGCGCGTGCAGTTCGGCCATCCGCCAGTTGTTGAGGAACTTGCCGCCGCGCATGGTGTCACCGAAGTGCACCTGCCAGGAGTCCTTGGTGTTGACGTTCTTCATGGCCGCGGCGCAGCCACCCTCGGCCATCACGGTGTGCGCCTTGCCGAACAGCGACTTGGTCACCACCGCAACGCGAAGGCCGCGCTCACGGGCCTCGATCACGGCGCGCAGTCCTGCACCGCCGGCACCGATGACGACGACGTCGTATTCGTGCCGCTCCAGGGTGGATGAGCCGCTTGCGCGAAGATCATCTGGCTCAGTTGAGCCGCTTGCGCGAAGATCATCTGGCTCAGTTGAGCCGCTTGCGCGAAGATCATCTGGCTCAGTCATGAAGTCTCACTTCGTCTTTCGGATGTAGGCGTGGAATTCCCGTCAGGGAATGATGGTCAGGTCCCAGTTGGGGTGCATCGAGATCAACATGACGTAGAAGTCGGTGAACATCAGCGTGCCGAGCGTGATCCACGCGTACAGCTTGTGCCGGGTGTTCAGCCTGCTCACCTGCCCCCACATCCAGTACCGCACGGGATGCTTGGAGAAGTGCTTGAGCCGTCCGCCCACGACGTGGCGGCAGGAGTGGCACGACAACGTGTAGACCCACAGCATGATGACGTTGCCCCAGAGCACCAGGTTGCCCACGCCGAACCGGAAGCCGCTGTCGGGGAACATCGCCTCGATCGCGTCGTACGTGTTGATCACCGAGATGATCCCGGCGATGTAGAAGAAGTACCGGTGCGTGGTCTGGATGATCAGCGGAAGCCGGGTCTCGCCGGTGTACTTCGCATGGGGTTCGGCGACCGCGCACGCGGTGGGTGACTGCCACACCGAGCGGTAGTAGGCCCCGCGGTAGTAGTAGCAGGTCAACCGGAACAGCAGCAGGAACGGCAGCGATGCCGCGGCGTACGGCAACCACCACACGTCGGGCAGGAGCTGTGGCCAGAAGCCGCTGGCGTCCCCGCAGCCCGTGCTGATGCACGGCGAGTAGAACGGCGTCAGGTAGTGGTACTCCTTGACGAAGAAGTGGTCCTGCTGGAACGCGCGCGCGGTGGCGTAGATGACGAACGCGGCGAAGCCGAGGTCGGTGATCAGCGGCGACTTCCACCAGGCGTCGGTGCGCAAGGTACGTTGCTCGATCTGCGCTCGCGTCGGCGAGAAGACACCTGTGCCGGGGCGGTCGGCGGTGGGTGCGCTCAAGGGGTTTCCCTCACTTCGTTTGTAATGTGTCCGAGCGGACGTTAGCGGAATGCCCGACGACGGGCGAAATCAAGCACCTACTGTGCTTGTCGGAACTTCGTGCAAGTGTTCAGCCGGTCAGCAAAGCTCGTGGCGCAAGCGCTCACCGCGTCCCACCGAGGCCCTCGTCGTCCACGTCCTGCCAGAAGTCGCTGGCGTACTGCGTGTCGGGGATGCCGATCTTCTCGCCGACGTGATGGTGAGGGCTCTCTCCGCGTGCGAGTTCCAGTTCCTCAGCGTCGATGTCGAGTCGATCGATGTCGTTCATGATGCGCTCGGCGTCGTTGACGATGCGACGCATCGCGGGGGTGTCGCCGTAGCGTGAAGACAGTGAGGACACGCAGCGTCGCAAGCCACCGATCAATTCGTGTAGCTGGGCAAGTTCAGTGGTGGTGGACAAGAGGCTGACCTCCTTGGGCTGAAGGGTGTCGCGAATCACATTACGACAACTGATGCTAGCCACGTCATCGGAACAGAGTGAGACGGGTCACGTCGGAGAACGGAGAGTTGGGAAGATGTCCGAGCAGGTTTTGAAGGATCGCGCCACGGCACTATTGGCGCTGCACGTACCGGGAAATCCAGCCATCCTGCCGACGGTTTGGGATGCGTGGTCGGCCAAGCTGGCGGTCGACGCAGGCTTTGTTGCCCTCACGGTTGGCAGTCACCCGGTCGCCGACTCGGTTGGCAAGCCCGACGGCGAGGGGATGTCGTTCGACGACCTCACTACTCGGGTCGCCCAGCTCACGGCCGCCGTGGACGTGCCGGTCTCGGTCGACATCGAATCGGGGTACGGCGAATCCCCGCAGCGGATCATCGAGGGGCTGCTCTCGGCGGGTGCCGTCGGCCTGAACATCGAGGACACCGTGCACAAGGAGGGCAAGCGGCTCCGTACGGCCTCCGAACACGCCGCACTCGTCGGTGAGCTACGCAAGGCCGCTGATGCCGCAGGCGTGCACTTGGTCATCAATGCCCGCACCGATCTCTTCATTCGTCAGGACGGCGACGAGTCCGATCGTGTCGAGCGTGCGGTCGCGCGGCTGAAGCTGGCAGCCGAAGCCGGGGCGGACAGCCTCTACCCCGTGGGCCGCCACGACCCGGAGACGATGCGGCGACTCACCACCGAGTTGCCCTTGCCGGTCAATGCGATTGCGATACCGGAACTCGACGATCCGGCGTCGTTTGGCCCTTTGGGCGTGGGCCGCATCAGTTTCGGACCGTTCCTTCAGCGCGCCCTGTCCGGTCGGGCCGAGGAAATCCTGGCCCGCTGGCAGTAGCACGGGGCTTACGATCCGCCCGTGTGGGACGACGACCGGCGGCCTGGCGACGAGCCTTGGCACGACAACCAATCCGTGATCTTGGCGAGTGGCGTTGGCGCGCTTGCGCTGGTCGGGCTGCTGGTGTTCGCCGTGATGCGGGTTTCGGACAATTCGGTGGACCCGCCAAACGTCGTATACCCCGACACGTCGGTGGCCGACACGACGAGCTTCACGACTTCGTCGTCGACCACCAGCTACACGACGCCCAGCGTGCAGACCAGCGAGTTCACCCCAGCGCCTGCGCAATCACCCGACTCGCCGTCCAACGATGGGCCGGGTGACCAGTCGGAGCCGCCGACGGCGCCGACCACGATCTACAACCCGTACGCAACGCCCACCAGCCAGGGCTCCGCCGGACACATCTGACGCTCACAGCCCACCGATCCGACCGGTGAGCACACCGTGACGGGCGATTCACACGAGGCGACATCCAGGCAATGTCGCTTGCCTAGCGTTGCGCCATGCACTATCCGAAGCGTGTGGTCGTCGTCGGTCACGGCATGGTCGGGCACCGATTCGTCGAGGCCTTGCGCGCCCGTGACGCCGACGACGGCTGGCACGTCACCGTCGTTGCCGAGGAGGCCGACGCCGCATACGACCGCGTTGGCCTCACCGGCTACACCGAGCACTGGGAGCGCCCGCGCCTGGCCATGGCGGGCAACGGATACGACGGCGACCAGCGCGTCGACGTGGTGTTGCGCGACCGCGTGACCCGCATCAACCGGTCCGCGAAGTACGTGACGACGATGCTCGGTCGCCGCTTTCCCTACGACAGGCTGGTCTTGGCCACCGGCTCGTTCGCGTTCGTTCCGCCGGTGCCGGGTCACGACCTGCCCGGGTGCCACGTCTACCGCACGCTCGACGACCTCGACGCCATTCGGGCCGACGTGCTGCGGACAATGGCTGCAGGCGCCACCACGGGTGTCGTGATCGGTGGCGGGCTGCTTGGGCTCGAGGCGGCGAACGCGTTGCGGGGCTTCGGCTTGCACGCGCACGTCGTCGAGCGCGCCCCGCGACTGATGAATCAGCAGCTCGACACCGCAGGCGGTGCGCTGTTGCAACGAATGGTCACCGAACTCGGAATCTCGGTCCATCTCGACGTCGGCACCGACGCCATCGAGCAGTGTGGTGCGGATGGCTCGGAGGGCAGGAGCGAAGCGACCCGGGAAAGTGGCTCGGAGGGCAGGAGCGAAGCGACTCGGGAAGGTGGCCTGCGGGTGTTGCTCAACGACGGGACGCCCATCGATGCGGGCGTGGTGATCTTCGCGGCAGGCGTCCGGCCGCGTGACGAGCTCGCGAAGGCGGCCGGCCTGCCGCTCGCCGCCCGTGGCGGAGTGCTCACGGACTTGACCTGTGCCACTGAAGATCCCAGCATCTACGCCGTCGGCGAGGTGGCCGCGATCGACGGCCGCTGCTACGGGTTGGTCGGCCCCGGGTATACGAGTGCCGAGGTGGTGGCCGACCGGTTGCTCGATGGTTCCGCGGAGTTCGGTGAGGCCGACACCTCGACCAAGCTGAAGCTGCTCGGCGTCGACGTGGCCAGCTTCGGCGATGCCATGGGGGCCACCCCCGGCTGCCTCGAGGTCGCCGTCAACGACGCGGTCAAGGCGACCTACGCCAAATTGGTGCTCTCCGACGACGCCAAGACCCTACTCGGCGGGATCCTGGTCGGCGACGCGTCGGCGTACGGCGTGCTGCGGCCCATGGTTGGCGAACACCTGCCCGGCGATCCGCTCGCGATCATCTCGCCTGCTGGATCCGATTCCGGCGCAGCACAACTCGGTGTCGGTGCGCTTAAGGCCGCTGCGCAGGTGTGCTCCTGCAACAACGTCACCAAGGGCGAGCTCACTGACGCGATCGTCCGTGGCTGCGCGGACGTAGCCGCCTTGAAGGGCTGCACCAAGGCGGGTACGTCGTGCGGATCCTGCGTGCCGCTGCTCAAACAACTGCTAGAGGCCGAGGGCGTCGAACAGTCCAAGGCCCTGTGTGAACACTTCACCCAGTCACGGGCCGAGCTGTTCGAAATCATCTCGGCTTCGGAGCTACGCACCTTCTCGGGGTTGATCGAACGCTACGGCACCGGAACCGGTTGCGACATATGCAAACCCGTGGTTGCGTCGATACTTGCCTCGACCAGTTCCGACCACATCCTCGACGGGGAACAGGCCTCGCTGCAGGATTCCAACGACCACTTCCTTGCCAACATTCAGCGCAACGGCAGCTACTCGGTGGTGCCGCGCGTGCCGGGCGGCGACATCACGCCCGCGCAACTGATCCTCATCGGTGAGATTGCCCGGGACTTCGACCTGTACACCAAGATCACCGGCGGCCAGCGCATCGACATGTTCGGCGCCAGGGTCGACCAGCTGCCGGAGATCTGGCGGCGCCTTGTCGAGGGTGGCATGGAGTCCGGGCACGCCTACGGCAAGGCGCTTCGCACGGTGAAGAGCTGCGTCGGCAGCGACTGGTGCCGCTACGGCCAACAGGATTCGGTGCAGATGGCGATCGACCTCGAACTGCGCTACCGCGGATTGCGCGCCCCGCACAAGATCAAGATGGGCGTATCGGGCTGCGCTCGCGAGTGCGCTGAGGCGCGGGCCAAGGACGTCGGCGTGATCGCCACCGAGACCGGCTGGAACCTGTACGTCGGCGGCAACGGCGGCATGACGCCGAAGCACGCGCAGCTGTTGGCAGGCGACCTCGACGACGAGACGCTGATCCGCTACATCGACCGCTTCCTGATGTTCTACGTCCGCACGGCCGACCGATTGCAGCGCACCGCGCCGTGGGTCGAGGGCCTCGAGGGTGGCATGGACCACCTGCACGGCGTCGTCTGCCATGACTCCCTCGGCCTGGCTGCCGAATTCGAGGAGGCCGTGGCCCGCCACGTCGCCGGATACGCCTGCGAATGGAAGGGCGTGCTGGAGGACCCCGACAAGCTGTCCCGGTTCGTGTCGTTCGTCAACGCACCCGACGTCGCAGACCCGACCGTGACGTTCACCGAACGTTCCGGGCGCAAGGTTCCCATGGGCCTTCCGAAGTTCCGACCGCTGCAGGAGACCCCCACGTGACACGGATGAGCGCTCGCGCGAAGACCATATTTCAGCTCGACGACCTCGAAACCCTAGCTCTACCAAACGATTCCGAGTGGACGACGGCCTGCGCGTACGACCTGCTGATGCCATGCCGCGGGGTGGGCGTGTTGATGTCCGACGGGACGCAGGTGGCGCTCTTCCGGCTCGCCGACGGATCGTTGGGGGCGATCGGCAACGTCGACCCGTGGTCGGGCGCCGCGGTGATGTCGCGGGGCATCGTCGGGGACCGTGCGGGCCGCGCGTGTGTGCAGTCGCCGATCAAGAAGCAGGCGTTCGCATTCGACGACGGCACGTGCCTCGACGATGACGCGGTGCGCGTGTCCGTCTACCGGACGCGCGTCACCGCGGCCGGCGACGTCCAGGTGTGCCGGACCTAACTAGCCCCAAATACACAGTTTCGCAACATAACGCGGCTGCGCAAGCTCCGCCGGGTCGCTGTCGCCTGCCCACTCACTCTGGTAATTCTCCGGTCCGGCGCAATTAACGACTAGACGCAATTGCTGCGGTTTGGATGGCCGGGTGTTTCGGCTCGACCCCGGCCCGGTGTGGAGTGGTACGAGCTCGACTATCTGGCCGTCATCACATTGCGCGACAAGATCTGTCCGACGCTCCCGCGTTTACCACGCTTCACTGAGAACACTCGCCGAAACATCCAAACGATTGAATCCGTTTTGCCGGTAACGGTCGGCACAAGTTGACCGTCGAATCTTGCCGCTTGTCGTGACCGGAATTGAACCGAGCGACACCGGAACGACGTCGGCTACACGTAAACTGTGCGTGTTCGATATCGCTGAAACGATTTTCCCCTTTATTGAACGGAGTTCCTGTCTGTGTTCTTCATCAGATCCTTCGCGCCTGCTGAGTTCCACTATGACTACAAGCCGCTCCGTGTCATCTTCGGGCACCGATATCGCCGCAGCGCGCTCGCCGGTTATCTCTTGGATGGTCGCCTCAATGTCGTCCGGATAATGATTACGTCCATAGATAATGATCACATCCTTTATGCGTCCCATGATAAACAACTCGCCGTCGAACATGACTCCCAAGTCTCCGGTCCTCAGCCAGGGTCCGTCAGGCGTGCCCGGCGACGGGTCCACGAGCATTGCGCCGAAGCAGCGCTGCTCCTCCGGCGGTTTGCGCCAGTAGCCGTCGGCGACATTGGCGCCATGTATCCAGATCTCGCCGACCAAGCCGTGCGGGCACTCGCGGCTTGTGTCGCGGTCGATGATCCGCAGCGTGGGTGATTGCGGCACTTTGTATCTGACCAGCGCTGTGCCGGTCCCGGCCGCACATCGCTGAGCGCGGCCGGCGGACAGCTCCGCGACGTCGAAGTGAACCGCATTCGATGAATCACTCCAGGTGCCAGTCGCCACGAAGACGGTTGCCTCCGCCAAGCCATATGAGGGACGCACCATATGGTCCCGAAAATTGAAGTGAGCAAAGCGATCAACGAAGCGTTCCAATGTGGCCGGCTCGACACGTTCGGCACCGCTGATGATGCCCAGCACCCCCCCGAGGTCGAGGCCGGCCAGGTCACTGTCATTTGTTTTGCGGGCGGCCAAGTCAAAGGCGAAGTTTGGCGCCGCTGACCACGCATGAGGACTCCCGGCCAAAGATCGCACCCATCTGGCCGGCCTTTCCAAGAACGAAATCGGACTCGTCAGCTCGCCGCGATAGCCGCCGAGGATTGGTGCGCAGACTCCCAGCATCAAACCCATGTCATGATGAAAGGGCAACCACGAAACAATCGTGACATTTGATGGGGCTTTAACGTGGGAGTCCGCGAAAAAGCTGCGCATCAGCTGCTCGAAATTCACTTGGAGGTTGCGGTGCGAGATCATGACCCCAGTTGGCAGTCGGGTTGAACCTGAGCTGTACTGCAAATACGCCGTGCTAGGCAAATCGTCTGTCCGAACGCTTGTTCCGCCATCGACTTCCAGATTCATCGAATCGATTTCGACGATCTTTGGAACAGCGTCCAGGCGTGCTTGATCAACATATTCGGTGATATCTTCCGCGACCGCGGACGTTGTGAGAACAACTGAGGGCGACGTATCGGCAAGGACTGCACTTACACGCTCATGACTCGAGCCGCGGTGCGGCAACGGGAGCGGAACTGCGATGAGCCCAGCCTGCATGGATCCCAGGAATGCCGCAATGTAATCAAGGGACTGGGGAGCCAGGATTACTGCCCTGTCTCCGACCGAGCCATGAAGGTCAAGCTCGCGTGCCACATTTAGTGTTCGGCGGGATAACTGCGACCACGTGAGAGTCTCGGGAACACCCGCCCAGTCGTCGTCGTAATTGGTGAAAGTGAACGCTACGTCATGGGGCCGCAGGCTGGCACGTCCGTGCAGCATCGAGAGAATAGATGGCTGAGGCATAGGCGTCACACAACGTCCGTACTAGTTCGTCGAATCGGTCGGCTCGGAGTCGGTGCCAGCACCGCGGCGGCCAGCAGAGCCAGCACGCCGATCACAATCTGAACGTTGGGCAAGGTGAACTGCGGCGACCCCGAAAGCCTGGGCCGAAGGACGAACAACACGACCAGAACCACGGTCGTGCCCATCGCGAAATCGCCACACAGGAATGCGAGCAACTGCAGGATCGGTCGGGCGCGTCTGATCTTGCCGCTCGTCGTGGTCGGAATCGACCCGGGTGGTATCAGTACGAGGTCCGCGACGTTCAGACCGTGCGACTTGGATATCGCCGAGCTGACGTCGTTCTTGACGACGCTGAGCTATATGGCCGCGACCCGGCCGCCCGTGCTTCTTCACCGTCGCCTCGATGTCCTCGGGGTAGTGATTCCGCCCGTACACGATCAGCAGATCCTTCATGCGGCCCACGATGAACACCGCACCGTCGGAGGTGTAGGTCGTGGCATGTGGCTCTTGGCTGGCTCGCTCCTGCAGCAGAGCGGGAAGAGATGACTGAGTCATCGCGATCGCGTTTCCTTGACATTCGGGTTCTGTTTCTTGTGGGCGTCGCTCATCGGGGCCACCGCCAGCTGATCCCCGAGCCGAGAGGCAAGCGAGGACAGGCCGCCGCTCCGGCTCAGTTCCAACGCGGAGATCTCCACGTCGAGTGCGACATTGATCCGGGCGCGCAACTCGACCGCCATTAGGGAGTCCAAGCCGAGTTCGGGCAACGGGGTGCGGGGGTCGACCGAGTCGACAGGGATACCTAGCACCCCAGCCGCCTGTTCGGCCAGCGTGCGGCTGAGCGCCTCGACTCGCTGCTCGACGGACATCGCGGCGAGTTGGGTGCGCATGGAGCCGCTGTCGGCGGAAGCGCCCCTGGCGGCGTTGACAAAGGCGGCGAATCTCGGGGTGCCTGCCGACGGCGGGTGCATCGGCCCCCACACCATCCAGTCGATGTCGGCAATCGTCACCTGGGTAGGCTTCAGGCCAATCGCTACGTCCAGGTACTCGCAGGCAGCGCTCAAGGGCAGCGGACGTAAGCCGTGGAGGGCCAGGTATCTGGAGATTTCCTTGCTCGAGGTGGCCATGCCGCCGGCGAGCGATCCCCAGTTCACCGACAGCGCCGGCAGTCCCATGCTCACCCGGTAGTGGGCCATAGCGTCCTGCACGGCGTTCGCCGCCGCGTAACTGAACTGCGGAATGGTCCCGGCCTGGCTGGTCACCGAGCTGTACAGCACGAAATGGTCGAGTTCGGTCTCGGCCAAGGCCTCGCTGAGGATGAACGCGCCCCTGGCCTTGGGGCCCAGCACCGAGTTCAGACCATGCCGGCTGAGCTCGCCGAATGGCTCATCGGCGAGGACGCCGGCAGCATGGAACACACCACGAAGCGGCGGTCCGTCGGACAACCGGGCGAGCAGGGCGTCCACGCTCGCCCTGTCGGCCACGTCGGCATGCTCGACCCGCAAGTCTGCGCCGCTGGCGCGCAAGGCCTCCACCGCCGCCTGCTGGTCGGCGCTGTCGGCACCGCGTCGACCGGCGAGCACGATCGTGCCTGCGCCCTTGCCGGCAAGCCACGTGGCGGTGGCCAGACCGAAGGCGCCGAGACCACCCGTGATGAGGTAAGCGGCGTCGGACCGGATGTGGGCGACCGGCCGCGCCGGCTTGACCGGTGGTGCGGACTCGGTGAAATCCAGCACAATCCGGCCCAGGTGGGTGGAGCGGGCCACCTGGCCGAAGGCATCCGCCACCTGCGAGACCAGTAGGATCCGCGTAGGCAGCAGGTCGTATTTCCCGGCACGGATCAGCGCGAGCACTTCGCGGTAGGCCAGCATCAGCAGGTCCTTCCGGTGCGCCACCATCCGGTCGAGATCGATGGAGATCAGCGACAGATTCTTGTTGAAGACCGCCAGGTCGATGAGCCGACCACTGAAGATCTCGGTCTTGCCGACCTCGACCACCCGGCCAAACTCCGCGGCCACATCCAAGTTGGCCACCACCGCTTCACCAGGGGCGGCATTCACCACAACGTCGGCTCCGTGCCCACCCGTGAGCTGGCGAACCTCATAGATTGCCGATAGCGACCTGGAGTCGATAACGTGTTCGGCTCCGAGGGTTTTTAGCAGCTCGGCGCGCTCCGGAGTGGACGCAGTCGCGATCACCCGGGCACCCGCCTTGGCAGCGATCTGCACCGCGGCCATTCCGACGCCCCCGGCGCCACCGGCCACCAGCACCCAGTCCCCGGACTGAACACGGGCGGCGTGCTTGAGCACGTAGTGGGCGGTCATCAACACCACCACCGAGCCGCAGGCCTCCAGGGTCAGCCCGTCACCGGGTTCGATCGCACCCGCGTCGACCGGGGTGGTGAAGTAGCGGCACGCCATTCCCGGGACGCTTACAAAGCACGACTCGCCGACGGTGAACCCGCTGACGCCGGGGCCGATCCGGGTGATGACGCCCATGCCCTCCATTCCGAGGCTCAGACCGAAGTGGGTGCCGGCCAGCTCGGCCTCCCCGAGCACACCGAGGACCTTCATCGGGTCCTTGAAGTTGAGGCCGATGCCCTCCATCCGCAGTTCGATCTCGCCGGGCCCAGGGGCATGTCGCGGGATCTCTCGCAGGGCCAGGTCGGCCAGTCGTCCGGTTTGGGGCGCTTCGATCTCGAAGTTTGCGTCGGGGTCGCTGAGCGGTCCTGCTTCTTCGAATGCTTCCAGTCGACCGGACAGGCTGGACCGGTTGATGATCACCATTCGCTGGCCGTCGCGCAGCGCGACCTCATCTGCGTCATCAGCCGCGTAGGCGCCGGTGACGAGGGACTCCAGCACGACCGTAGTCAGCTGGCTGCCGTGATCGACATCGATCAGCCGCCAGTTCAACAGCGTCTGCTCGTTGCGCAAGACCCGACGGGCGCCGACGAGGGCGGACGCGGCCAGGTCCGGCAGCTCGCGGTCACCTGGCACCGGCAACGCCCCTTGGGTGAGCACCAGACCGTGCATCGGCAGCTCCCGGCCCTCGAGCAGCGCCTCGTCCTGCACGTTCTGCACCGCGCGGGCCACCCCACCCAGCATCGCCGGTAACTGCTCAACCCGTAGCATCCGGGAGGGAGGCGGCACCTCGTCCGTGGCTGCGGTGGCCGCGATCAGGGTGACCACCATCGGGCGGGTGTCGTGCCGGTCGACGGCGAGCACTCGACGGAGTTCGGCCTCCGATTCGGCAGAGATCTGTGCCGGATCGCCGCCGCGGACGGTGAGCAGCTGCTCGGTGCCGCGCTGGTTGGCGTAGTCGCGGGCCCACCGGGTGGACTCCTCGCCAGCCGCAACCAGGAACACCCGCTCGCCGGCCAGGGCATCGGCCCGGCCGGCCGAGTCGCGCGGCTCGCGCGACTCGAACAACGGTTCGATCCACAGCCGCTCGAGTTCACCGAGCGCCGGCGGCCGCGGGCTGAGGGGCCGGAACTGCACCCGGTGCAGCTCGATCAGCACCCGACCGTCGGCCGCCGTGATCACGACGTCAGCGACCAGCTGGGCCTCGCCCGGCTCTGGCGCAAGGCGGGTGACACCCACGAGGACCTCGTCAGGCAGGGCCCCGAACTGTCGGACATGTCGTACCGCTGCCGGCACGACAGCGCCGCCGCCGTATGCTTCGTCGGCGCCGCTGAGCAGCGCAACGCACTGCAGGGCGGCGTCCAGCACGGCGGGATGAGCCTGGTGGTTGGAGGCGGCCACGCCGGTATCGGTGGCGTCCACCCGGGCCAGCACCTGGGAATCGCTTACCCGCGCGTGCACGATCCGCCGGAAGAACGGCCCGTACTGCAGGCCTTGTTCGGCGAGGCGCGGGTACAGCTGATCGGCGGCGATCTCGCTGCCATCGGTTAGTTGGGGCAACGTCATCACCGGCCGGACCAGCCCGTCCACAATGCGTCCGGTCGCGTGCCGGGTCCAGCTGCCTCCCGATGTGCCGCGTGAGCTCGCCGTGAACCGCCCGCTCGAGGGCTCCACGGCCAGGCGCAGGGTCGGGACGTCGTTGTCTTCCACCACGAGCGGGGCGACGAAACGAACGTCATCCAGCGCCGGCGCCGGCCGATCGGTGATCTGCGCTGCCGCCGCGAGGGCTGAGTCGAGGTAGGCCGCGCCGGGCAGAAGCACCATGTCGGCGACGACGTGGTCCCGCAACCAGGGCAGTCCGGCGGCCGCCAGCTCGGCGCGCCATTCCGGGTGCCCGGCGTCGAAAGGGTCGCCGGGCAGCGCGCGGGCGTCGCCGTTGCCCATCCGGTCGTCGACGATCGCCTCCTCGATCGACCACAGCCGCACCCGCTGGAATTGGTGCGACGGCAGCAGGCAGTGCGGCGGCACGCCTTCGGAGCTGCCCGGCGCATGGCCGGTGTCCAGGCCACCTGCGGCGTAGAGGTCGGCCAGCGCCGTCCGCAGGCTGGTGTGGTCGTCGACGTCCCGGCGCAGCGTGCCGATCGCGGTGCCGTTGCCGCCCTTGCCGAGCAGGATCTCCTTGATGTTGGCCGACAGCGCCGGATGGGGGCCGACCTCGAGGAATACTTGGTCGCCGCGGTCGATCAGCGCGGTCGTTGCCGCTGCGAACAGGACCGGCTTGCGGACGTTGGCGCACCAGTACTCGGCGTCCCAAGCGGGCCCGGTAACCTGCGCGCCGGTCACCGTCGAGTACAGCGGGATGATCGGTGTCTGCGGGGTCAGGCCGCTCAGCGCCTCGGTCAGCTCCGGCAGGATTGGGTCCATCAGGTGCGAGTGGTAGGGCACCTCGACGCGCAATTCGCGGGCGAAGATGCCCTCGTTGCCGAGCTGCTCGCTCAACTCGGCGATTGCGGCATGGCTGCCGGCCAGGGTCACCCCGGACGGGCTGTTGATCGCCGCGAGGCACACGTCGCCGCGCCCGCTGATCCAGTCGAGCGCTTCGGCCTCGCTCAGGCCCGCGGCGAGCATGCCGCCCGACCCGGCCCTGGTGGCCTGCAGCCGGGAACGGTGGTAGCTGACTGTGACGGCGTCGTCGAGGCTCAGCATGCCGGTGACGTAGGCGGCGCTGACCTCGCCGACGCTGTGCCCGACGACAGCGGCCGGGTGCACGCCGTCGCGTGCCAATTCGGCGGTCAGCCCGACCTGCACCAGGAAGTTCGCGGGTTGAGCGATCTCCGTGCGGGTCACCCGTGAATCGGCCTCCTCGCGGCGCAGCTCGTCGATCAGCGACCACCCGGACAGGCGGGTGAAGATCTCGTCGATCTCGGCGGCGGTAAGCGCGAACGGCCCGTCGGCGGCGAGCAGGTCTCGGCCCATCCGCCACCACTGCGGGCCCATTCCGCTGTAGACGAACGTCGGCGAGCCGCCGTCGACGATCGTGCGGCCACCGGCCACGGCACCGTCCACCACCGAGGTCAACCGGGCAAGCAAGTCGTCGCGGTCGCTGAACGGCACGGCGAACCGATAGTTGTGGTGCGAGCGTCGCGACCACATGGCGTCAGTCAAAGCAACGGGGTCGACGGTCGAGTTAGAGGCCAGCGAGAGCAATTCCTGGGCCAGCTGACGGGCGCCGACCTCATTGCGGCCGGACACCGGCAGCACCTGCAGCGGCGCCTGCCGATCGACGGCCGGGGTCGGCTCGGGGGCCTCCACCAGGACGGCGTGCGCGTTGGTGCCGCCGTAGCCGAAGCCGTTGACCGCCGCCGCCGCTTGCGGGTAGCCGGCGGGGAAGGGTTCGGCCTCGGTAATCACCCGCAGGCGATTCTCCGCGAACGGGATCGCCGGGTTGAGTTCATTGAGCGTCGCCTGGGGCGCCAGCTGGCGATGGTGCAGGGTCAGCGCTGCCTTGATCACACCGGCCACACCGGCTGCCGCTTCGAGATGACCGATCGAGTTCTTGATCGAGCCGACGACCAGGTCGGTGGTGCGGCCCTCGACCCGGCCCAGCGTTTCACCGATGGCGGCCATCTCCAGCGGATCTCCGACGGCGGTGCCGGTGCCGTGGGCTTCGACGTATCCGATCTGTTCGGGGCGCACCCCGGATTCGGCGGTCACCCGGCGGATCAGGTCCATTTGCGCGTCGGGGTTGGGAACGGTGATCGCCGACGTGCGCCCGTCCTGGTTGACGCCGGTGCCCTTGATCACCGCGTAAATCCGGTCGTGATCGCGGGTGGCGTCGGCCAGCGGCTTGAGCAGCAGCACGCCGGCTCCTTCGCCGCGGGCGTAGCCGTCCGCGGCGGCGTCGAACGTCTTGCAGTGACCGTCCACGGCGAGGAACCGGCCCTTGCACATCCCGATGACGGTCTCCGGAATGAGCATCGCGTTCACCCCGCCCACCAGGGCCAGCTCTATCTCGCCGCGGGCCATCGCTTGGGCGGCCTCATGCAGCGCGACCAAGGACGACGAACAGGCGGTGTCGATGGTCATGCTTGGCCCGCGCAGGTCGTACACGTAAGAGATCCGGTTGGACAGCATGGTGAACGTGGCCGCCGTCGCGGTGTGCGAGTTGATCGCAGTCCGGCTGGTTGGGGAGTTGCGGAGAACCAGGTTATCCGCCGTGAAGCCGCCAACGTAGACGCCGACCGGCCGACCGGCTACCCGGCCGGACACCCCGGCGTCGTCCATCGCCTCCTGGGCGACCTCGAGTAGCAACCGTTGCTGCGGGTCCATGATTGAGGCTTCCCGCGCCGAGATCCCGAAGAACTCCGGGTCGAAGTCCCACAGCGAGTCCTGCAGGAAGCCGCCACTGCTGATGTACATCCGGCCGGGCACGTCCGGGTTAGGGTCGTATAGGCGGTCCAGGCGCCACCGGTCCGCAGGCACCTCGATGATCCCGTCGCCATGGGCGAGCAGGAACTTCCAGAGCTGGTCGGGCCCAGCCACCTTGCCGGGAAGCCGGCATCCGATTCCGACGATCGCCACATTGATCACGCCGATAACCCCCCGTACTTCGAATAAACTCTTCGGACCTTCGTGACCAGCTGTTTGGGTGTGGATTCCCTGAGGTGTCCTCCCAATCGGCTACTTCTCTAGGGTGAACTGGTTGACGTCGATGTAGCCGATCCGGAACATCTTGGCGCAGCCGGTCAGGTACTTCATTTAGCGTTCGTACACATCTTCGGACTGAATCTCGATGGCCTCGCTTTCATGTGCCTTCAGGCCCTCTGCCCATAGGTCCAGGGTCCTGGCGTAACGAGGCTGCAGCGACTGGCGGCGCGTCAGCGTGAAACCCCCCTTCGCCGAGTGCTCCTCCACCATCTCGATCGTCGGCGTCCAGCCGCCCCGGAAGATAGCGGTAAGGATGAACCCGTACCTAAGGTACTCCTTCCGTGATCGGAAGGCCGCGGCCGATCATTTGCTGTTTCAACAAGCTGGTGATGGTGTGCAAGACCATTACGCCGTCAGCGGGCAGGACGTGGTAGGCGAACGTGAAGAAGTCGTCGTAGCGGACAGGGCCGAAGTGCTCGAACGCGCCGATCGACACGATGCGGCCGACGGGCTCGTCGAACTGTTCCCATCCATTGAGCAAAACCCGCCTGCGGCGCGGGCTATCCGTCTCGTCGAAGGACTTCTGCACGTGGGCGGCCTGGTCCTTCGACAAACGTCAGGCCGACTACGTCCACGTCGTACTTCTTGATCGCCCGCCGCATGGTGGCACCCCACCCGCAGCCGACGTCGAGCAATGTCATGCCGGGCTGTAGGCCCAACTTGCCCAGCGCCAAGTCGATCTTGGCGAGCTGCGCCTCTTCCAGCGTCATGTCCCCGCGCTTTCTCGTCGGTTGCTAACTAGAGCGCGTTCATCACTCGTTCTTGGGCAGGCGTGCACTGCTTCTGCGCAACGACCCGTTCCTTGGGGGGCGGCGGTTTCCACTTTTCGACTGTTTGGACAACCCAGTACCCGCCGAACAGGAAGATCAGCACGACCTCAACGACCAGGACCACGTGGTTGAAGTTGTCCAGTGCGAGGTGCACCGCGACGGCGGCGATCAACGTCAGCGCCATCAACACCGCGATGAACCGGTAAATACGTTGATAGAGCGCGGGATTGGTGCTCTGTACTTCGCCCTTGTCGGTGATGAACGCGGTGATGAACACCGTGCCGATGATCGCCGCGAACATCACCGCGGCGGCAATCCCGTGTGCGTTGGTTACGAACCAGGCGGGTGTGACGATCAGCGCCGCCAGCCCGATGGCGAGCACCGCCCGCTGCACCCATACCGCCACCTTGGCGATGAATCCCAGCTCGCGTCCGGTACCGGTGCGTTGATACATCCACCACGACGCGGCCCGCGCCACCACGAGTCCGAAGACGAGTGCCCACACGTTCGCGATGATCGCCGCGTTCGTCACGGCATCGACCGGCAGAGCCGTCGCCCCGCACAGCACCGGGCGGGTGGTTGGCACGAATGCGACCACGAAGGCGAGGATGCCCGCCAAGTTGAGCAGCACGTCCTCGGTGGGCTTGAGCCCTTTGTAGACGATCAGCAACGCGCCGACTGCGCAGATGGTGCCGATGAACACGGCGTGCGCGGACGTGAAGTAGTAGGCGCTGATCGACGTCTGCCAGCACGTCGCGCCTGCGCGCTCGAGGAGCAGCGCCGCCCCGAGCACCACGAGCATGACGGGGATGCCGCCGCGCAGATACCGGTAGGTGTCCAACGCGATGTCGCGGTCCATGGCGTCACATTCTCCGCCTCGTCGCCACCAAAACGACGCGGATTGGCCTAGACCGGGACGGGCAGCGGCGCCCTGCGGAACCGGGAGGCGATGAGGCGGACGACACCAGGGTGGGTGCCGAGCGGCTCGGCCACCACGTCGGCCCCCGACGCCCGCAACCGGTCCTGAAAGAGCCCGTCCGCCAACAGATAAGACGCGACGACGACGCGGCGTGCGCCGCGGCCGCGGCGCCCGGCCACCGCGGCGGCGACGCTGGGCACACCCGTCGCGGCGTAGGCCAGTTCGACGCGCTGCCCCAAGGCCGCCGACAGCAGGGCCGCCGTGACGCGCAGGTCGCGTTGTGCGTTCGGATCGGATGTGCCTGCGGCGGCCAACACCACCGAATCGGAAGGCAGCCAACCCGATTCGAGCAACCGTTCGACGACCACGCGCACGGTGTCCTGGGCCGGGCCCATGGCCGCCGTCACCACGGTGTTGCGATGCCCGCTGGCCGCGACGTGTTCGGGGATGTCGACGCGCACGTGGTATCCGCTGGAGAGGAAGGCCGGGACCAGCACGGCCGGAAGGTCGTCGGGCAGAGTCCGCAGCACGTCGGCGGGGGTTGGGCCGAGCACGTCGACGAAGGCGGTGCGGACCCGCCGGCCCGTCACGGCGCTCACCCGATCGGCGAGCTCGCCGACCATCTCGACACCGTGGGCCTTTCGGGTGCCGTGGGCGACCAGGATCGGGATCACGCTGCGCCCGCGGGGTAGGTCTCGTCGACCGCGAGGCGATACCCGCGCTTCACGACCGTCGAGACGATCTGCTTGTCCCCCAACGCAGTTCGCAACCGCAGCACCGCCGTCTCGACCGCGTGGGTGTCGGAGCCGCTGCCTGGTAGCGCATCGAGCAGGTCGTTGCGCGACACCACGGTGCCGGGCCTCAGCGCGAGGGCGCGGATGGTCGCCATCCCCGCCGGTGGGAGTTCCTTGACGACCCCGTCGACCAACACACAGGTGCCCCGGATTTCGAGCTGATGACCGGCCACCTTAACCGTGCGCGCCTGCAGCAGGGGGAGCTCGTCGGTGATGTGACGGGCCAGTGCGCCGAGTCGCATCCGTTCGGGTGCCGACGTCGGGACGCCGAGCCGGACCAGTGGGCGCGCCGTGACGGGCCCGACGCACATGGCATGCACATCGGTGCGAAGCGCTGAAAGCACCTTGTCTTCGACGCCGAGTTCGACTGCGCGCATCAGCATCGCGGCGACGGCGGGCGCGGACGTGAAGCTGACCGCGTCGAACTTGCGCTCGGCGATGCCCACGACGAGCTGGTCGAACGCGCCGTCCCTTGGGGCTGGGCGCCAGCGGTACACCCGGATGGGCACCACCTCGGCGCCTGCCGCGCGCAGTTCGTCGAGGAACTCGGGAAACGGGTCCCAGTCCGCGGTGGCGCCGTGCAACTGAACGGCGATCCGCAGCCCGGCGATACCGCCCTCGAGCAGGTAGTGGAGTACCTCGCGGGACGACTCGGAGTCGGGTGACCACTCCTCGGGCAGTCCGGCCGCCCGCAACGCCCCCGTGGCCTTGGGTCCGCGGGACACGATGCGGGCGGTGCCAAGCGCGGTGGTCAACTCGGTCGCGATGCCCCAGCCGTCGGCGGCCGCGATCCAGCCGCGCAACCCGATCCCCGTGGTGGCGACGACGAGGTCGGGCACCTGGGCGATGAGTGCTTCGGTGTTGGCCCGAAGCTCGTCGTCATCGGGCAGCGGCACCATCGTGATCGCCGCGGCGCTGGTCACCGACGCACCGCGGCGGCACAGCAATGCGCTCAATTCCTCGGCTCGTCGCGCCGAGGTCACCGCCACTCGGAATCCGGTGAGCGGCGCCCAGTCGGGCTGAACCATGGCTCCAAGTGAATGCATTGCGTGTTTCCGAGCGGTTACCTACGCATTGCCCTCGGATGCCATCGGTCAACATCCGCTCACCAGAGCCGCGGCGGGGCTGTGAGCTCAATTCACCACACGTCGCCCGGCCGCCAGTCGCAGGTGAGCTCGGCCGTGGTGTCCAGTTCGACGCTGACCGGCATGACGAACAATGCCCCGTCGTCATCCGGGGTGGGAGTGACTCCGGTGGGGCTCAGCGTCGACGAGGGGCCCTGCCACGGGAGCCAACCCCGCGAGACGTATAGCGACCTGCCCGCGTTCGACGAGGAGAGCGCGCCCAGCTGGTATGCGCCGCGAAGCACCTGCTCGGCCGCGTCCATCACCGCGTTGGCGAGTCCCTGGCCACGCCAGTCCTCCCGCACGGCGACGGCTTCGAGATAGCCGCACCGCAGCGCGGTGCCACGGTGGATCAACCGGCGCTGCACGACGGCGCCGTGCGCGATCAACGCTCCACGCACGCAGATCAGCGCGTGCATGCCGCCGAGTGCGTGTTCCCAGTCGGCGTCGCTGAAATGAATCTCGGAGTCACCGAACGCGTCGATGACCATGCGTCGGGCACCTTCGCGCGTCTCGGCGTCGAGATCGGAGGTGTGAACCAGGCGTGCGGTATGCACCCATTGGTTCTACCAGGTCAATCGGTGAACGGTCGGCGCGGACGGGACCAGTGGAACCTGACTTGTTGACCGGGCCGCAGTTGGGCGACCTTGTCGATGTCGCCGTCGGCCACCACGCCGATCACCGGGTACCCGCCGGTCACCGGGTGGTCCGGTCCGAGGATTACGGGTAATCCGTTGGGTGGCACCTGAATTGCGCCGCGGGTCGCGCCTTCGCTCGGCAGTTGTCGATCGGGCCAGCGGGGCCGCAGCGCGGGGCCCGCGAGGCGCATCCCGACCCGGTCGCTGCGGTCCGTGGCAATCCAGTCGGTGTGCACCAGGGCGTCCGGCTGGGCGAACCAGTCGTCCCGCGGTCCGGGCACCACCATCAGTTCCAACCGCGCCTCGGCGATGGCGGCCACCGGCGCCTGGTCGAGTTCGGGGAAGTCCGCGGTGTGCGCACCGATCGCCAGCACGTCGCCCGGTTGCAGCGGACGGGGCCCGATCGTGGACATGACGTCGTAGCTGCGCGACCCGAGCACTGGCGCGACGTCGATGCCGCCGCGCACCGCCAGATAGCTGCGCAGCCCGGTGTGCGGGGCCCCGAACGAGATGACCTCGCCGTCGTGTGCGTAGTGAATGCTGTTGGTGCCGAAGGGAACACCGTTGACCGATGGATCGGTGTCGGCCCCGGTGACGGCGATCGCGACGTCGTCGCCCCTCACCCGGGCCGAGAAGCCGCCGAACGTCACCTCGATGGTGGCGTGCTCGTTCGGGTTGGCGACCAGCCGGTTGGCCAGGGTGTGCGAGCGCCGATCGGCGGCCCCGGACCTTGACACGCCCATGTGTGACAGGCCGGGTCTGCCGAGGTCTTCGACGATCGCGAGCGGTCCGGTCTCGAGAATCTCCAACGTTGCGCTCATCGGGGCCTCCTAACCGATCGCGCGGAACTGAACCCACATGCCGGGGGTCAGCAGGGCGGGTTTGTCGCGGGTGACGTCCCACAGCGCGGCGTCGGTGCGGCCGATCAGCTGCCAGCCGCCGGGTGATTCCCTGGGATAGACGCCGCTGAACTCGCCTGCGAGCCCGACCGAACCGGCAGGCACCCTGGTCCGCGGCTCTGTCCGCCGCGGCATGTGCAGCCGCGGGTCGCCGCCGACGAGGTATGCGAAACCCGGTGCGAATCCCCCGAATCCGACACGCAAGGGGGTGGCGGTGTGGGCGGCGACGACCTCGGCGGGCGTCAGTCCGGAGAGCCGGGCCACCTCTGCGAGGTCGGCGCCGTCGTACGTCACGTCGAGCACTGCGTCGGGTTTGTGGCCGAGCGGCGCGGTCGACTCGTCGAACTCCACACCCTCGACGCGCAGCTTGGCGAGGCGCTGCCTGGTCGGTTCCCGATAGCGCGGGCCGGCCAGCTTCACCAGCACCGTGCGCGAGGCAGGCACGATGTCGAGCACGCCGAGCAGGTCGGCGGCCCGCAATGTATCGGTCCACGCCAATACCTCGGCGGTGCCGCTCAATTCGAGCAGCAGCGCCTGGTCCCCGTAGTCATGGACGGTGCCAAGCGACATTGCGCCCGTCACTTCCGCTGTGACTGTCATCTTCCCAAGCTACCCGCGGGTAGCTACGTTGACGAGAAGGTTTAGGAGCTCGCCAGAGGAGCCTTAGCAATGGCTCAGACGGCCAACTGATAGGTGGGTTCGCGGCGCTTGATGTAGGCGATCACGCGGTAGGTGATCGGCAGCATCACGACCTCGACCGCGGTCTTATAGAACCAGCCGAGCGCGGTGTACACGGCGAGGTCGTGAAAGGTGGTGATGCCGATTGCACTCGCCGCGATCGTGCAGAACACCAGCGTGTCACCGAGCTGGCCGGCAAACGTCGAACCGACCAGGCGCGCCCACAGATGCTTCTCCTTGGTGCGTTCCTTGATCGCGACGACGACCCAGGCGTTGATGGTCTGGCCGACGATGAAGCCGGCCAGGCCCGCGACGATGAGCTGGGTGTAGGCGTGTACGACGTTCTCGAACGCGGCCTGGTTCTCGTAGAAGTCGGCGGCCGGAAGGTAGATGGTGACCCAAAACGCAAGCGCAGCCAGGACGTTCATCGAGAAGCCGAGGATGATCGCGCGGCGGGCGGCCTTGAAGCCGTAGACCTCCGAGAGCACGTCGCCGATCACGTAGGTCAACGGGAAGACGATGAAGCCCCCGTCGGTGATGATCGGCCCGAACGCGACGCCCTTGGTGGCGGTGACGTTGGAGACGATGACCAGCGCCGTGAACACCGCGACGAGGATCGGATAGTAGGTCGAGCCTACCTGGGCAAACGCTGTCTGGATCCCCCGGTCGCTGCGCTCCTCGTTCGTCACCCGGACATCTTGTCACCCACGGACGAATGGCTGCGGGCAGACGAAGCCCAGCTCGAATCGTTTAGGCCAGCACCTTGGCGATCATGGGCGGCAACTGATTGGCGACCACCGGATACGACAGCACCGACGAGAATGCGATGGCCCCCGAGAGGTCCTTGCCAGTGAAGACGTTCCTGTTCGTCTTCGTCGACTTCAGCGCGACGAACATCGGATCGGCGACCAGCGCGGCCTGCTCCTGGTCGTTCTCGGTCTTCCAGACGACCACGTCGGCGGCGTCGAGGACGGACGCCAGCTTGTCCCGCGGCACCTGTGCGCGGCCTTCCTTGACGAACTCGTTGACGCTGTCGGGGATGGCGAAACCCATCTGGGTCAAGAACTCGGTCCGCCAGCCGGGCGGGGTGACGTCGGCCAGGTCCTTGTAGAACGTCGCGCTCACCACCACGATCTTCTTGCCGCTGAACGAGGCGTTGTTCTTGCCTGCCTTGGTGAATCCTTCGCCGACCGCGGCGACGAGCCTGTCCATGTCGTCGTGCTTGAAGACGGCCTGGCCGATGGTGTTGGCCTGGTCCTTCCACGGCTCGAAGAAGGCGTCCTGGCCGGACTGAGCGACGGTCGGCGCGATGGCCGAGAGCTTCGCGTAGGTGTCGGCGTCGAGGCCAGCGTTGGTGGCGACGATGAGGTCGGGCCGCAGCGCCGCGATCGGGTCAACCTGGATGCCGTCGTACAGGTTGAGTACGGCGGGCGCAGCGCTACCGAGTTTCGCTTGCGCCCAAGGCCATACCCCGAAGGGTTCGTTGCCGAACCAGTCGGTGACGGCGATGGGGATCACGCCGAGCGCCAGCAGATCGTCTTGCCCGGTGAACCCGGCACTCACCACACGCTTGGGTGGACCGGGAATCTTGGTCTCCCCAAAGGCGTGCTTGACGGTGACCGAGCCGTCGTCGGCGATCGCTCCGGGTTTCTTGGAGCTACAGCCGGCGGCGACCACGGCGGCACCAGCGGTGAGTGCGAGAAAGCTGCGGCGGGACCACGTTGTCGGCACCCGCCGAGCGTAGCGGCTCCGCTACTTGTCGTCGTCGGCGATCGCGTCGCGGATCTCCTGGCGGGCCCGGCTTACCGATTCACCGATCCGGTCCCGTGCGGCGTCCGTCGTCGCACCGAGCTCGGTGCGTTCGCGGCCGAAGGCCGCTCGCACGTTGCCGCCCTGGGCGGCGACCGTGGCGAGCTCGAACGCTGCGTGGAGCGCCGATGCCGTGACGGTGCCCTGGGCCCGGACGACGGACTCAGCAACGTCGGCAGCGCCGACGACGACGGCGTTCGGCAGCGTGGCCTGGGCTCCGACGTAGCCGCCGACGGCGGTACGAACGCGGCCGCCAACGTCCGTCACGACGCCGCGCACCGATGTTCCGGTGTTTGCGAAGGCAGTGGGAAGCGTTGCACCGCCCCGAATCTCGTCGACGATGGTGGCGGGTGCGTGCGCGACGGCGACGGAGACGTCGGTGGCCGCGTCGACGAGTTGAGTGCTCAGTCCTTGACCCGCGACGAGTTGGCGCTCCAGCACGTGGCGGATCACGATGTTGCGAGTCGACTGGTGCTCGACAACGTCCGAGTCGTCGGCGAGGATGACTTCTGCGGTCACCTCGACCGGTTCCTCGCGGATGACCTCGGAGCTCACCTGGTCGCTCTCGAGAGTGGTGTCTGAGTCAGGCATGACGTTTCCTTCCGGTGGGCAGGAGCGAAGCGACCGCCATTGCACAGGGTGCGTTCGACTCGGAACCGACCCTGAGGTGACCAGTTGGGTGCCGGCAGTGAAAGAACCGGTGAGTGTCAGCCCGCCATGAACATGTCGTAGGCCGACGCAAGGTCAGGCGGTAGCACCGTCACGTCGCAGGTGCGCTGCGTGTCACCGATCGGGGCGAGAATTCCGCGAAGCTCGTAATACTCGTTCGGGTTCGCCGTGAAGTAGCCGCGAACGGTGGCCTCGGCCTGCGGCCGTGGCTGACTCTTCGCGGCGGTGAACGCCTGGTCGGCACCAGGATGGGCGACCAGGTAGTCGCGGGCGGCCCCGGTCGTGGTGCTGACCGTGTTTGCGACGCCGGACGCGCTGCAGTCGGTGGCAGCGGCAGCGGTCGGAGCCAGCATCGTCGCTGCGGCAAGACCGCTGACCATTGCGGCAAGTGCGGCATTTTTCGTCGATTTCATCGTGGGACCTCCTTCAGTAGTTCCCCGAACCTGTGAACTGGCTACCCGTTGTCCGTGAGGCTGAATCTTCAGGACCGGATGAAGCCCTTGTTGCGCATCAGGAAGTCGGCGAGGAAGCCCTGGTGGGGGACATGGGGCGGAGCATGATGGGTGACCTGGCGGCCGACGTAGAGGTTGACAATGCTGGGTTCGTCGACCAGTGCGTCGATCAAGCCGTTGTCGCTGGTTATTGCGTTGAGCACCAACGAGTCTCGTAGTGGGGCCAGGCCATCCTCGGGTGACCAAGGCGCGACCCACACGCACGGGAACGGCAGCTCGACGTTGATCGTCGGTACGTCCGGCCTGCTCAGCAGGTGCACGGCGGGGCGCAGCACGGCTCTTCCGTCTCCGCGGTCGGCGATCACCCGATCGGCGCCAAGCACGGCGACGGTACCGGTCGCCTTGCGGCCCAGGTGCTCGGCGAGCGCGCGGGCCTGCGGTAGCGGCATCGTCGGCAGCGCGTCGTCGCCGAGGGCCGCCAACCGATCGGCGATGGCGTTGGCGAGTGGCGCCGGGTCCCCCTCGTACAACACCGCGGTGGCGTTGACGCACGCCATGCCGCCAAGGTTGGAGATCGAGTCGACGAGCTCGTCGAGGTAGTCGCGCCAGTCGTGTTCGGCGGTTACGAGGATCTTGGTCCGGCCAGGACCGTTCACCAGCACCGCCGGGTCTGCGGCGTAGCGGGCCGCGACGTCCTGGCCGCCGTACACCAGAGCGAGGTCGGCGGCGCGCACCAGCTCGTCGGCCACCGCGTGGTCCGTCGGTAGGTATAGCACGTCGACGTCGCGAAAACCGGCTAGCCGCAACGCCATTACCAGGCGGTGGGCGGTGAGCGGTTCGCGACGGGACGGGCGGACCGCCACCCGGTAGCCGAGGGCCAACGCTTGCGGCCACAGCCCGTGCACCCCGGGCGCGTTCCCCGGCGCATGCACGGCAAGCACCTCGCCGCGGCGCGCCCACACGGCGCCGCCGCCGGGAGGCGAGTCGCGCCAGTCGTCCTTCGCGCCCGTTGGCCGGGCCGGTCGGACGGCATCGAGGGTGCTTGCCAACGATTCGGCCACCACCTGCGCGCCCGCCCGCGCCACGGTCGCCGGCAGCCCTGAAATACGTTGGGTGAGTTCTACGTACGCGTTGAATTCGAGCCCCGTGATGCTCGTGGAGCAGAAGAGTTCGGCCGCCTTGCCGAGCGCCGCGGCGCGCTCGGCGGATGGGAGTGGACGAACCTTGCGCTGCGCGGCCACCGCCCGGGTGACGAAGAGTCGCGGTACCGCGCTCAGTTCCGCGACGGGTGCTCCTGCGGTGTCGGTTACGACTTCTGTTTTGCGCGTGCGGTATTCACCGGCCGGGCTCAGCGCGTCGAGGCGGACCAGGTCACCCGTCACGGCTAGTACACGCCCTCGATGACGGGTTCGCCGCCGAACACCGCCACCGGCGCGACCGCACTGACCGAGTCGCCGACGCTGCCGACCGGGCCGCGCAGTCGAAGGGCCGTGTCTCGTTCGAGGTTGTTCGGGATGAACATGCCCTTGCTGACGTGGTTCATCACGACCTGGCCGCGCTCGCCGTACGGGACCTGCTCCCCGGTCTCGGGGTCGGTCACCCAGAACACGACGTACGGCGTGCGGGGATCGAACGCGGCGGTGCCGTCGGCGAGGATCCGGGTGGCGGCCTGCGACAGGATCATCGTGCTGCCGTAGACGGTCGCGATGGCCGCCCCGGGAAACACGTCCCGCAGCACGTCGTACGTGTCGAGGTCCACGTGTGCACCACTGAGCAGGACGTACTGGATCTTCTCGTTCACCAGGTCGACCAGCGCGTCGTCCCGTGCCAGCGCCTCCAACAGGGGCGGCGTCGCGTGCAGGTTCGCCACCGACTGGGTTTCGAGGATGAAGCAGGCCTGGTCGACGACGTGGTCGACGTAGGCTGCGACTTCCGCCGTCGCCTCGCGGGCGGCAAGCTTCTTGACCCACCGCGGGTCGAGGTCGATGGCGTGGAACGTCGACCCGAGTCGTTCGGCGACTTCCCGGTCGAAGTGCCCGACGCCGTGGGGTCCGCTCGGCATCAGGCACAGCAGACCCTGATCCGGCACGAAGCCGCCAGCGGAGAAGTCCTCGACCTGCCAGCGCGTGACCTGCTCGACCCAGTCGGGTAGCTGCGCGGTGCGCTTGGGTGCGCCCGTCGTGCCGCCCGACTCGTAGATCCGCGGTATCGGACGCGGATGTCCGTAGCCACGGGGAATGAGGTCTTCGACTGGGACGCTTCGTAATTCGTCGACCAAGTTCGGGAACCGGCGCAAGTCGGAGTAACCGAGGACGTCGGTCAGCGGGTCGAAGTCCAGCTCCTTGGCCGCGCGCAACCAGAACGGCGACCCCGTGTCGGCGCCGAAGTGCCATGCGATGGCCGTGCGGAGGTAGGCGTCGGCATCTTCAGGCGGCGTCTCCCGCGGGACGTCGAGCATGGCAAAGTCCACTCTTCGATCCTGACGCAGCCGCGCACGGGTGGACGGCGGGCACACCTGAACATTCGGCGTCGGGACAGCGAACGTCCGCCCCCGGCTAGCGTCCGAGGCGCGACAGCGCGGCCAGCGTCAGTGCCTCCACGCCGGTGGACAGCGTCGGCTCTAGCGCTGGAGCGAACTCGGGAGAGTGGTTGGTCGGCAGCGGCTTTGAAGTTGCGACGGCTTGCTGGATCCGGTCGTCGTCGTAGCCGCCCCAAAACCAGAAGGCCGTCGGTACGCCGAGGGTGCTGCCGAAGAGGCCGACGTCCTCGCTCGCGGCCACTGGCTGCGGCGATTCGATCACGTGGGCGTCACCGAAGTGCGAACGGAAGACGGCGGCCACCTCCTGCATGACCGCGTCGTCGACCGTCGTCACGGGGAAGCTGTGCAAAGTCGCCACCGTGGGTGCCCTGTCGGCACCGGACGCAACGGACTCCGCGTTGACGATCCGCGTGATCGCCGACAAGGTGGTCGAGCGCACCTCCTCGCTGAAGGTGCGGACGTTGATGCCGAGTTCGGCGTCGTCGGGGATGACGTTGTCCTTGGTCCCGGCGCGCAGGTAACCGACGGTGACCACCGCCGGATCGAACGGTGAAAGCTCCCGGGAGACAATCGTTTGCAGCCGTTGCACGACGTTGGATGCCATCACCACGGGGTCAATCGTCGCGGACGGCTGCGAGCCGTGCCCACCCCGCCCGAACAGCCGCACCTTCAGTGAGTCCGCGGCGGCCATCACGACTCCGGTCTTGTACGCGATCATCCCGGCGGGCAGCGGCGCCACGTGTTGACCGAGCACCACGTCGGGCCGTGGGAAGCGATCGAACAGACCGTCGTCGATCATCGCCTGCGCACCGGCGCCCAACTCCTCGGCGGGCTGGAACACCGCCATCACGGTGCCCGACCAGGTGTCCTTGAGCACGTTGAGCAGGCGCAGTGCGCCCACCAGTGCCGTGGCGTGCATGTCGTGACCGCAGGCGTGCATGACCGGGACGTCGGTGCCGTCGGCGTCCGTGGCATGGACGGTGCTGGCATACGGCAGGCCGGTGCGCTCTTCGACCGGTAGGGCATCGAAGTCCGCCCGCAGCATGACGACTGGGCCAGCACCGTTGCGCAGCAAGGCAACTAGCCCGGTGCCGCCGACGCCGTCGGTGACCTCCAGGCCGAGCGGTGCCAGGGGTGCGAGAGCCTCCTGCACCTTCTTGGCCGTGCGGTATTCGGCAAAGGACAGCTCCGGATTGGCGTGTAGGTCGCGATAGAGGCCGGCCAGCTCGGCGCCGAGCGTGTCGGCCCAGTCGGCGGGCAGCGCAATGCTCACGTCGGTTCCTCCTCTTGCACAGGATACGGCGAGCGATGCACCGAGCGGGCGTGGCGAACGGCGGGTGTCAAGTCATCGTGGCGAGGTTGCGCCACAGGTTGCGCAGGCTGTCGGTGCCGCCGAACAGCGTGGTGAGTGCGTGGAGTCGATCAGCACTAGGTCGCCTGCCCGCGGCGGTGAATGGGGATTTGCATTGCAATCAAGATCGCGTGATGGGCTTAGGCCACGGCCAGCGAGGCGCCCAACGCGATCATCGTGACGGCGATGAACGCGTCGAGGATGCGCCATGTCCGCGGCGTGGCGAACACGCCGGCGAGTCGGCGTGCGCCAATGCCGAGACCGGTGAACCACACCGCGCTTGCGGTCACCGCCCCGACTCCGAAGAGCCAGCGGCCGTCGCTGTGTTCGTTGGCAAGTGCGCCGAGCAGGACGACGGTGTCGAGGTAGACGTGTGGGTTGAGGAACGTCAGCGCCGCGCACGTGACCAACACCTCGGCGAGGCGCGCCGGGGTGGCGTCCGACGGGCTCAGGGACACGGGCCGCCACGCGCGCTTCGCTGCGAGCAGCCCGTATCCGACCAGGAACGCCGTGCCCCCGAACTTCGCCACGTCGAGTGCTCCGGGGTGTGCGGCGATGAGTGCGCCGACGCCCGCGATGCCGGCCGCGATGAGCACGATGTCGGAGACCGTGCACATCGCGACGACCGGCAGCACGTGCTCACAGCGGATGCCTTGGCGCAGCACGAACGCGTTCTGGGCGCCGATGGCCGCGATCAACGCGAAGGACGCCAGGAATCCGACGATCAGAGGCGAGCTCATGCCATCGACGCTAGGGAACCGGATTGCCTGAGTACAGCTAAAGATGTTTATTCAACATTAGCGTCTCTAATGTAGGAGGTGGCGTTTTGCCACCCGACCACGTGGGTCTGGTCGACTCGACGGCGTTGTCCACCCAGGTGGAGCCCGAGACGTATCGCTTGGTGGTGGGGCGGTACCGCGAGCAGGTGCTGCACATCGTGAACCGGTACAAGGGGCGAATCGGCTCCACCAAGGGTGATGGGTTGCTGCCCGCACTGACCGGCCCTGCGGGTCCTCTTGCACCCGGGTGGCTAGCGCCTGGATGTGCTCCGGGTTTCGCAGAGACTGACTGTGCCACAAGGCATTCCGCCTAGAATCATGGACAACGACTACGGCACCATATTTCACTAGTTGAACAAATCGTGGACTAGCGGTACAAAGCAGGTATTGCCCCAGACCTCGGCATGGTTTCCACCGCCCGCACCGTCGAGCGGACGTGCCTCCACCTGCGGCGATCAGAACAGGCCGTTTGTGTGCATGGGAGTCGACATGAGCGTAGGAACCGATGGAAGCCCCGCAACCGACGACTTCGGTGCCGCCGTTGCCGAGGTGGTCGAAAACCGCGCCGTCATCGAACAGGCCAAGGGCATGCTCATGTTCGTCTACGGCATGGACGCCGACGCTGCCTTCGAATTGCTGCGCCTTCGATCTCAACACAGCAATGTCAAGCTCCGACTGCTCGCCGAGCAGATCGTTGCGGATCTCACCACGGCGTCCCAACAGCACCCTCCTGGCGACCGTCGCACCTACGACGACCTGGTCCGCACGGCGCACCTACGGATGTCGTCCGGCTGACTGGGCCCTTGGGCTAGGGCGCAGGTGGCTGCTGTTCGCCGCGGCGCAGCAGTAGCGGAATGGCCACCCAGAATGCAAAGAACGCGACGAGTGCCACCACGCCGGCCGCGACGCCGGTCGTCGGGCCGGACACGGCGTCGAAGATGACGACGGTGACTCCGACCAACGCCAGTCCAAGCAGTACGAGCCCCGCGTATGCGCACCGGTGCGCCGCGGAGACCAGCACCGCCAATCGGTGTCTGCGGAACAACGCCCGGTGTATCCCTACGGGAGCGATGAGCAGGACGGTCGCGGCGATCGAGCAGCCCACGGTGATCAGATAGATGACGCGCATGGTGTGGTCGAGCACGTCGAACCGCTGTTGAAATGGCAGCGTGAGCAGGAAACCGGTCAGCAGCTGCACACCCGTCTGAGCGACTCGCAGTTCCTGCAGCAGGTTCGACCAGTTCCGGTCCAGGCGTTCGGTTTCTGTTTCCGAGCGGGCGCCGCGGTCCCAGCCCTGAGTTCGCTCGGGATGGTCCGCGTCCATGTCATCCATCCTCGCACCGGGGTACCGCGTTGGCCCAGCCCTTGGCGCTCGACGAAGTCGGTTTTCGGCGGCGCACTCGGGGTATGCCCACCACATGGCAACGATCGATGAGAAACGGACGAACGAAAGTGCCCGCCGTGGCGGGCGGGCGATGACCTGGGTGAACTGGGTGCTTGCGGTGTTGACCGTTCCGGCTGCGGCAGCCGTGATGTTCTTCGCCACCGGCCAGGTGATGGGTACCGCAGGCTGCTCTGAGCAGGCCTGCCGAGGGCCCGGCGACCTGGCGTTCGGGGTGATGTTCTACGGCGCTCCCGTTGTCGCGGTGATAGTGCTCGCCGTGTCGGTGGTAACGGCGCGTCGAAGGCTGGGAACCCTTGTCCCGCTTGTTGGATTCGCATTACTCGCGGTCGACGCAGCATTGCTGGCCGGCGCATTCAAGTGATTCAAGTGAAGGGAAGCTGACGATGCCCAATTCATCCATCAAGAACGAGAAGATGTACGAGGACCTCCGCAAGGAAGGTAGTTCCAAGCAGAAGGCCGCTCGGATCTCCAATGCCGCCGCTGCTCGGGGGAAGTCTGCCGTGGGGCGGAAGGGCGGCGAGGCGGGGTCCTACGACGACTGGACAGTGTCCGATCTGAAGAAGCGCGCGAAGGAGCTGGGAATCTCAGGTTATTCGGGCCTCACCAAAGGCAAGTTGATCTCGAAGTTGCGCAACGGTTGACGGGCCCAGACAGCCGACTGCGTCGGGAGCTGCTTCAGGAACTTCTGGCGACATACGGACCATGCGGACAAGAGCAGGCCGTGCGCGAGGTGTGCCGTCGTGAGCTCGCGCCGGTCGTCGACGAGGCGTGGGTCGACGAAGCAGGCAACCTGGTCGGTCTCGTTCACGGCAAGGACGACGACAAACGGTCGGCCACCCGGGTGATGGCGCATCTCGACGAGTTGTCGATGCTGGTCAAGCGGATCGAACCGGACGGCACGCTGCACGTCACCCAGTTGGGCACGATGTATCCGGCCAACTTCGGTCTGGGCCCCGTCGCCGTGCTCGGTGATCGGCACACGCTGATCGGGGTGCTGGCGGTTGGCTCGGAGCACACCACGAAGGAGAGCCGACGGATTTGGGAGACGAAACCCGACCAGGGCGACAAGTCCCTGGATTGGTTGCACGTCTATGTATTTACCGGGTGCACGCCCGAGGAGTTGGCCACCGCCGGTGTGCATCCGGGCACCCGAGTCTGCGTGGAACGGAGCAAGCGGACGCTCGTCGACGTCGGAGACTTCCTCGGTTGCTACTTCATGGACGACCGCGCCGCGGTGACCGCGTCGCTTCAGGCAGCACGTCTGCTGCGCGAGCGGGAACTACGGCCAGCCGCTGACGTCTACTTCGTGTTCACGACCAACGAGGAGGTCGGCGGCGTCGGCGGTTCCTATGCCAGCCGCACCCTTCCCGGCTCGCTCACCCTGGCGCTGGAGGTAGGTCCGACCGAGGCCGAGTACACCACCAGCGTCACCGGCGGTCCGATCATCGGCTACAGCGACGCGATGTGCGTCTACGACACGGACGTCGCGGACCGGCTGATGGACATCGCAACGGAACTCCACCTTTCCCCTCAAGCCGCGGTCCTTGGCGCATTCGAGTCCGACGCGTCCCACGCGAAGGCGAGTGGGCTCACAGCCCGGGCGGGACTGCTCTGCCTTCCCACCCTGAGCACTCATGGCTACGAAGTGATCGCGCGCAACGCAATCCCCGCCATGAGCGAGGTCCTCGTCGAGTTCCTGCGGTAGACGACGTCACTGCCCTTTGAGGCTGCCGATGCCGAGTGACGTGCTCTTCGGCTGCTGCTCGGCTTTGCCTTCGACCTCGTCGACATAGGCCTGTGGGTCGCGGTCGACGATGCGCAAACCCTTGGTCGTGGGGTGCTCGGCCATGAACTCGCGGTACTGGCGACCGAGCGCCTCGCGAAGGCCGATGGGCGCATGGCGACGAAAGTCAGCTAGCCCTTCGCGTTCCTCTTCGCCCATGTGGTCGTCGTTGGCCGCCCTGGTCCGACCGACCGCTGCCCACCATTCGTCGGTGCCGAGCTCGGCTGCGTCGGCGTCTCGGACGCCGTCCCGAATGTCGTTGTGATCGCCGATCGCATCGAGCGTTTCGCCCTCGGGATCGTCAACTCCGCGCTGCAGTAGCTGCGGATAGAAGATCTGCTCTTCGATGTAGGCGTGGACATCCAGCTTGTCGGCAAGGGGGCGCCAAACCCGTTGGAGTGCATCGCGTCCGGCCGACTTGCGGGCCTGGAGGTAGTCGAGCCGGGCGAACTGCTCGCGGAACCAGGTGTGGTCGGCGAGTATCAACGTGGTGATGTCAGCCATGTCGACTAACACGCTAGCTGCCCGACCACTCACCGGTCCACTTCTCGAAGGCCCGCGCGGGTGTTTCGAGTATCGATCGCACGGGAATTCAGGCAGCGACCCAGGAGGTATGGCCGTGTCAGTGAGTAGTTTTCAGGACCTTCCGCTCGCCGCCCGTGACCGCCGCTGGGACGGGGGTGCCGCGGAGAAGCGGGTACGGAAGTGGGCCAAAGCCAGCGATGCGCCGAATCAGAAATACCGCGACGCGCACGTCTGGTACGACAAGGAGAACAAGGACAACTTCACCGCATACAAGTTGCTGATTGCCGACGTCATCGACGGCCGCCTGCAGGCGGTACCACGGGGCGTGATCGCGGCGGCTGCGATCATGCAGGGGTCCCGAGGCGGTGTCGACCTTCCGAAGTCCGATATCGGCCGCGTGAAGAGCCATTTGGCGAAGTATTACGACAAGATGGGCGACACGCCGCCGTGGCAGGACGACTGATCTCGGCCAAGCCGCCGAATCAGTTCGCGTGCGTTCTGGACCGCGTAGCCGTATCCGTCGTTGTTGAAGTACACCAGCACGTCGCGACCTTGCTCCGCCCATTCTGCGATGCGCTCGGCCCACCACTGCAGATCGTCGCCGGAGTATGAACCCGCATACAGCGAGTGGGCGTCGGGCCCGTGCATGCGTACGTAGACCGTGTTTGCGGTGGCTCGCAGCACACATGGCAGCCCAGCGCCGCTCATCACGACGTAGGCGGCTCCGTGGCGTTCCAGGAGCGCGTACACCGCGGGGTCGTCCCACGACGGGTGACGCAGTTCCACTGCGACGCGGGTAGAACCGAGGCAGGTCAGAAAGTAGTCGAGTCGCGCGTCGTCGCGTTGCTGTTCGGGGTGCAGCTGAACCAACAGCACCTTCGGCCGGTCACCGAGCGCCTCCCACGCCAGTTCAACGCGACCGACCCATGGCTCTGGCGACTTCAGTCGGCGAAAGTGTGTGAGCCCGCGGTGGGCCTTGACCGAGAGCTCGAAGTGCTCGGGCAGCTGTGCGTTCCACTTGGCGAAGGTCGACTCGCGGGGCCAGCGGTAGAAGCTTGCGTTCAGTTCGACGGTGTCGAACTCTCGGACGTAGCGACTCAATCGGTCCTTCGCCGGAAGGCCGGACGGGTACAGCACGCCGTTCCAGTGGTCGTAGGACCAGCCGGACGTGCCGATGCGGATCGTCATGACCCTCAGGGGTGAAGCAGGACCTTGGTCCAGCCGTCGAGGCGGTTGTCGAAGTTCTCGTAGCCTTCGGCGGCCTGATCGAGGTCGAGTTCGTGGGAGACGATCAGCCCTGGCTGCAGCTTGTCGCGGTGGATCAGATTGCGCAACTGGCGGTTGTACTGCTTGACGTTGGCCTGGCCGGTGCCCATCGACTGACCCTTGAAGAAGAAGGTGCCGTAGTCGATGGCGAACTTGCCCTCCTTGGCCAAATCGTCCTTGGCAGTGGGATCTTCGGGGACGAAGACGCCGACCACGCCGATGCGTCCGGTCGGGCGGACGGCCTGAATCAGATCGTTGATCGTCATTCCCGGCTTCTCGTGACCCTCGTGGTCGTGGGCCTGATAACCGACGGCCTCTACTCCGCGGTCGGCGCCTTCGCCCCGGGTGGCGTCGAGAATCTGCTGCACCGCGTCACCCTTGCTGTCATCGATAGGGGTGGCATCGAGAGCCTCGACGAGCTTGAGACGGTCGGGTTGGCGGTCGATCACGAACACTTCGGCCGCCCCACGAAGGCGCGCGGAGATTGCCGCCATCAACCCGACGGGACCAGCGCCGTAGATGACCACGGAGTCGCCGATGCCGACCTGGGCGAGCTCGGTGCCGTGATAGCCAGTGGGAAGGATGTCGGACAGCATCACGTAGTCCCGCTCCTTCTCCCGCGCATCGTCTGGGAGCACTAGCGCGTTCCAGTCGGCGTAGGGCACGCGCAACAGTTCGGCCTGGCCCCCGTTGTAAGGCCCCATGCTGGCGTATCCGTAGGCCGCCCCGGCGCTGCCAGGGTTGGCGGTGAGACAGAAGCCAGTCAGCCCGTTTTCGCAGTTCTTGCAGAATCCGCAACCGATGTTGAACGGCAGGCACACCATGTCGCCCACCTTGACGCGGTCGACGCCGTCGCCGACTTCGATGACCTCGCCCATGTTCTCGTGGCCGAGCACCTTGCCCTCCTCGACGTCCGTGCGGCCTTCGTACATGTGTAGATCGCTGCCGCAGATGTTCGTCGTGGTGATCTTGATCAACGCATCGGTTGGTCGCTCGAGCTGCGCATCGGGGACGTCATCGACCGACACATTTCGCGGGCCGTGGTAAACGAGAGCACGCATGGGACTCCTCAATTCGTCAGTGACGGTCGGTGGCCGGTGCTGGACCGCATCCGGTGCCGTGACGGCACTCGAAATCGTTCGGCCGCTGAACAGTCCAGGAGCCGCAACAAGAAAGTCGTGCCCGCTTCGAACCCGGTTCAAACGTTTCGATCTCGGCGCGAATGGACCGCGCCACTGCCGGTATTCGTCGAGCCATGAAGAACGACCGCGGGGCGCCGGATCACGTCGATCCCGATGTGGTCGTCACCATTCGGACCTGCGGTTCGCGGCCGTCGGCTATCCGTCCGGGGCTCGGTGACGGCCGGTGTAGGAGTCGGAGCGGGTCGGCTTGGGGTTGGGGTTGGGGGTCCAGCCGTTTCCGAAGAGCTCCATCGACGGGTCACCTGAGTGCGGGAATGCATCGTTGTCACTAGCTTCCATCGGCGGCGAATTGCCTTGTTCGGTCATCGCACTCCTCCTTTACGTTCTGATGAATCGACTCTGGGTAGATACCCACGGATCGCCGGCTCCAAATGTGACGTTGCAGGAGACCGGCGTGCGGACGCCCCGAGTAGCGAGCTGTTTGCGCAGCGTCCGTTTGGGATATCCCTCCGCTAGTCGGCTCGACCCGGGCCAGGTCCGGAAGAGTCCACGGAGCAGGAGCCGTCCCATTTATCGATATCGACGACATGAACGTGCCGGATTCGCCCGCGCGGCGGGGGCCGTTGGTCAGCCATGAACCAATCCGTCAAACCTCCCGCGGTGTTGTTCGACATCGACGGCACCCTTGTCGATTCGAACTACCTGCACGTCCACGCGTGGTGCCGTGCGTTCGCCGAGGCAGGTATCCCCGTTGAGTCTTGGCGCGTACACCGATCGATCGGCATGGATGGTTCGAGGCTCGTCGAATCGCTCGCGTCGGGGGCCTCCAGTATCCAACGTGATCATGCGACGGAGCTGCACTCCCAGTTCTACAAGGAGACGACACCCCTTCTGCGGCTGCTGCCAGGAGCACGCGAACTGTTGAATCAGGTTAGTGCTCACGGACTTCAAGTCGTGTTGGCCACTTCGGCGCCCGAGGACGAACTGTCGATACTTCGGGGTCTACTCGACGTCGAAGAGCTGGTGTCGGCCGTGACCTCCGGCGAGGACGTCGACGTCGCCAAACCAGAACCCGCCATCGTCGACATCGCCTTGCAACGCGCAGGCGTCGACCACTCCAGAGCGGTGTTCATCGGCGATTCGGTGTGGGACGCCAAGGCCAGCGTGCGTGCAAGCGTGCCGTGCATCGGCGTCCGCAGTGGGGGAGTGTCCCGGGAAGAGCTCGAAAATGCCGGTGCCAGTGTGGTCTTCGATGATGCTCAAGGCATCGCGGACCACTTCGACGCGTCGCCGCTCGCGGAACTCCGTTGAGCCCTCACGCCAATGACTCGGGACTGGGCTTCCCCGTCGCGATCAGGCGTTCACCCAACTCGTAGTCGTCGTCGGCATTGCACGTCAGGACACCCACGGCCACCCCGCCATCCTCGTACCAAACGGTGAAGCCGTCCTCGTGCTCGACCATTCGGCTGTGCTCATAACCGTCTCCCCACGCGTGATACTTCAAGGTCGCGCCGCCGATGGAGGTCCAAAATCCTGGGACGTCATCCCATTTCGCCGCCCCGCCAGCAGCATTCGTGCCGGCGATGCTGCCTTGGTCCGCGGCGTCCTGCCAATGCTCCACGGCTAACGGGCGCCCGGCATCCGAATTGAAGGCCAGCGCCACGTCGCCAGCCGCGTAGACGTGTTTGCTCGACGTGCGCATGTCCGACCGGACCACGATGCGCGAAGCACTGATCGCAAGGCCCGCCGAGCGGGCGAGTCCACTTTGGGGCTCGACGCCGGTGGCGGCGAGAATCAACTCGCCAGCGATACTCGCGCCGTTGTCGAGCCGAACACCGCCTTCTGTGACGGACTCGACGGACACCCCGCCCGTGTACCGCACCCCGGCGTCATCCAGGAACCCCAGAATGCGCTCGCCTGCTTCAACACCCATTCGCTTGGCCTGCGGAACCTCGTCCGGTGCGACAAGGGTGACGGAAAGCCCACACGCCGCAAGGGAGGCCGCGGCTTCGCACCCGATGAAGCCGGCGCCGATGACCACGGCCGAGCCCGCCGATTGTGTCGTCTCGCGCAGCCGCTTCGCGTCGGCGAGCGAGCGAAGCTGCAGCACGGAGTCGCCGCCCGGTACGGGCAACGGGGTCGGCCTGCTTCCGCAGGCGAGTATCAACGATCGATATGAATGACGAATTCCGTCCGCGCTGACTTCTCGGGACTCGACGTCGATCGAGTCGACACGTCTGGTGTTGATCACCTCGATCCGACGCTCGTCGAACCAGTGTGCCGGGTGAAGGGCAACGTCACTGCTCTCTCCGCGGAGGTACTCCTTGCTTAGCGGCGGGCGCGCGTACGGCATGTATGGGTCATCGGTAAGCACGCACACGGTGCCGTGGGGGTCTTGCTCGCGAAACGCCTCGGCGGCACCGATACCGGCTGGGCCGCTTCCAACGACGAGCAATGTGGAACTGTTCACGGCTCTCGGATACCCCCAACCGGATACTTCACACCGGGCCGGGTTTCACCGATGGAGAAATGGGCGATCCTGGCCGGTATGGAACAGCAAGACATCCCGCAACCCACGCCAAGGGACGCCAGGAAGGCGACTGAGGAGCAACGTGAACAGCAGGACGAGCTGGATCACCGAAACGATGACCCAGACGCACCAGGTGGCCACCAGGATCGACACCAGCTCGCCGACGAGACGTAGCAGTCAGCGGCACGCGCCGTCATGCAGCTCGGCAATCGACCGCGCCCGCTCTGTTGCCGTCATGGCACCCCAGATGCCGAAGGGCTCCTGAATGCTGACGGCGTGCGCTCGGCACTCCGCCAAGACCGGGCAGTCTCGGCAGATGCTCTTCGCGTGTTGCTCTCGCGCGCTGCGGTGCCGCCTGGTCCCGTCCTCCGGATAGAACACCTCCGTCGGCATGTTCCGGCAACTGCCGTGCTGCTGCCAGGTCCAGTCCTCGAGTAGGGGACGCGGCGTTGCCATCGTAGTTCCTCCGGTCGTCGGGGTTGTCACGATCGTGGTGGACCGACGAACTTCGGTCCAGCCATCGGATCGGTGTGAATTCAACAGCCGGTCAACGCAATCCCCGGCACGACGCGAGCCCGAGAATCATCGCGATCCGATGTCTTGTCGTCCGACGTGATCTGATCGACGATCCCTCTCAGTCATCTGTCAGAAGGAGCGCGTCGTGACCCAGCCAGGGCCCGAACCCAGTACCGAAAGCCGCACTGTGGCTGGCCGCATCAGCCTCGACTGGTGGGCCACGATCGTCGCAGGCGCAATCACCCTGCTCGCCGTCGCGGGCCTGCTACCGAAGATTCCGTGGTGAGGCCATGAGTGCCACGACCGTCGAATTCGACGAAGACCGCTCGGAGCAGACTTTCCCCACGAAGAACGTGCTGGCGTACGTGCCCGGCGTGCTCCTACTCATCGCGATCGGGCTGCTCGGCAAGTACGCGCAGATCTGGTGGAACGCACTGGCGAAGCACGAGCACTGGACGGTGCCCGACATCGAGTACGTCCTGTGGGCGATCCTGATCGGGATCTTGATCACCAACACCGTTGGCGTGCATCGCATCTTTCGTCCTGGCGTGCAGACCTACGAGTTCTGGCTGAAGATCGGAATCGTCGCCCTCGGTTCGCGATTCATCCTCGGCGACATCGCCAAGCTCGGTGTGACCAGCCTGGTGCAGATCCTGGTCGACATGGCGGTCGCCGGCACGATCATCATCGCGGCCGCCCGATTCTTCGGGCTTTCCGGAAAGCTTGGCTCGCTGCTGGCCATCGGCACCTCCATCTGCGGTGTCTCGGCGATCATTGCGTCCAAGGGCGCAATCCGGGCGCGCAACTCCGACGTGGGTTACGCCATCGCCGCGATCCTGGCCCTTGGCGCCGTCGCGCTCTTCACCCTTCCGCCACTGGGTCACCTGATCGGGCTCAGCGACCACGAGTTCGGCCTCTGGGCGGGGCTCGCAGTCGACAACACCGCTGAGACCACGGCTACCGGCTATCTGTTCTCCGACGAGGCAGGCAAGATCGCGGTCCTGGTCAAGTCCGTGCGCAACGCGCTCATCGGATTCGTGGTGCTCGGTTTCGCGCTGTACTGGGCAGCCCGAGGCGAGGCGGACCAGCTCGCTCCCGGCGTCAAGGCCAAGGCCGCGTTCATATGGGACAAGTTCCCCAAGTTCGTGCTCGGCTTCCTCGCGGTGTCGGCGATCGCGACGGCCGGTTGGTTGAGCAAGGACCAAACCGCCAACATCGCGAACGTCTCCAAATGGGCGTTCCTGCTTACCTTTGCGGGCGTCGGGCTCAACACCAACTTCCGTGAGCTCGCTCGCAGCGGTTGGCGACCGCTGGTCGTCGCCGTCATCGGGCTGGTCGTGGTTGCCGTCGTTTCCCTCGGCCTGGTGCTGCTGACGTCACGTGTCTTCGGCTGGGGTGTGCACTAGAAGGCTTGGCAGTTGGGCTTCAGGTCGGAGAAGTGCACGGCGGGGATCCCGTCGACGGTCACGAACTCCGTCCCTGGAGACCACGTCGTGCCAGGGGTGATCCAGGGCGGTATGCCCTTGGGGTAGGCGATCGTCATGTCTGAGTAGAACTGAACTCCGGCCTGGCAGCCAACACCGTTGGGCAGCACCGGATTCCATGCATGCACGGCGATGGGGTTGGTGAGCCGCGTTCCGTTGGCGCAGTTCGGCTGGCACTCGATGGAGCTGTCGGTGCCTGTGCCCTTCGCTCCGTTGGCAGCCAAGGTCACCGCCAGTGCCAATGGACGAAACATTTCGGAAGGCTAGCAGTACAGCCGGTCGGGGGCAGGCTGCCAGGAATCATCGCCACGGGCTGTGGTGCGCTGATGGGGAACAAGTCATGAACACCTCTGCGCGAAGGACTGAACCGATATGTCGACCTGGCTCATCACCGGCTGCTCAACCGGCCTCGGCCGCGCCCTCGCCGAAGCTGTCCTCGCGAGCGGACACAACGCCGTCGCCACGGCCCGCGACGTCTCCACCGTGGAACATTTCGCCGACGCCCACCCGGATACCGCGCTCGCGCTGGCCCTCGACGTGACGGACTCGACACAGGTGACGGCGACCGTAGCGCAGGCCGAGGAGCGCTTCGGCAGCATCGACGTACTCGTGAACAACGCCGGGTACGGCTATCGCGCCGCCGTCGAAGAAGGTGACGACGCGGACGTTGAACGGCTCTTCGCGACGAACTTCTTCGGCGCCATCGCGATGATCAAGGCCGTGCTCCCGGGAATGCGTAGGCGGCGGGCGGGTGCGATCGTGAACATCTCGTCGATCGGGGCGCGGATCACGCCCGCCGGATCCGGTTACTACTCCGCGAGCAAGGCCGCATTGGAGGGAGCGTCGGGATCCTTGCGGTGGGAGCTCACCCCGCTTGGCATCAGCGTGACCGTGGTGGAACCCGGCGCGTTCCGCACCGACTTCGCGGGCCGCTCGCTCACGCAGTCAGCGGAGCCGATCGACGCCTACGCCGACACCGCGGGGCAGCGCCGCATCGAAAAGGGCACCGGCCACGGCACCCAGGTCGGCGACCCCGCCAAGGCCGCAACGGCGATCATCACCGCCGTCGAGGCCCCCGACACCCCGTTCCTGCTCATGCTCGGCGAGGATGCCGTCAACGGGTTCCGCTACGTCAGCGACGCCCAGTCGGCCGAGGTAGAGAAGTGGAAGGCGCTCGCGGTGGGCACCGCATACGAGGATTGAGGAAGATGAGCTCAGCCGACACCAGCGCCGACGTCATCGTGATCGGTGGCGGGATCGCGGGGGTGTCGATCGCCTACGAGCTCTCCAAGGTCGTGCGCGTGACGGTGCTCGAGATGGAGTCGACGCTGGCCTATCACACCACGGGGCGGTCGGCCGCGTTGTTTCTCGAAACCTATGGCGGAGTGCAAGTTCGAGCGTTGACGACGGCCAGCCGACCGTTCTTCGAGCAGCCGCCGGACGGCTTCGAATCCGCGCTGATCACGCCGCGGCCGTTGTTGCAGTTCGCGGCCGAGGGCCGCGGGCACGTCGTCGAACGCATGCATGCGGAGGTGCTGCCCCTGGTGGCGGATGCCGAACTGCTCGACGGAGCCCAGTGCTGCGAGGTGTTCCCGCTGCTGAGACCTGACGTGGCCGAGCGCGGAATCTACGAGCCGCGCGCGATGGCCCTCGACGTGGCGGCCATCCATCAGGGCTACGTGCGCGGTGCTCGCGGCAACGACACGGCCATCTACCGCGATGCCGACGTGGTGACCCTGGACCGGCGCGCCAACCTTTGGACGGCGACTACCTCCGACGGCCGTCGGCATCGGGCCCCCACGATCGTCGATGCCGCGGGTGCGTGGGCCGACGTGGTCGCCACAAAGGCAGGCGTGCGTGGCATCGGGTTGAGACCGCTGCTTCGCACGATCTTCCTGGTGGCCTCGCCGATGGGCGAGCGAAGCAAGGGGTTGCCGAACTGTAGCGAGGTCGATCAGTCGTTCTACGCCAATCCCGAAGGGGCGCAGTTCTTGTGCTCACCCGCCGACGAAACACCCTGTGCGCCATGCGATGCCAAGCCCGATCAGCTGGAGATCGCCAGGGCCATCGACGCGATCAACGCAGCCACCACCATCGGCGCACGCAGCGTGACCTCATCGTGGGGCGGGCTGCGCAGCTTCGCCCCCGATCGCCAATTCGTGGTTGGCGAGGACGCAGAGGCGCCGGGCTTCTTCTGGCTGGCCGGTCAGGGTGGATACGGGATCCAGACGTCGCCTGCGGCCGCCAGGCTGGGTGCCGCGCTGGTGCTCGGGCGACCGGTCCCGCCCGACCTCGTCGCTCGCGGGTTGGACGCGACGCGATTGGCCCCTCGCAGTGCGGGGCGGGTGTCGGGGACCTAACGAATGCGTCGAGTTTCGGCGACGCCCCTCGACGCAACCCGTTCCGCCGTGATCTGGTTGACCTCTGATGTCCACTCGCGCCCTACGCATGGCCGTCGCTGCGGCGGCGGGTTCGACGCTGCTCGCGATCGGGGTTCCGCAGGTGATGGCGGCACCAACCACCGACGCATCTGGGTATGTCGACTCGACGGCGCGCTGCGCCTCACCCGATACCCCGGTCGCCTTCGGTAGTACCGACAGTTCACGTGTCGCGATCTGCAAGTCGTCGAGTGGTAAGTACGAATACCGCGGAGTGCGACTGCGCGACGGTGCGAAGCTGATACTTCCTGCCACCGCATCGGGCGGCGGATTCGTCGCGGAGAGCGACGGAATCACCTACACCGTGACGGCGAGTTCCTTGGCGGTGCAATCGGGCAATCAGGCAGTCCGCGACGAGCCGATGGTGGACTTCCACGGCGACCTGCCGAAGACGTCGCCTGCTCCGTCGTCCGCGCAGGCGCCGGCCCCAGCCCCAGCGGCTGCACCGACCCCGACGACGCCGCTGCCACCCCCGTTGCCTGCCGAAGTCGGCGGTTAAGACGGCTCCTTCTTGCCGAAGGGCAGCACGTGCACGACCGCCACGACGACGGCGCCGACGACCAGGCCGACGACCGCTGACGCCGCCGTGTTGACCAGCCAGCCCAACA
>JAOPVI010000228.1 GCA_025966225.1 Mycobacterium sp. | reverse complement strand
AGGCCACAGTGACTATCGCCTTGGTCTCATATCGTTGCTAGTTCTGCACGACTCGGGCAAATACTATGTGTCTGCCACCGTAAGCACCGAAACGACTGCTGCGAAGTTCACCGCAGTGTGCAAACTTGGCTAATATATGGAAGTTACCTGCACAAACTCGTTGGCAGCCTCTGACGATGGCCGATCGGCCACGGATCGCGACACTAAGGCCGAGGAAGAGCACCTCGCCGCCGCGCCCATCGCTATCGTCAGCAAAGCTTCAAAATTCCCGAGGCGACGCCGCGTCGACACGTCGGCGGCACCGTCTCAGCCAGGCCGGGGTGAGCACGCTGCGTCAGCTAGCTAGCATCGACACCCATGACGAGCGTTACCGAACCCGCGGCGGAACACGAGATCGACATCCACACCACCGCGGGCAAGCTGGCCGACCTCCGCAAGCGCGCCGAAGAAACGGTGCATCCCGTCGGTGAGGCCGCCGTCGAGAAGGTCCACGCCAAGGGCAAGCTGACCGCCCGCGAGCGCATCTACGCGCTGCTGGACGAGGGCTCGTTCGTCGAGCTCGACGCGCTGGCCAAGCACCGCAGCAAGAACTTCGGCCTCGAGGCCAATCGCCCGGTCGGTGACGGCGTCGTGACGGGGTACGGCACCATCGACGGTCGCGACGTCTGCATCTTCAGCCAGGACGCCACCGTCTTCGGCGGCAGCCTCGGCGAGGTCTATGGCGAGAAGATCGTCAAGGTTCAGGAGCTGGCGCTCAAGACCGGTCGGCCCCTGATCGGCATCAACGACGGAGCGGGCGCGCGCATCCAAGAGGGTGTGGTCTCGCTCGGGCTGTACAGCAAGATCTTCCGCAACAACATCCTCGCGTCGGGCGTCATCCCGCAGATCTCGCTGATCATGGGCGCTGCCGCGGGCGGACACGTCTACTCCCCCGCGCTAACCGACTTCGTCATCATGGTCGACCAGACCAGTCAGATGTTCATCACCGGGCCGGACGTGATCAAGACGGTGACCGGCGAAGAGGTCACCATGGAGGAACTGGGTGGCGCGCACACCCACATGGCCAAGTCGGGCACGGCGCACTACGTCGCCTCTGGCGAGCAGGACGCCTTCGACTACGTCCGCGACCTTCTGAGTTACCTGCCGCCCAACAGCGCGGCCGAGCCGCCGCGCTACCCGGCCCCGCCGCATCCTGGCGCGATCGAGGACAACCTCACCGAGGAGGACCTCGAGCTCGACACCCTGATTCCGGACTCGCCGAACCAGCCCTACGACATGCACGAGGTCATCACCCGCATCCTCGACGACGACGAGTTCCTCGAGGTGCAGGCCGGCTACGCAGGCAACATCCTCATCGGGTTCGGCCGCGTCGACGGACGCACCGTTGGCATCGTCGCCAATCAGCCCACCCAGTTCGCGGGCTGCCTTGACATCAACGCCTCGGAGAAGGCCGCGCGGTTCGTGCGAACCTGCGACTGCTTCAACATCCCGATCATCATGCTGGTGGACGTGCCGGGCTTCCTGCCAGGTACCGATCAGGAGTACAACGGCATCATCCGGCGCGGCGCCAAGCTGCTGTACGCCTACGGCGAGGCGACCGTCGCCAAGATCACCGTCATCACCCGCAAGGCCTACGGAGGCGCGTACTGCGTGATGGGCTCCAAGGACATGGGCTGCGACGTAAACGTGGCGTGGCCGACCGCGCAGATCGCCGTGATGGGTGCCTCTGGTGCCGTCGGCTTCGTCTATCGCAGCCAGCTCAAGGAAGCGGCCAAGGACGGCGCCGACGTCGACGCCCTTCGCCTGGAGCTCCAGCAGGACTACGAGGACACGTTGGTCAATCCGTATGTCGCCGCCGAGCGGGGCTAAGTCGACGCCGTCATCCCGCAGTCGCACACGCGCGGTTACATCTCGTCGGCGCTACGCCTGCTCGAGCGCAAGGTCGTGCAGCTACCGCCGAAGAAGCATGGCAACATCCCGCTGTAATCCCGCTCTCACCCGCCCGACCCGACGAACGGACTAGCCGTGTCGCAAGACGTCGACATCATCGAGATCTCCGACCCGCAAGACCTGACCATCGATGCGCCCGTCGACTCGGCCGTGCCGGAGATCAGGATCCTCAAGGGCAATCCGTCCGATCAAGACCTGGCCGCGCTGGTGTGCCTGCTCGCAAGCGGTGGCGGCACGGCGGAGCCCGGTCCGCAGGAACTCAACATGTGGGGCCTGCCGGTCGACAAACTTCGCTACTCGGTGCACAGCTGGCAGAACGTGACGCTGGTGGAAAGAACCCACATGCGGCGTTGATGAGCCGCTTGCGCGAAGAAAATCAAACTTGATGAGCCGCTTGCGCGAAGAACATCAACGATGACGCGAGTCGTGCTCGCCTCGGCCTCCCCCGGTCGGCTACGAGTGTTGCGTCAAGCCGGCATCGATCCGCTGGTCATCGTGTCGGGCGTCGACGAGGATGCGATCGTCGCCGGACTTCCCGACGGCTCCCCTCCCGGTGACGTCACCATCGCATTGGCCAAGGCGAAGGCCAGAGCGGTCGCAGGCACGCTGCCGAGCGACGTCGCCGTCGACTGCGTGGTGATCGGATGCGATTCCATGCTCTTCCGCGACGGAAGATTGTGGGGCAAGCCGGAGTCGGAGTCGGCCGTCGTCGCGGGCTGGCGGGCAATGGCAGGCAGCTCGGGGCAGCTGTACACAGGTCACTGCGTGATCCGGTTGCGCGACAATGCGATTGAGTGCGAACTGGCCGCGGCCTCCTGCACCACGGTGCATTTCGGCAATCCACCGCCAGCCGAGCTCGCCGCATATGCCCGTAGCGGTGAGCCGACCACCGTGGCTGGCGGGTTCACGCTTGACGGTCTCGGCGGATGGTTCGTCGACGGCGTGGCCGGTGACCCGTCTGCCGTCATCGGCATCGGCCTTCCGCTGACCCGGTCGCTGTTCGAACGGGCAGGGTTGTCGATCGCGGACCTGTGGGTCACCAACGCTCTGCCCTGAGTGCAAGCAGGGCCGCTCGGCAAACTATTCTGTAAAAGCAAACTATGTACTGAGCCACCTCGAACATCTTGCGGACAGGCTCCGCATGAGTGAGATTGGCCACGATCTGCGTGGTCGAACAGGCGAGGAACCGGCGGATCGACAGAACAGCTCGCCAAGCTGAGAATCTTTGCCATAATCCCATCAGCCAGCTTTTGGCAATTCTTTAAAGGCAGCGGGAGCGCGCATCGATGAAGAAGGCATTCATCACCGGGATCACCGGTCAGGACGGGTCCTGCCTGGCCGAGTTGCTACTGGCCAAGGGTACGAGGTCCACGTTGGAATGTGGGGGCACGCCGTGGATCGACACGCCGCTGGTGCAGTCGTGAAGTTGACCACGAGGGAGCCGGCAGTCGACTTCACACCAGGTCCGCTCGACCGCGCGGCACCGGTGTTCGTCGCCCGACACCGCGGCATGGTGGGCGCGGCGATTCACCGCAAGCTGCAAGCCGAGGGCTTCAGCGAGCTGCTGGTGCGTCCCCGCGACGTGCTCGATCTGACGGATCGGGCGGCCACCTTCGAATTCTTCGGCAAGTACCGTCCGAAAGTGGTCGTGCTCCCCGCCGCTCGCGTCGGCGGCATCTTGGCCAACAGCAGCCGCCCCGTCGACGTCATCTCGGAGAACCTCCAGATCCAGGTCAACGTGCTGGACGCGGCCCTGCACACCGGGGTGAATCGGCTGCTGTTGCTCGGCTCGTCGTGCGTCTATCCGAAGTTCGTGCCGCAGCCGATCACCGAGGACGCCCTGCTGACCGGGCCGTTGGATCCGGCGAACGACGCGTACGCGATCGCCAAGATCGCGGGCATCGTGCAAGTGCAGGCGGTGCGTCGCCAATACGGACTGCCGTGGATCTCTGCGATGCCGACCAACCTCCACGGTCCCGGCGACAACTTCTCCCCGAAGTCGAGCCACGTGTTGCCCGCGCTGATCCGCCGCTACGACGAGGCCCATGCGCAGGGTGACCCCGTCGTCATCAACTGGGGAAGCGGCCATCCACGCCGGGACCTGCTGCACGTCGACGACCTGGCCGACGCATGTCTGCACCTACTGGATCGCTTCAATGGGCCTCAGCCGGTCAACGTCGGCTCCGGCGAGGACCACACCATCGCCGACATCGCCGACATCGTCGCCACAGCCATCGGCTACTCGGGCGAAACGCGTTGGGACACCCGAAAACCGGATGGCACCCCCCGCAGGCTGCTCGACGTCAGCACGTTGCGCCGCAGCGGCTGGCGGCCCAACTACTCGCTGATTGGCGGCATCGTCGAGACGGTGTCCTGGTACCGGTCCAACCTGCCCTCGATACGGAGCTAGCGCTTCATTGGGTTGCCAGTAGGCTTGCCGGTGTGGCGCTTCCCGCAGATCCGCATCCCTCGCTAGTCGCGTACGCCCATCCGGAACGGCTGGTGACCGCCGACTGGCTGGCGGGCAACATCGGCCGCCAGGGCCTGGCCATCGTCGAGTCCGACGAGGACGTGCTGCTGTACGACACCGGGCACGTCCCCGGCGCGGTGAAGATCGACTGGCACACCGACCTCAACGACCCGCACGTGCGCGACTACATCGACGGCGCCCAGTTCGCCGACCTGATGAACCGCAAGGGCATCGGCCGGGACGACACGGTCGTGATCTACGGCGACAAGAGCAACTGGTGGGCGGCCTACGCGCTGTGGGTGTTCACGTTGTTCGGCCACCCCGACGTCCGACTGCTCGACGGCGGGCGCGACCTGTGGGTGTCCAACAGTCGGGACACCACCCTCGAGGTGCCGTCCAAGCAGACCACCGGCTATCCGGTCGTCGAACGCAACGACGCGCCGATCAGGGCATTCAAGGACGAGGTGCTCGGAATTCTCGGCAAGCAACCGCTGATCGACGTGCGGTCGCCGCAGGAATACACGGGCGAACGCACGCACATGCCCGACTATCCGGAAGAGGGCGCGTTGCGGGGCGGCCACATTCCCACGGCCACGTCGATTCCATGGGCCAAGGCGGCCGAGGACAGCGGCAAGTTCCGCAGCCGCGCCGAACTCGACGACCTGTACGGCTTCCTGACGCCGGACGACAAGACGGTGGTGTACTGCCGCATCGGAGAGCGGTCCAGCCACACCTGGTTCGTGCTCACGCACCTGCTCGGCAAGGAAGGGGTCCGCAACTACGACGGCTCCTGGACGGAGTGGGGTAACGCCGTACGCGTCCCGGTGGCCGTCGGGGAAGAGCCTGGCGAAGCGCCATGACCATGCCGGCGGCGCTGGCCGAGGTGGTATCGGACTTCGCCGAGATGCAGGGCCAGGACAAGCTGCAGATGCTGCTCGAGTTCGCCAACGAATTGCCGCCGCTGCCGGACGATCTCGAAGAGGCGGCGATGGAGCCGGTGCCCGAGTGTCAGTCGCCGTTGTTCCTACACGTCGACGCCGGGAACCGCGAACACGTCCGGCTATACTTCAGCGCGCCGGCCGAAGCGCCCACCACGCGAGGGTTCGCCGCGATTCTGGCCGCCGGTCTCGACGACCATTCGGCCGACGAAATCCTGGCGGTGCCCGACGACTTCTACTCCGAACTGGGCTTGGCGGCGTTGATCAGCCCGCTGCGGTTGCGGGGCATGTCGGCGATGCTGGCGCGGATCAAGCGGCACCTGCGGAGCTAGCCGCGCTTCAGCGCCCGTGGCCTGGCGCGGCGGGCACCACCACCGTGCCGCTCAGATCGACGATCGGCCCATCGTTGAGAACGAGAACTGTTGCACCCCTGGGGACTTCGTCCCAGCTGCTGGTCGTCGCGTCCGACCACGACGGCCCGACCCGACAGTTCTGGTCGTCCTTATGGTCGTAGTATCCGAAGGGTGGCCCACCAGATGCCCTTAGGTGCGGCCACCGTCAACCCACCGACGGCCAATGCGAAAACGATGGCAAAGACTCCCACACGCACGGGCCAACTTTATCGGCGGTCCGATGACACTCCGTGCAGAGATTTCCCGCACCGCCAGAAGCTCGCGCACGGCCAGCACCTACCCGCCGGTAACCT